>CAZBDA010000131.1:0-13721 GCA_964490445.1 uncultured Rickettsiales bacterium | reverse complement strand
ACTCCTACTCGTGGATCTTGGCGACGACGCCGGCGCCGATGGTACGACCACCCTCACGGATGGCGAAGCGAAGCCCCTCCTCCATGGCGATGGGCGTGATCAACTCCACCTTCACGTCGATGTCATCTCCGGGCATGACCATCTCGACGCCCGCAGGCAACTCGATGGAACCCGTCACATCCGTCGTGCGGAAATAAAACTGTGGGCGATAGCCCTTGAAAAACGGCTTGTGGCGACCGCCCTCTTCCTTGGTCAGGCAGTACACCTTGGCGTCGAACTTCGTGTGAGGAGTCGTCGACCCCGGGTGTGCCAGGACCTGGCCACGCTCGATGTCAGTACGCTTCACGCCACGAAGAAGGGCGCCCACGTTATCGCCAGCCTGACCCTGGTCGAGAAGCTTGCGGAACATCTCGACGCCTGTGCAGGTCGTCTTCGTCGTCTCGCGGATCCCCACGATCTCGATCTCGTCACCCACGTGCAGGATGCCGCGCTCGATACGACCGGTAGCTACCGTGCCACGACCAGAAATCGTGAACACGTCCTCTACAGGCATCAGGAACGGAAGGTCCAGGTCACGCTCGGGCTCGGGGATGTACTCGTCGCAGGCCTTCATCAACTCGATGATCGGCATGGTCGCTGCGTCATCCTCGGCACCGGTGCCCTTCTCAAGAGCAAGCAACGCGCTGCCACGAATTACCGGAGTGTCGTCACCGGGGAACTCGTACTTGTCCAGCAACTCGCGAATCTCGAGATCCACCAACTCCAACAACTCATCGTCGTCCAGCTGGTCGGTCTTGTTCATGAACACCACGATGTGAGGAACACCCACCTGGCGAGCCAGGAGGATGTGCTCGCGAGTCTGGGGCATCGGGCCGTCTGCCGCGGAAACCACCAGGATCGCGCCGTCCATCTGAGCCGCACCCGTGATCATGTTCTTCACGTAGTCGGCGTGTCCGGGGCAATCCACGTGCGCGTAGTGACGATTCTCCGTCTGGTACTCCACGTGGGCCGTCGCGATCGTGATGCCGCGGGCCTTCTCCTCGGGAGCCTTGTCGATCTCGTCGAACGCAGTGAAGTCAGCGAAGCCCCGAATCGACTGGATCCGGGTGATCGCTGCCGTCAGCGTCGTCTTGCCATGGTCAACGTGACCGATGGTGCCGATGTTTACGTGAGGCTTGTCACGAATAAACTTCTCTTTAGCCATCTCTTCCTCCGTCCCACCGAGGGACTCGAATGATCCGAAGGGGATTCCCCCTCCGGGCAAGACTTCGCCGGGCGCAATGGACTGGAGTCAGGACACTCCCAGCCACACGTCCGGCGGCGACGAACTATTTTTCGAAGTGCTGCGAGGCCTATGGTCCTCGGTTCACTTCCTGGTTGCGTTGGAACCCGTGACTCGTCCAGTCCTAAATTCGGAGACCAGAAATTCCGGTGAACCGGGGCTTCCTGGGCGCCGCAGACGACGGGCTACTCCCTCGCGGACGCGGAATATGACGAAGGGGCCCCCATTCGTCAAGGAAGATTCGTGGTTTTTTGCCAACCTGGCCTCACCGAGGGGCTCAGCTAGTAGCCGCCACGCAGACGCTGAACTACGGCGTCCTGCACACCCTTTGGGCAGAGCTCGAAGCCGAGGAACTGCATAGACTTGTCGCCTCGCCCCTGCGTCAGGCTCCGTAGATCGCCGACGTAACCAAACAATTCGGCGAGGGGAACCTCGGCATCAACGATCTGCCGGCCGCCGCGCTGGCTCATCGCACCTACCTTGCCGCGGCGAGCATTGAGGTCACCAATGACCGCGCCGAGGTACTCCTCGGGCACCGTGACGTTGAGCGCCATGTGCGGCTCCATCAAGACCGGAACAGCCTTGCCACAAGCGTCCGCAAAGGCCATCGAGGCGGCCACCTTGAAGGACACCTCGCTGGAATCCACCTCGTGCGAGCTACCGCCAAGCAGCACGACCTTCAGATCGCACAGCGGGAAGTCGGCCAATTGGCCTCGCTCCAGCGCTTCCTCGATGCCTGCTCGAATCGATGGGATGAATTCGCGGGGAATTTCCGTGACCTTGCTCTCGTCTTCGAACTCGAAACCGATGCCGCGAGCGAGGGGCGAGACCCGAAGCTTGACGTGACCGTACTGCCCGCGCCCACCCGTCTGGCGCACGAACTTCGCTTCGCCCTCGGCGTCGCGGGTCAGAGTCTCACGGTAGGACACCATCGGCCGGCCGACCTTGGCATCCACGTTGTGCTCTCGCTTGAGACGATCGACCAGGATCTCGAGGTGCAGTTCACCCATGCCAGACAACAGCAGCTGGCCCGACTCCCCATCCACCCTGGTGCTGAACGTGGGATCCTCCATCGCCAACTTCTGCAGGGCCTGGCCCAGCTTGTCCTGGTCGGCCTTGGTGCGCGGCTCAATCGCGATGTCGATGACAGGATCAGGGAAATCCATGGACTCGAGAATGATAGGAGAGCCCTTGGCAGTGAGGGTATCGCCGGTCGTGGTGAACTTGAGCCCCACCGCCGCCACGATGTCACCAGGGCCAATTTCCTTCACGTCTTCACGCTTATTGGCGTGCATCAGCAATAGCCGTGCAAAGCGCTCCTTGCGATCGCGGGTCGAGTTCCACAGCACGCTGCCAACCCGGGCCGTTCCCGAATAGACCCGCAGGTAGCTGAGACTGCCAACATAGGAGTCGAACATGATCTTGAAGACAAGTGCCGAAAACGGGCCGTCGGCATCGGGCTCCCGTTCGACCCGGGTCGACTCGTCCTTGGGGTTCATGCCAACCACGGCAGGCTTGTCGACGGGTGCCGGCAGGTAATCGACCACTGCATCGAGGAGCGGCTGCACTCCCTTGTTCTTGAACGCGCTGCCACAGAACACTGGAACGAACCTATCCTCGAGCACGGCCTGTCGTGCAGCGGACTGCAACTCCTCCAGCGACAGTTCCTCGCCGTCGAGATAGCGCATCGTCAGCTCATCATCCGCTTCGACAATGGCCTCCAGCAGTTGCTCTCGGCGCTGCCGGTACTCCTCTTCAAACTCGGCGGGGATAGCCTCTTCAGACCACTCGATGCCCAGAGACTCCTCGTCAAACACGACCGCCTTCCCTCTCAGCAGGTCGATGACGCCGCGGAAGTGCTCTTCCTTGCCGAGGGGGATCTGGAATGCGATCGGACGAGTCGCCAGCTGCTCCGCCATCTGCTGCAGAACCGCTGGGAAGTCCGCACCGACCCGATCCATCTTGTTGACGAAGGCAATGCGCGGCACCTGGTACTTCTCGGCCTGCCGCCAGACTGTCTCGGACTGAGCCTCTACCCCCTCGACCGCTGAGAACAGTGCGATCGCGCCGTCGAGGACACGCAGCGACCGCTCGACCTCGACCGTGAAGTCAACGTGTCCGGGGGTATCGATGATGTTGATCTGGAATTCGCGCCAGAAGCAGGTGGTAGCTGCCGACGTGATGGTGATTCCGCGCTCCTGCTCCTGGTCCATCCAGTCCATCGCGGCGGTGCCGTCATGGACCTCGCCCATCTTGTGGGAGCGGCCGCAGTAATAGAGGATGCGCTCGGTCGTGGTTGTCTTGCCCGCATCAATGTGGGCCATGATCCCGATGTTGCGAACAAGATCGAGAGAAACCATCAGAGCCCTCGAACGGGCTCAGCACCCGGGTAGGCTGGGAGGGCAGACCCTACCAGCGATAATGTGCGAAGGCCTTGTTGGCCTCGGCCATCTTGTGCGTATCTTCGCGCTTCTTGACCGCGGCGCCACGCCCCTCGGAAGCATCCATCAACTCGTTGGCGAGCCTATCGATCATGGAAATTCCGGCGCGGGTACGAGCGTAGTTTCGAACCCAACGCATGGCGAGAGCCATCCGCCGGGAGCCGGGGATCTCGACGGGGACCTGGTAGGTGGCACCACCGACTCGGCGGCTCTTCACCTCGACCATTGGCTGGACGTTTTCGAGGGCCTTCTTGAAGACCTTGACCGGGTCATCGCCCTTCTTCTCTTCGACCAGCGACAGGGCGCCATAGACAATACGCTCTGCAGTCGAACGCTTGCCGTCATACATCAGCGTGTTGATGAACTTGGCAATCAACACCTCGTTGTACTTGGGATCCGGGATGATCTTACGCTTCTGTACTTCGCGACGACGGGGCATGGGTCGGTCCTTTCCGGCCTACTGCTTGGGACGCTTGGCGCCGTACTTCGAACGGCTCTGGCGCCGCTCGGAGACACCCACGGAGTCGAGGACGCCGCGGACAATGTGATAGCGAACACCCGGCAGGTCCTTGACTCGGCCACCGCGAATGAGCACGACAGAGTGCTCCTGCAGGTTGTGACCCTCGCCGGGAATGTACGAGGTCACCTCGAGGCCGTTGGTGAGGCGGACACGAGCCACCTTGCGCAGTGCGGAGTTGGGCTTCTTGGGGGTCGTGGTGTAGACGCGAACGCAGACGCCACGCTTCTGCGGGCAACTCTTCAGCGCCGGCGACGCGGAGCGGCCCTGGCGACTCTTGCGTCCCTTACGGACCAGTTGATTGATCGTCGGCATCTGCCGTTCCTCTCCCGGCCCCTTCGGGCCTCTTTCCCAGGCGGTCACGCTCAACGCTCTTCACAAGCAGCTGAGCGCGAAACCGCGCGAAACTAGTTTGTCCCTTCCCCTCTGTCAAGAACAGAGAGGCTTCCTTGGTTGATCAGGAGGCTGCGACCTCCGCGCTGACCTTGCTTGTCCCTACCGCCTCGGGAGCAGGAGCAGGCTGCTCCCGACCCAGTTGCTGGTAACTGCTGTAGCCGGTACCTGCGGGGATGAGACGGCCCATGATGACGTTCTCCTTGAGGCCTCGCAGGTAGTCCACCTTGCCGCCGAGGGCAGCTTCGGTAAGCACCCGAGTGGTCTCCTGGAAGGAGGCCGCCGAGATGAAGGAGTCCGTCGAAAGGCTGGCCTTGGTGATTCCGAGCAACGCCGGCTCGGCGATGGCGGGGTCGAGTCCCTGCTCCACCAGCACGCGGTTGGCCTCCTCGAAGATCGTCTTGTCGACCGTCTCGTCGACGAGAAACTCCGAGGCACCCGGACGGCGAACGCGGACACGGCGCAACATCTGCCGACAAATCACCTCGATGTGCTTGTCGTTGATCTTCACGCCCTGCAGTCGGTAGACCTCCTGCACCTCGTCCACGAGGTAGCTGGCCAACACCTTCTCACCCTTGACCCGAAGCAGGTCGTGGGGGTTGGAAGATCCATCCATCAGGGGATTGCCGGCACGCACGAAGTCACCCTCACGGACAGACACGTGCTTGCCCTTGGGAATCAAGTATTCCTGCGGCTCAGCCTCACCCTCGGGGGTAACGACCACGCGGCGCTTGCCCTTGTAGTCCTTGCCGAAGGAAACATAACCGTCGATCTCGGTGATCACGGCAACATCGCGGGGCTTGCGCGCTTCGAACAATTCCGCAACGCGGGGCAGACCACCGGTAATGTCCTTGGTCTTGACAGCTTCACGCGGGATGCGCGCGAGGATGTCACCGGGGACCGCTTCGCCACCGTCGTCGACGGAGAGGTTGGCGGACACAGGCAGATGGTAGACCGACTCGCTCTTGCCCACCTTGATCACGACACGTGGTTTCAGCGTGGCATCACGGCTCTCGATGATCACCTTGCGATTAATGCCGGTGAACTCATCGACCTGCTCCTGCATGGTCGAGCCCTCGATCACGTCCACGAAATAGACCTTGCCCTCAGCCTCGGCCAATACCGGAGTGGCAAAGGGTTCCCACTCGGCCAGCAGGTCGCCGGAAGCGACCCTGTCGCCATCCTTGACTGCCAACTGGGCACCGTAGGTCAGTGCGTACTTCTCCTTTTCGCGACCGGTCTCGTCGTGGATGACGAGTTCACCGTTGCGATTCATCACCACGAGCTTGCCGTCCCGGTTCAGGGTCGTGCGCACGTTGAGATACCGGACCCCACCACTACCGCGAGCTGTCTGAGTGGTCTGCACGGAACGGGAGGCGGCAGCACCACCGATGTGGAAGGTACGCATGGTCAACTGGGTTCCCGGCTCGCCAATTGACTGAGCCGCGATGACGCCGATGGCCTCGCCCACGTTGACCAGCTTGCCCCGCGCCAGGTCACGACCGTAGCAGGTGACACAGACGCCCCGGCGCAACTCGCAGGTAAGCGTGCTGCGAATGAAGATCCGGTCAATGCCGGCCTCTTCAATCTGGTCGACGACCACCTCATCAATCATGCCGTTGCGGCTGAGAATGACCTCTCCGGTATGGGGATCACACAGATCCTCCGCAGCAACGCGTCCCAGGACGCGCTCGGCGAGAGGCTCGATGACCTCACCAGCCTCGACCAGAGAGTGCACCCAGATTCCGTCCTCGGTCTCGCAATCCTGACCAGAGACGATGAAGTCCTGGACGACGTCGACCAGCCGACGGGTCAGGTACCCGGAGTTGGCTGTCTTCAACGCGGTATCGGCGAGACCCTTGCGAGCACCGTGGGTCGAGATGAAGTACTGCAACACCGTCAAGCCCTCGCGGAAGTTCGCGGTGATGGGCGTCTCGATGATCTCTCCCGACGGCTTGGCCATGAGGCCGCGCATGCCGGCGAGCTGACGGACCTGGGTGTTGGAACCACGAGCACCGGAGTCCACCATCATGTAGATGGAGTTGAAGGACTGCTGCTTACGAGTCCGACCACCATCGCTCGAGATGACCTCTTCAGTAGCCAACTCTTCGATCATCTGGCTGGAGATCTCTTCGGTCACCTTGGCCCAGATGTCGACGACCTTGTTGTACTTCTCGCCGACGGTGATCAGACCCTCAGCGTATTGGTCCTCGGTCTCACTCACCTCTGCGAAGGCGCCCTCGAGTAATTCGTCCTTCTTGGACGGCGTACGCATGTCGCCGATACAGATGGAGACCCCTGCGCGGGTGGACTCCTCGAAGCCGAGCACCATCAACGCGTCGGCCAGTAGCACGGTCGACTTGGGACCGGCAATGCGGAAGCATCGATCGATCAGTTGACCGAGTGCGCCCTTGTCGAGAGTCCGGTTGACCAACTCGAAGGCAAGCTCCTGGGGAACGATCTCGTAGAACAGGACCCGACCACAGGACGTGTCCACCATGATGGTGTCCATGTCGTCGGGACGGTCACCGACCCGACCGGTCTCGGCCAGGTCGCGATCCATGCGCACCCGAATGGCAGCGTGCAGATCGAGCGCGCCGGCATCGTAGGCAAGTCGAACCTCGGCCGGAGATCCGTACAGACCCGAGAAGTAGGGCTTGCCATCCTTGGCTGCCTGCTCTGCCAGCTCATTGTCAAAGCCACCTGGACGGAACATCGCAATACGGGTCATGTAGTAGGCACCCAGAACGATGTCCTGCGACGGCTGGATGATCGGACGCCCATTGGCGGGACTGAGGATGTTGTTGGTCGACATCATCAGCACCCGAGCCTCGATCTGAGCCTCGATAGACAGAGGCAGATGGACAGCCATCTGATCGCCGTCGAAGTCGGCGTTGAAGGCCGTACATACCAACGGGTGCAGGTTGATCGCCTTGCCCTCAATGAGGACGGGCTCGAAGGCCTGGACGCCGAGGCGGTGCAGGGTCGGAGCACGGTTGAGCAGCACGGGGTGCTCGCGAATCACCTCGTCCAGGATGTCCCAGACCTCGGCGCTCTGCTTCTCCACCATCTTCTTGGCGGCCTTGATCGTCGTGACGTAGCCGCGCTCTTCGAGCTTGTTGTAGATGAACGGCTTGAACAGCTCGAGCGCCATCTTCTTGGGCAGGCCGCACTGGTGCAGCTTGAGTTCGGGGCCGGTCACGATGACCGAACGGCCCGAATAGTCGACGCGCTTGCCGAGCAGGTTCTGACGGAAGCGGCCCTGCTTGCCCTTGAGCATGTCGGACAGGGAGCGAAGCGGACGCTTGTTCGGACCGGTGAAGGTCTTGCCGCGGCGGCCGTTGTCGAACAGGGCGTCGACGGCCTCCTGGAGCATGCGCTTCTCGTTGCGCACGATGATCTCGGGAGCACTCAGCTCCTGCAGGCGCTTGAGCCGATTGTTGCGGTTGATGACGCGGCGGTAGAGGTCGTTGAGATCGCTGGTAGCGAAACGACCGCCATCGAGGGGCACCAGGGGACGCAGGTCGGGGGGGAGTACCGGCACGACCTCGAGCATCAGCCACTCGGGACGATTGCCCGAGTCGCGGATGGCAGCAACCGTCTTGAGACGCTTGCTGATCTTCTTGCGGGCAGCCTCTGAGGTGGCGTTACGCAACTGCTCGCGCAGCTCCACGCTCAGCGCCTCGCAGTCGAGCTCACTGAGCTTCTTGCGGATGACCTCGCCGCCCATGCCCACCTCGAAGGTGTCCCAGCCGAACTCGGCGAGAGCATCCTGGAACTCGTCCTCGCTGAGGACTGAACCAACCTCGAGGGTAGTGGCACCTGGATCGGTGACGATGTAGGACTCGCAGTACAGCACCCGCTCCAGCTCCTTGAGGCTGACGTCCAGCAGGTTACCGATGCGGCTCGGCAGGCTCTTGAGGAACCAGATGTGGGCCACAGGAGTTGCCAGGGCGATGTGGCCGAGGCGATCCCGACGGACCTTGCTCTGAATGACCTCGACACCACACTTCTCACAGGTAATGCCGCGGTGCTTCATCCGCTTGTACTTGCCGCAGTTGCACTCGTAGTCCTTGACGGGACCAAAGATGCGGGCGCAGAACAGGCCATCCCGCTCCGGCTTGAAGGTGCGGTAGTTGATGGTCTCAGGCTTTTTCACCTCGCCGAATGACCACGAACGGATCTTTTCGGGGCTGGCGATTGCAATCTTGACCGCCGAGTAGCTCAGGGGGCTCTTCGGCTTCTCAAAAAGACTGTAGAGGTCGCGCAAGGGGGGACCCTCCGGTCAGTTGTTCCAGTAACGCGTCGTGCGTCGCTGCTCAGGTTTTCTCAAAAAACTAGAAATCAGGTACCGGGCCCTAGAGCACCAGTCCCTCGGACTTGTCTTCAATCAGGGTTACGTCCAGGGCAAGGGACTGCAGTTCCTTGATGAGGACGTTGAAGGACTCGGGCAAGCCGGCCTCCAAGACGTTCTCGCCCTTGACGATGGATTCATACATGCGGGTGCGGCCAACCACGTCGTCAGACTTGACCGTCAGGAACTCCTGAAGGCCATAAGCGGCGCCATAGGCCTCCAGTGCCCAGACCTCCATTTCACCGAGACGCTGCCCACCGAACTGCGCCTTACCACCCAGCGGCTGCTGTGTGACGAGACTGTAGGGACCAATGCTCCGGGCATGGATCTTGTCATCGACCAGGTGATGCAACTTGAGCATGTACATGATGCCCACAGTGACTTCCTGGTCGAACGGCTCGCCGGTGCGGCCGTCAAACAGGGTGACCTGTCCCTTGGTCGGAAGGCCGGCCAGAGTCAGTTGCTCGCGGATTTCCTCTTCTGCGGCACCCTCAAAGACGGGAGTCGCAAAGAAGATGCCCTTCTTTGCACAACGCTTGGCGAAAGAGAGGACCTCGTCGGCGCTCGCGTCGGGAAGGAACTTCTGCACCGTCTCGTGGTCCTTGAACACCTCGAGCATATAGGCGCGTAGAGAAGCGGCGTCGTCGCCCTGGTCAAGAGCCTCATCCAACTGGTTGAGAATGCCCTTGGCGGCCCAACCGAGGTGCACCTCGAGGATCTGACCGACGTTCATTCGAGACGGCACACCCAGTGGGTTGAGCACCAGGTCCACCGGACGTCCATCGGGCATATAAGGCATGTCCTCGACAGGCAGCACCTGCGAGATGACACCCTTGTTGCCGTGGCGACCGGCCATCTTGTCCCCCACCGACAGCTTGCGCTTGATGGCGACATAGATCTTGACCAGCTTGATCACACCCGGCGGCAACTCGTCGCCCTGGCTGAGACGCTCGATACGAGTGCCGAACACCATCTCGGCAAGTTCCAGTTGCTCGCGAACGGCATCGATAAGGCGGAAGACCTCGTCCTCGACCTCCTGGCCACCGGCAACTGAGATTTCCTGCCACAGCGAGATGGGCAACGACTGGACCAGAGCCTCGGTGAAGGACTGACCCTTCTTCACCAAGACATCACCATCATCAGTGATCTCGGCTGCCGACTTCTGGCCCTAGAGGATACGCACCAACTTGCGCTCGGCCGACGAGATGAGCGTTCGCATCTCCTCGTCCTGGTCACGCAGGATCCGCGCCGTCTCGGACGCCTGGATCTGCTTGGCTCGCTCGTCGCGCTCGACACCCTCGCGACTGAAGATCTGCGCGGCGATGACGGTGCCCGTCACTCCCGGCGGCACCTTCAGCGAGGTGTCTCGTACATCACCGGCCTTCTCGCCAAAGATGGCTCGCAGGAGCTTCTCTTCGGGAGACAACTGGGTTTCACCCTTCGGCGTGATCTTGCCGACCAGGATGTCGCTCGGATTGACTTCCGCGCCAATGCGGATGATGCCGCTCTCGTCGAGGTCCTTGAGGGCTTCCTCGCCGACATTGGGAATGTCGCGGGTGATCTCTTCCTTGCCCAGCTTGGTATCGCGGGACGCAAGCTCGAACTCCTCGATGTGGATCGAGGTGAACACGTCGTCCTTGACGAGACGCTGGGAGATGAGAATCGAGTCCTCGAAGTTGTAACCACCCCACGGCATGAACGCGACCAGCACATTTGCGCCGAGAGCCAGTTCGCCGGTGTCCGTAGAAGGACCGTCGGCGATGACGTCGCCAACCTCGAGCAGGTCGCCCTTACGAACGAGCGGCTTCTGGTTGACCGAGGTGCTCTGATTCGAGCGACGGAACTTGATCAGGTTGTAGATATCGACCTCGGAGCCGATTTCACCGCCGAGGTCGTCGGTCTTGACGACGATACGGGTGGCATCAACCGAATCGACAACGCCGCTGCGCCGCGTTACCAGCGTCACGCCGGAATCCTGCGCAACGTGCTTCTCGAGACCGGTTCCCACAAAGGGAGCCTGGGTCCGAATCAGCGGCACCGCCTGGCGCTGCATGTTGGAACCCATCAGCGCACGGTTGGCGTCGTCGTGTTCGAGGAACGGAATCAGCGAGGTTGCCACGGACACCAACTGGTTGGGGCTGACGTCCATCAGGTCGATCTCAGCAGGGGTGACCAGACAGAAGTCACCGCTGTTGCGGGCCGAGACTCGATCGGCGGTCAGTTTGCCACCCTTGCCGATGTTGGCGTTGGCCTGGGCGATGATCTGCCCCTCTTCCTCGAGAGCCGAGTGGTAACGCACGGTTTCGGAGACCTTGCTGTCCGAGACCAGTCGATACGGTGTCTCGATGAAGCCGAACTCATTGACCCGCGCATAGGTCGACAGCGACGCGATCAGGCCGATGTTCGGGCCTTCAGGGGTCTCGATGGGGCAGATCCGACCGTAGTGAGTCGCATGCACATCACGCACGTCGAAGCCGGCCCGCTCCCGTGTCAGGCCACCAGGGCCGAGCGCCGAGAGGCGACGCTTGTGCGTCACTTCCGACAGCGGATTGGTCTGGTCCATGAACTGCGACAGCTGGCTGGAACCGAAAAACTCCTTGAGAACCGCCGAGACGGGCTTGGCGTTGATCAGATCGTGGGGCATCAGGGTCTCGATTTCAGCGAGACTCATGCGCTCCTTGATGGCCTTCTCCATGCGGACCAGGCCGATCCGGAACTGGTTCTCGAGAAGCTCACCCACCGGACGCACGCGGCGATTACCGAGGTGGTCGATGTCATCCACTTCCCCGCGTCCATCGCGCAGGTTGATGAGATAACCCACGGTGCGCATGATATCCTCGCGCGTCAGCGTGGTCTGCTCCAGGGGCACTTCCAGGTTCAGCTTGTGGTTGAGCTTGAGGCGACCGACCCGACTGAGGTCGTAGCGCTCCTCGTTGAAGAAAAGGTTTTCGAAGAAGGCCAGGGCCGTCTCGTAAGTCGGTGGATCTCCCGGACGCAGGCGCCGGTAAATCTCGATGATCGCGGCCTCGGTGGTCTCGATCTTGTCCACCAGCAACGTATCTCGCAGGAACGAGCCGACATTGACGTTGTCGATGAACAGGACCTCGACCTCTTCGATCCCACGCTCTCGAATCGCCTGCAGCGATTCTGGAGTCAGGCTCTCGTTGGTCTCGACAATGATCTCACCGGTATTCATATCGACGACATCGTGGGCAGCGACCCGAGCACCAGCCGGACTGTCCGCAGCTACCAGGTCGTCGTCGAGAATCGGGATCTCGGTGACTTCCGCAGCCTTCAGCTTCTTGATCGCCGCGCGAGTGACCTTCTTGCCTTCCTTCACTACGACCTTGCCGCCGTCCTTGATGGCAACGTTGGTCTTCTGTCCCAGGAGCAACTCGGGGTTGAAGTCCTTGGTCAGAGAGTCGGGTCGCACATGGACGACCTCAGTCTCGTAGAAGTAGTTGAGGATCTGCTCGGTGTCGTGACCGAGAGCCCGCAGAAGCACGGTCGCCGGCAGCTTGCGGCGGCGATCGATACGCACGTACAGGATATCCTTGGTGTCGAACTCGAAGTCGATCCAGGAACCGCGATTGGGGATGATCCGCGCCGAGAAGATGACCTTACCGGAGTAGGTCGTCTTGTTCTGGTGGTCAAAGAACACGCCAGGAGAACGATGCAACTGGCTGACCACGACTCGCTCGGTACCGTTGACGATGAAGGTACCGGTCTCGGTCATGATCGGCAGCTCACCGAAGTAGACCTCCTGTTCCTTGATGTCGCGGATATTCTGTGACTCCGTCTCCTCGTCGATGTCCCACACGACCAGGCGCACAGTGACCTTGAGGGGCGCCGCGTACGTCATACCGCGCTGGCGGCACTCGTCCTCGGAGTACTTCGGCTTCTCGAAGGTATAGGCAACAAACTGCAGGCTGGCAGTCTTGTTGAAATCCTCGATGGGGAACACGCTGTTGAACACAGCCTGCAGCCCTCGACTCTCGCGCTTACCAGGCTCGGCGTCAGCCTGCAGGAAGCGCCCGTAGGACTTCTTCTGAATTGCGATTAGATTCTCGACATGAACTACCTTCTTGATCTTCTCGAAGGAGCGTCGAAAGCGAGAGTTGTTCGCCAGCAGCGGAGTCGCCATTGCATCTCCAGTTCGGTTTCAGTACCGAATCGGGTCAGAGCCTGAACATTCCAGGGGCTACCCGAAGCCCCGGAACGGGCCCACCGGGAATCCGGTAGGGCCAAAAACCAGTCACCCACAAGCGAGTGGCTGGAGGAAGAATCCAGCTCCGGGGCGGCCAAAAGCAGCCCCAGAGCTGGTTGTGTCACTACTTGATGGTGACGGAGGCGCCGGAAGCCTCGAGCTTCTCCTTGAGCTCGTCGGCCTCTTCTTTCGAGAGTCCCTCCTTAACCACTTTCGGAGCACTCTCGACAAACTCCTTGGCCTCCTTGAGGCCGAGGCCGGTGACCTCGCGGCCCACCTTGATTGCCTGGATCTTCTTGTCGCCGGCAGCAGTGAGCTCGACATCGAACTCGGTCTGCTCCTCAGCAGCACCACCTGCGCCGGCGGCGGGCATCATGCCCATTGCCATCGGAGCGGCGGCGGAAACGCCCAGGGTGTCTTCCAACTCCTTCACGAGCTCTGAGAGCTCGAGAACGGTCAGATTCTTGATGTAGTCAATTACGTCAGCACGCTCGATAGCCATGATTAAGATCCTTTCGGTCAGCTAT
>CAZBDA010000130.1:0-14099 GCA_964490445.1 uncultured Rickettsiales bacterium | reverse complement strand
CCCATCATCAGGCCGATGCCGAGGATCATGATGCCGAAGAAGAAGGTGTTGCCCAGCGCCAGGGCCGACAACTCTTCGGCGCCCATTGGGCCGACCAGCAGCGTGTCGACCAAGCCCATTCCGAAGAAGCCGACCTGGGAGATGATGATCGGGAAGGCGAGCTTCCAGAGGGCCTTGAACTCGTGCATGGCTTGGCTGCAACACTCTGGCCGCTCCCTTGCCAAGAAGAAAGCCCGGGGCTGATTTCTCAGCTCCGGGCTTCGGGGAACGGTGCAAAGGGGTCAGGCGACGCGGTGTTCGTCGCTACTCGCCTCCGGCTTCGACCTGGGCTGCTCGACGGGGCCGTCGAGGTCCACGCGGTCGGTCTTGCGGCCGCTGGTGAGCTCGCTGCCGTACTCACGGGGTAGCGGGCTGAGCTCGGAGAAGGGCCTCGCGTCGGGGAAGGCCTCGGCGCTGTCCATGAGCTCGCGGGCAAGCGCTGTGGCTGCCTTGTCGTTGTTGTCACCGATGGCGGCAAACAGGCTGTCGACACGCCTCCTCGAGTCGTCGAGGAAGTACAGCGCGGTGTTCATTGCGTCACCGGCACCCCGGTTCGACTCCGTCTGGGCGCGTGACACCACCAAGGCCATCACGGCCAGCTCCGTGCCGATGTCGACCACCCGGGCAAGGATGAGCTGCCTCATCTCGAGCTTCGGGCCTCGCAGGACCATCTGGTGGAACAGCGCGCGGGCAAGCTTGCGGCAGCGCCTGTCGATCCACTTCATGTGGCTCTTCAGAGGCCCCTTGAAGTTGCCGAAGGAACGCAACAGTCCGCCGAACAGGAGCCGGGTGTACCAGCCGCTGTAAAAGAAGCCGCACTTCAGCACCGTGCTCAGCTTGTCTCCGAGCGTCGACTTGGGATTGAAGAGGGCGCCCGCCATGCGCAGGTGCTTGTCCAGTGCTTCGCGCGCCAGGAACAGGTGCATGATCTGGGTCGTACCCTCGACGATGCGGTTGATGCGTGCATCGCGCATCGCTCGCTCGACGGGAATTCCCTGTTCACCCCGCGCGTTCAACGAGGTCGCAGTTTCATAGCCGCGGCCGGCCCGGAATTGCAGGGCCTTGTCGATGACCTCCCAGCTACGCTCGCTGTTGAACAGCTTCGCGGCGGCGGCTTCCATGCGGATGTCCGTGTCGCCACGGTCCGAGAGGGCGGCGCCGTAGCGGGCGATGGTGTCCATCGCATAGGCGGTGGAAGCGATGCGCGCGATCATGTCGGCACCGGCCTCGTGTTCGCCGATGAACTTGCCCCACTGGTGACGGCTCTTGCCCCACCGCGTCGCAGTGTCGGTCATTGCCATGGCGCCCGAAGCTGCAATTGCCGGGATGCCGAGGCGGCCGTCGTTGAGGGTCGTCAGAGCGAGCCGGAGGCCCTTGCCCTCGCCCCAGAGCAGGTTCTCTGCCGGCACTTTGACGTCGGTAAAGCGAAGGATGCCGTTCTCGATGCCGCGGATGCCCTGGAAATTGCAGCGATGCAAAACCTCGATGCCCGGGTCGTTGGTCTCGACGATGAACGCCGAGATGCGGTTGACCTCGCGGCTGCCCCGCTGATCAACACCGGTCTTGGCCATGACGACCAGCAGGTCGGCAAAGTTGCCATTGGTGCACCACAGCTTGTAGCCATTGAGAGTCCAGGTACTGCCGTCCTCGCTGAGGGTAGCGATGGTCGACATGTTGGCGGGGTCGGAGCCTACCTGCGGTTCGGTCAGGCCGAAGGCCGAGACGGCTCCGTTGGCCAGCATCGGCAGGTACTTCTGTTTCTGGGCTTCGGTTCCGAACAGTTTCAGTGGCTGGGGAACGCCGATGCTCTGGTGTGCAGAGAGGGTGCCGGAGGTGGCGGCACAGAACCTGCTGATGACAGACAGGATGCGCATGTAGTTGGTCTGCGACAGGCCGAGACCGCCGTACTTCTTGGGGATCTTGATGCCCCACAGTCCCAGGTCGTTGAGGCCCTTGAAGACCGAAGCCGGGATCCGTTGTTCGCGGTCAATTGCCTCGCCGTCGAGGTTCTCTTCCGCCCAGGCCCGGACCCGTGCACAGATCTCGTCGCCGATCGCCTTGTCTTCTTCGTCCTGCTCGGGGAAGGGGAAGGTCATGCCCTGGTCGAGGTCGCCCATGAAAATGGACGCCATGAAGGACTTGCTCTTCCAGTCGAGCTCGCGGCTCGCCTCGGCCACGGCGATGGACGCGTCTTCGGCGTCGGAGCGGTTCTTGTTCTCGATGATCTGGGCTTCGGACATGGGGGTCTTTCTGGGCTGTTCGGGTCTCACCCGGCATCTATGACTACCAAATGAATAGTCATTCAGTTTCGAGACTTGTAGAGCTTGTGTCTTCTCTCGTCAAGTCCTGCCGCTGGTTCTTGCCCGCTCCGCGCCGGCTGGCTGGGAGCGCTATCCTCTCCCTGTGGAAGTCCCTGTAGAAACCGTGCCCTCGTGGTTCCTGTGGAGCCAGCCGCTACTCCTGCTGCTGGTCCTGGGCGGCTCCTTTGTGCAGCTACGCGCCGCCCTCGCCGGCACTCGGGCCGGGATGTTGGCGCTGTCCTTTGCTGTGCTGGCGCCCCTTTGCACTGCGCTGCTGCTGCCACAGTCCGCGTACCACTTCGCCGGTCATGAAGGCACCTACGGCAGCTTGTTGTTGGGCTGGAAGCCGGAGATTGACGACCTGCACTCCTACGGCACCATGCCCGTGCCCCTGGGCCTGTCCTGGCTGTTCGGAAAGCTGCATTCGGGACAGCACACACAGCAGGCCTGGCTCGTCATGAACCGGGTCTCTCTGGGCTTTGTGGTCTGGTTACTCGCCCTGACCGCAGCGAGGCTCTCGCATTTGAAGCCTGGAGGTCTGACGCGTGCGCGTAGTGCGGGGACGGTAGCGGCCGGCCTGGCATTGCTGTGTGTGCCAATGATCGGTTGGTCCGCGACAGGCTACTGCGTGGTGCCGGCACTGATTCCGGGGGCGCTGGTGGTTCTGCTCGCCTTGCGTGCCCAGCCCACTGCTGCATTGCTGTGGGGGGCGCTGGCCATCGGCACGCGATTGGAGCTCACGCCGGTGGTGCTGGCGGCATTGCTGGTGTCGACAAGAGAGGACTGGCGTCGTGACCTGGGCTCCGGCGGCCGATGGCGACTGGCGCTGGCCGTGCCGGCCCTGCTGCTGCAGATCGGCCTGTTGTCCAGTAAGAAGGCGCGCCTGCCGGTGGATTCGTTCACGATGGATGGGTCGATCGTCGCGGAGAACCTGCTCAATATTCCTCTCGGTGGCCCGTTGTTCTGGCCGTTGGTATTGCTTGCCGCCGTTGTGCTGGTGGCGTTGGCCTGGCCGGGGCAGCCGGGCGGCCGTGCCGTGCCGGTTCTGGCCGGGGGCTTCTTCCTGGCACTGCTTCAGCCGATCTCCCTCATCGATATCGGTGCACGGCACTTCCTGCCGGCGACACTGCTGGGTCTGCCGCTGCTCGCCGTGGCGCTGGTGGGCTTGCTGGACAGTGCGTCCCTGGGGCAGGGGAATGGCGGCGCGGACGAGCACCATCCCGAGCTTCCCCGACGCAGCCCGCATCCTGCCGCTGAGTTGCTCGCGGTGCTGTTCCTGGTGCCATTTGCGGTGCTCTCGGCCCGCGATCTGCTGGATCTTCGTTGGCGTTACGTGGCGGGCCAGGCCGGCTATCTGCCCCGTTGGACAGAGCAGGCAAACCAGAGCGGCCTGCGCGGCTCGGTCGACGAGGTCCTCGAGCCATCGGGCTGCTACGTCGTGCTGCCCGGCGGAGAGAACACCTGGAAGGGCGCATCCGAAGGCGGTGACGTACGAGAGGTCCACAACAGTGCCCTGGCTCTACGTGATGGCCAGTGTGTGCGTTGGGGCTTCGCCTCGGAGGTGGAATTCTCGGGCTCAGCCAGTGCCGAGCGAGTCGACCGAGCCATTCATACGCTCGACCTGGAACCCGTCGGTTGGCTGGATCCACCGCCTGACGGTGGACGCCCCTGGATCCTGTTCGGTGCCGGTCGTGCAGACACCGATCCCTAAGCCCGGCCTCGCTGCGGGCGTGCAGTTCGGTTGATCAGCGCCGTCGCCGGCTGACGGCCATCGGCAGCAGCAAGGTCAGCAGCCCCAGTAGCCAGCCCTGCAGACCTGCTGGTTGGCTGCCCTGCACCGTGGAGCAACCGCATTCCGGCAGCTCTCCGGGGTTGACGCTGTGGTCATCTTCCTCTTCGCCATCGGGACCCGGGCCGCAATCGTCACCCTGATCGCCGGGGATGCCGTCGCAGTCGCGGTCGATGGCGTCGTCGCAGGTTTCCTCGGCACCGGGGAACGCGCTCGGCTCTTCGTCGTCGCAGTCGAACTCGCAGATGCGGAAGCCGTCTTCGTCCCCGTCGGTCTCGTCCTCGGGGACCAGCTCGTCGCAGTCGTCGTCGACGCCGTTGCACAACTCTTCGGCGCCGGGGAAGGTCGTCGCCACCGCATCGTCGCAGTCGCCGGCGCAACGGCAGGATCCGTCCAGGTAGCAATCGGAGCCTACGTCGATGACGCCATGGCAGTTGTTGTCGATGCTGTCGCAGAGCTCTTCGGCGGTGGGGTGGATGTCCTCGTCGTCGTCATCGCAGTCGCCGTCGCAGCCGGTGACGCCGTCGCCGTCGAAGTCATCGACATTGCCGGGTATGCCATCGCAGTTGTTGTCGGCCGGGCTGTCGCAGGCCTCGTCGGCGCCGGGGTAGGTCAGCGGCTCGTCGTCGTCGCAGTCGCCGTCGCAGGGACCAAAGGTGTCGCCGTCACTGTCGGGGGCGTTGTCGGTGACCTCGTCGCAGTCGTTGTCGATGGAGTCGCAGATCTCCGGGTTTCCGGGGAACGCGGCGGGCTCCCGGTCGTCGCAGTCGAACTCGCAGGTGGTGATGCCGTCGCCATCGACATCGAAGCCCTCGTCGACCACGCCGTCACCATTGTTGTCGAGCCCGTCGCAGACCTCGGCGTCGAAGCAATCGGCGATGCCGTCGCCATCGCTGTCGAGCCCCTCGTCGACCTGGCCGTCGCAGTTGTTGTCGAGCAGGTCGCAGACCTCGGCAAGGCCGGGCGCCACGGTGACGAGGGTGTCATTGCAGTCGCCGTCCAGCTCGGTGTAGCCGTCGCCGTCGCCGTCGTGACAGTCCAGGCCGCCGATGGAGTCCTGGTCGCCTTCGTCGCTCGGCAAGGTGCCGTCACAGTCGTTGTCGAGCCCGTCACACACCTCGAGTGCACCGGGATGCACCGTGTCGTTGCTGTCATTGCAATCGCCCGCACACACCATGAAGCCGTCGGAGTCGCTGTCGGCCTCGGTGAGTAACGGTGCGCCGTCACAGTCGTTGTCGAGGCCATCGCAGGCCTCGTTTGCTCCGGGATGCACTGCCGGGTTGCCGTCGTCGCAGTCCCCCTGGCAGACCATGACGCCGTCGGCATCGTCGTCGGCCTCGTCGGCGGGCACCGAGCTGTTGCAGTCGTTGTCGATGCCGTCGCAGATCTCGCTTGCGCCGGTGTAGGTCAGTGGGTTGCCGTCATCACAGTCGCCGGCACAGATCATCATGCCGTCGCCGTCGCCATCGACCTCGTCGGCAGCGGGATTGCCGCTGCAGTCATCGTCAATGGCGTTGCAGGCTTCTGCCTGGCCCGGATTGATGGCGCCATCCCCGTCGTTGCAGTCGTCGCCGTTGGAGACGGTGCCGCTTGGTTGGATGCAGATCAGCACGGCGGTTGCGGGATCGCCGTAGCCGTCCAGGTCGGTGTCCGTCCACCAGCTGGGTTGGGCGCTGGTATCCAGATCGGCGTCGTCGACCAGGCCATCGCAATCGTTGTCCTGGCCGTCACAGACCTCGGTGCCGCCGGGGGAGTTGGCCGCGTCCGCGTCGTCGCAGTCGCCCGGCAGGACCGCCGGGTCCTCGCAGAAGTTGCCCGGACAGTAGCCGTCGCCGTCGCCGTCTGACTCGTACCACGAGGCGTTGAAGTCATCCCAGTGGGCGGTGCGTCCGACGTGCACCTCGATCCCTACCGTGCCGTCGCCTGTGAAGTTGCACTCCTCGACGGTGCCGCTCCACACCGGGGCTCCGTACAGGAACAAGCTCACGGTCGTGCCGTCCAGTTCGGCTTCCAACAAGGCTGGCGCGTTGGCAGAGGGGCCGATCAGGGCCTGGCCGAGGTAGGTCTCGGTGTCGTCGTCATGAGTCGACCAGACGCCGCCATTCGCCCAGATGTAGATGCCGCAGCGGTCGCCGGTCACCGCGTCGGCCTTCAAGGTGAAGCCGCTGCCGCCGTCGTTCGAGGTGACCGTGCCCGAGAAGTGGACGTGGGACTCGCCAGACAACTCTGGCACGACGGTATGGACCGCCGGACCGACGTGCGTGGAGCCGGACATGCCGGAAGCATGCAGTTGACCGCTGGACTCGCTGTTGTTGCCTTCGATCTCGGTCCACGGTGGGGTCAGCACGTCGTCTTCGAAGTCGTCGGTCCAGGTGCCGGCAAGGGCCAGTCCCGGCGCGCTGGTTGCGAGCAAGAGGATGAGCGACAAGCGGCAGGGGAGCCGCAGCGCTTGGTTGGTGGCCATTGGGTTCCTCCAGACTGTCCTTAAACCTAGCATGCAGGGGGTCGTCTTGATGCTCAAGCAGTCCCCTCAGCGGTGCCAGACCGGGCCTGCATCACCCTGTTGGTCGGTTTCGGGCCCGGGCAGGATTTCACGCACGTAGTAGTCGATTCCTCGCCGTTGCTTCCAGTCGCGCGGGTAGCCCAGGGCCACCTCCTCGAAACGCACCCCGTCACGCCAGTCCGTGGAGCGCATGTGCAGGTGTCCCGAAACCACCACTTTGGCATTCCAGCGGGTGTGCCAGTCTTCGGTCAAGGTGGTTCCGCACCACAGGCAGAAGCGCGGCACCCGGGGTAGCCGTGCGAGCTCAAAGCGCATCTGAAAGTGGTTGATAAGGACTTTGGGGGTCTCCTGGGGCAGCTTCGCGAGACGCTCCTCGCTGTGCTCGACGCGGGCGTGGCACCAGGCCTGACGACTGGGGTAAGGGTGTGGGTGCAGGTAGAACTCGTCGGTGCAGACGAGGCCGGCTTCCGCAGCCCAGGCGAGGCCCTCCTGGCGGCTCATGCCGGCCGGCCGGAAGCTGTAGTCATAGAGCAGGAACAGCGGCACGATGTAGACGGGTCCACCCTCGCCCTCCCACAGGGGGTAGGGGTCCTCGGGGGACAGCACGTCGTGGTCTCGACACAACTCCACCAGAGCGAGGTAGTGGTCCTCGCCGCGCTTGTCGCTGGTCGAGCGGCTCCATAGTTCGTGGTTGCCGGGTACCCAGACAAGCTTCTTGAAGCGTGGTCCGAGGGTCTCGAAGACGAAGCGCAGGTGCTCGGGGCTCTCGCCCAGGTCACCACAGAGGATGAGCCAGTCGTCCGGTCGTGCCGAGAGCTCTTCTACGGCCTTCCGGTTGACCTTGTGCCGGACATGCAGATCTGAGATTGCGAGCAGTTTCAACGGCTGGCCTCGGTGTCGATAGGTGCCTTGCCTCTAGCGCAGGATAGCGCGCTTGGTGCAAGATCCTCACCTTCGTCGGATCACTGACCTGGTTACGTCGGATCACCGAGTTACCTACCGGAGAAATGCCATGAACGCTGCTGAACTCTTTGTGCAGTGTCTCCAGGCTGAGGGGGTGGAGTACATTTTCGGGGTCCCCGGCGAAGAGAATGCCGACATCATGATGGCCCTCGAAGCTGCCGGTGTGCCCTTCGTGCTCACGCGTCACGAGCAGGGCGCGGCGTTCATGGGCGATGTGTACGGTCGTTTGACCGGCAAGGCGTCGGTCTGTCTCGGCACCTTGGGTCCCGGCGCCACCAACCTGGTCACTGGCGTCGCGGACGCGAACATGGATCGGGCTCCCCTGGTGGTGCTCACCGGCCAGGCTGACTCACACCGTCAGCACAAAGAGTCCCACCAGAACATGGACGTGGTCTCCATGTTCAGACCCATTACCAAGTGGGCAACCCCGGTTCTGCAGCCTGAGAACATCCCGGAGATCGTGCGCAAAGCGTTCAAGATCGCTACCAACGAGAAGCCCGGCGCCTGCCACATCGAACTCGCCGAAGACGTAGCAGCGAAAGAGGTGTCTGGGAGCCCCCTGCCGGTGCGAAAACTGCGCCGGCCGGTACCCGACGACAAGGTGGTGGACCAGGCATGGGAACTGCTTCGAAACGCTCGGCGGCCGGTCTTGCTGGCTGGCAATGGCGCCATCCGCAAGCGAGCTTCCAAGCAGCTGCGAATGTTCTGTGAAGCCACCGGGGCCAGCACCATCTGCACCTTCATGGGCAAAGGAGCAGTCAGCCGCCAGGCCCCCTACAGCCTGTTTACCATCGGGTTACAGGCCAAGGACCTGGTGGCCTGTGCCATCGATGCCGCCGACCTGGTGGTGACCCTCGGCTATGACCTCGTGGAGTACCACCCGCGGCTCTGGAACGACGACAGGGACAAGCGCATCATCCACATCGACTTCCTGCCGGCCGAGATCGACGAGTACTACCACCCCGAAGTCGAGGTGGTCGGGGACGTGGCGCACACGCTGTGGATGCTCAATGAGCGCAATGCCAGGGACCCGGTCCACTACGACATCTCCCAGCACCACCACATAAGGGAGCAGATGTTGGCGGACTTCGCCGAACATGCCGAAGACGACACGGAAGGTTCGATCCGTCCTCAGAAGGCTCTGTGGGATGTGCGCGAGGCCCTCGGCCCTCATGACATCCTGTTGTCCGATGTAGGGGCACACAAGATGTGGGTCGCCCGCTACTACCAGTGTGACGAGCCCAACACCTGCTTGATCTCCAACGGTTTCTGCTCGATGGGCTTTGCCCTGCCCGGGGCCATTGGCGCGCAGTTGGCCATGCCGGATCGCAAGATCCTGGCCATCTGTGGGGATGGCGGCTTCTTGATGAATGTCCAGGAAATGGAGACTGCTCATCGTCTCGGGCTACCCATCGTCGTTCTGCTCTGGGAGGACCACGAGTACGGCCTGATCGCCTGGAAACAACAGAGTGAGTTCGGTCGGCACACAGACCTGTCGTTTACCAATCCCGACTGGGTCAAGCTGGCCGAGTCCTTCAATTGGCGCGGGGTGCGCGTGGACAATAGCCGAGATCTGAGGGCTGCTCTGGACGAGGCCCTCTCGGCGGATGTCCCCTCTCTGATCACCATTCCCATTGACTACCGTGAGAACTCTCTTCTCTCCGAGCGTCTGGGTCACATCGCCTGCCCAATCTAGAGGACTTCGCCATGCTCCAAGACGCATACCCGTACTGGCTCGCTGGAGAGCCCCATGCCCCCAACGCATCCCTCGAGGTCACCAACAAGTACACCGGCGAGGTGGCCACCAGGGTGGCCCTGGCCGATGTGGCTGCCATCGAAGCTGCGATCGCTGCGGCTGACGCCTCGTTTCCCGCCGTGCGGAGCATGCCCGCATACGCGCGCCAGGACGTGCTCAACCACTGTGTGAAACGGTTTACCGAGCGCTTCGATGAGCTTGCAGACGCCCTTTGCATTGAGGCCGGCAAGCCAATCAAGGATGCGCGAGGTGAGGTGACCCGCCTGATCGACACGTTCCGCTATGCCGCCGAAGAGGCTGTGCGCATGACCGGCGAGGTCATGGAGATGGGGATCTCGGCGCGGGCCGCCGCCTACTCCGGTATGTGGAAGCGTGTGCCCATCGGCCCCTGCTCATTCATCTCGCCGTTCAACTTTCCCCTGAACCTCGCGGCACACAAGGTTGCCCCCGCCATCGCCGTGGGTTGCCCCTTTGTGCTCAAGCCGGCAAGCCTGACGCCGATCGGCGCGCTGGTCATCGGCGAGGTGTTGGCCGAGACGGATCTACCCCGGGGTGCCTTCTCTATTTTGCCCTGCCGTCGTGACGGCGCCGACCTGTTCACGACCGATCCGCGCCTCAAGCTGCTCAGCTTCACCGGTTCTCCGGGGGTAGGCTGGGCGCTCAAAGCGAAGGCCGGCAAGAAGAAGGTCGTGCTGGAACTGGGCGGCAACGCTGCCTGCATCGTCGATTCCGACGCCGATCTCGCGGACGCAGTCGATCGTGTCGTCGTCGGTGCCTTCTACCAGTCGGGCCAGAGCTGCATCGGAGTCCAGCGCATCCTGGTGCACGAGGACATCTACGACGACTTCAAGGGCCGGTTGGTGGCAGCCACCGAGGTCCTCAAGACGGGCGATCCTCGCGACGCAGACACATTCGTGGGACCGATGATCACCGAGCGCGAGGCGCAGCGAGTGGAGACCTGGACCCAGGAGGCGCTGGATGGTGGAGCACGACTGCTCTGCGGCGGCGGTCGCGAGGGGTCGGTTGTGCCCGCAACCCTGCTCGAGAACGTGCCGCGTGATGCTTCTGTCTACCGCCAGGAGGTGTTCGGTCCTGTTGCGCTGCTGACGCCGTTTCGCGACTTTGATGCGGCGCTGGAGGAAGTCAACGACAGTGACTTTGGACTGCAGGCGGGCATCTTCACGCGGGACATCCACAAGGCACATCGGGCCTGGAACGAGCTGGATGTGGGTGGGGTGGTCATCGGTGACGTTCCGTCCTGGCGCGTCGACCACATGCCCTATGGCGGGGTCAAGGACAGTGGTCTGGGCCGCGAGGGCCTGCGCTATGCCATGGAGGACATGACGGAGATCCGCCTCATGGTGGTGCGTACGCCGCCTTCTGAGCAGCGTTGAACCAGCGGCTTAGTCGCCCTCGATGGGCAGTGGGCTGTGACGGAACGAGCGGCCGTCTCCGCCGTAGTCGCCGGCACCCTGGCCGCCGCCGCGCAGTAGCCAGCGGGTGGTAAGTAAGCCTTCGACGCCCACCGGGCCGCGAGCGTGGATGCGGCTGGTGCTGATCCCGACTTCTGCCCCGAGGCCGTAGCGATATCCGTCGGCGAAGCGCGAACTCGCGTTGTGAAATACCGACGCGGAGTCGACTTCGGCGAGAAAACGCTCGGCGGCGATGGAGTCGCTGGTGACGATGACATCGGTGTGTCCGCTGCCGTATCGATGGATGTGTTCGATGGCTTCCTCGAGACTTGCCACGGTACGAACCGACAGGCGCAGGTCACCGTACTCGGTGCGCCAGTCCTGCTCATTGGCAGGCTCGGCGCCGGGCAGGTGCGGTAGCGCCTCTGCGTCGGCTCGAAGTGTGACGCCGGCCGAGGTCAGCGCCGCGCCGACGGCGGCGAGCCCGGGCAGGAACTGCTGGTGTACCAGCAGGGTTTCAGTTGCGTTGCAGGCGGCGGGATAGTCGCACTTGCCGTCGACCACGATGTGAGCGGCCATCTCGGCAGATGCCGCTGCATCGATGTAGGTGTGGCAAAGACCTTCAGCGTGGCCGAGTACCGGAATGCGCGTCGAGTTCTGGATGGTCTGCACCAGTTGCCCGGAACCGCGCGGGATCACAAGGTCGATGAGTGCGTCCTGCTCGAGCAGGGCGGCGACCGCCTCGCGGCCCTGCACTCCCGTCACGGCGTCTGGTGGCAGGCCCTCGGCCTCGACAGCGTCGCGCAGGCAGCCGACCAGAGCCGCGTTTGATCGGGCCGCTTCGGAGCCGCCTTTGAGAAGCACCGCGTTCCCCGAGCGCAGCGCCAGGGAACCAATCTGAATGACAGCATCGGGGCGGCTCTCGAAGATGACCAGTAGGACGCCCAGGGGACTGGTGACCTGAGTGAGTTCCAGTCCTTCGTCCAATTCGGTGCGGCGCAGGACCCGGCACAGGGGGTCGGGCTGCCCGGCCAGGGCGCGCACCCCGTCGACCAGCGTCGCCACCTTGGCGGCACTCAGGGACAGGCGGTGCAGCAGCGCCGGTGCCAGCTGAGTGCTGCGGGCAGCCTCGAGGTCCAGCTCGTTCGCAGCCAGCAGGGCATCGCTGCGCTCTTCGAGGATGGCCGCGAGGCGCTCCAGCACGGCTGTGCGCCGTTGCCCCGGAGCGCTGCCCAGCGCCCGCTGCGCAGCCCGAGCCGCGCTCGCCATGCTCGCCGCGTTCACGGCTCGGTCTTTCCGCTGTCGTGAGGCGACCCGCTCAGCACCATGAGGTCTCGGTGCACCAGGGCATGGTGGTTGCGGAGTCCATCGGGACGCTTGCCAGCGCACCAACGCCGCGCCTCGTCGGCGCTACAGTGGACCATCCCTCGGCCGATGAGCTGGCCGTCGGGGGCGTGCAATTCGACGACGTCGCCCGCCAGGAAGGTGCCTGTGACGTCGCGTACGCCCACTGCCAGCAGCGAGGCCCCGCGCTCTTGTAGTGCGGTCACCGCTCCTGCATCCAGGGTCAGCGAGCCGCGTGCGGCGGCGGCAAAGGCGATCCAACGCTGTCGAGCGGGCAGACCCTCGCGGGCGGGGAACCAGCTTCCGACCTCTTCGCCGGCGAGCACCGCGGCCAGTGCACCGGGAGCCCTGCCAGACGCGATCACTGCGTGGGCACCCGAGCGCGCCGCAATGGCTGCAGCCTGCACCTTGCTGTACATGCCGCCGCGTCCTCCCGGCCCGGGGCCGCCCGCGAGGCGCTCGACCGTGTCCTCTTCCGCTGCATCGATGCGAAGCAAAAGGGCTGCTTGCGGGTCCCCCTGCGGGTCCCGCTCGTGCAGGCCGTCGACATCGGTGACCAGCACCAGCAGGTCGGCATCCAGCTTACTGGCGACCAACGCCGCGAGCCGGTCGTTGTCGCTGAATACCGGTCGCCCGGCACCCTCGTGGAATGCCAACTCGTCGGTCGAGACTACGTCATTCTCGTTGATGATCGGCACACAGCCGCGCCGCAGCAGGGCGGCCAGCGCGCCGCGCAGGTTCAGGTAGCGCAGCCGGTCGTCGAAGTCGTCTTCTGTCAGCAGCACCTGCGCGCAGAGCAGTCCCTGCTGTTCGAAGGCTTGCTGGTACAGGCCCATGAGCCGGCTCTGGCCCACAGCGGCGCAGGCCTGGCGTTCGGTCAGGTCGGCCGGCTCGTCGCTGATTGCGAGCGCCTCGCGCCCCAGGCCCACGGCGCCAGAACTGACAATGAGTACCTCTCGGCCTTGTTGGACCGCCTGTGCAGCTGCTTTGACGATCTCCAGCAGCCGATCGTCGGCGAGCGTGCCGTCGTCGTGGGTGAGGACACGGGTTCCCACCTTGAGAGCAATGCGTCGGGCGGTGGCCACGCCGGGGCGGGCGGCTGGTTGCTGGGCAGACATTTTCGGCTCGGGGTGGCGAGGGTAGCAGGAGCTTGCCGTGGTGCACAGGTGGGACCTTGCACGGCCCCTGGCAAGGCTTGAGGCGGTAACAAAGGCCGGCGCTCATCAGCGCCGAGGACAGGCTGGTTATCGCTAGTGATATCAATGACTTGCGCGGCTCTCTCGGCCGGTAACGGCTCTTTTCTGTCACTTCCCATCGCGCCGTCCCTGCTTAGCCTGTGAAGCGACGAGTCGTTGGCCCAGTTCGGACCAACCCCAGGAGGCTAATCATGACTTCATTTCAGCAGACTGTTCGCAACTTCGCCCTCATCTTCGCCGTTGGCGTTGTGCAACTGGTTGTGGGCTGTGGCGATGTGGCCGCTCCGCCCCTCGCCGAGGAAACCCGAGGCGACTTCCGCTTCGAGTCTCGCGAAGAGATCGAGGCGCTGGCGATCCAGACCTTTGAGGAGGCTCTGGACGCTGCGGGCATTGAGTTGACCGCGCGGGGCCAGCAACTCATTGCCGAGGGCAATGCCCTGGTCAACGAGGTACCCCTCGACGCCCCGATCCTGCATCCCAACGGCGTGGTCGAGGGCTGGGAAGGGATCCTCGACGACTTCGACCAGTACGTGGAAGACGAAGCAAGCCCGAACCTGCCGCTCGGGCTACGCAGGTTCGAGGCGATCGTGGTGTTCGGAATGTATGACCCCAAGGATGCGGTGCATGCTCAACTGCTGGAGAAGTACCTGGCCCGGCAGACGATGGTCGCCGACCCGGTCGACCCCACCGACTCAGCCTCCGACGATGCCACCGGGGAACCCGCGCCGGCCCCGGCCGGCGCCGCCGCAGACCCGGCCGAGCCGGGCGCCCACGCCATTGCCCCGCGGCGCGGTGGG
>CAZBDA010000129.1:0-14155 GCA_964490445.1 uncultured Rickettsiales bacterium | reverse complement strand
TTCGCACGTACAGGATTTTCGCTAGCTCTGTGCCTCGTGTACGCAGGCTGCGGCGCCGAGCCCGACGCCGACAAGCTCGCTGGCCCGGCTCAGAGCCAGGCCTCGACGTCCACCGCCGCAGACCCCGCCGTGCTCACCGCGCCGGCGGACAGCTCCCTGCCTTCGTCGTCGCCGGCAGCGGCCGGGGCTTCGACTTCCGCCAGTGTGGTTGGCGGGCTCAAGCCCAACGATGCCGACTGGTGGAGGGCTGCCATGAAGCGCGAGTACACGCGCGAACAGATCGTCACGCGGCTGCTGAGCGACGACGGGTTCCAGGGAGACCCGGAAATCCGAGACTACGTCAAGGCAAAGGCCGAGGAGTGGTTGAAGAAGCGACCGAACGACCCCGCCACCTTGATCATCCTGGCCATGCTGGACGTGCCCGTGCGCGGGATGACCGGGCCCGATGGCGAACTCCTGCCGGCAGCCGTCGCCTCGATGAGGCTGCTGGAAAAGGCCGTCGAGTTAGCCCCCCAGCGGGTGGACGCGATGATCCAGTTGGGCGAGATGTACGACATGCGGAGCAACCGCAAGGCAGTCACGATGTGGGCGCGGGCTGCACGCCCCCTCCCCGACGACCTCGACATCCGCAATCACCTCGGTGAGGCCTACACGAAGACCGGCCAATATCCCGAAGCTCGCGACGTCGCCCTCGAAAGCGTCAAGATTGGCGCGTCCTATGGAACCGAGGAGCAACTTCGCAAGGCGCACAACATCGTCGGCACCGCGCTTACCGAGATGGGTGAATACGAACTTGCCGAGAAGCATCTCAAACTCGCCCTGGTCAACAGCGATGGCAGCCACTGGAGTTGCGCTTACCAGGCCCTGGGAGTGCTCTATTCAAAGGTGGGGCAGGCCCACGACAATCCCTTCGACACCTTCGAGGGGCTGATTCCCGAAGAAACCGATGCCGTCGGCCACTTCTCGGCGGCCCTTCGCTACTACTACGCCAACCGCGCCGACCAGGCGCTGAGCCTGATCAACCACGCCATCACCTTGCAGCGCAACGCCCACTTCCTGGTAGTCAAGGGCTTCCTGGTCATGGCACACCAGGACTATGACGGCGCGGCAGAGCTGTTCGAGGAGGCCGCTACCCTGACCACGAACGACCCGGGACCGGCCATCGGCCGGGGACACCTGGCCATCGTCAAGCAGGACTATTCGCAAGCTATGGAGCAGCTCACGCCTGCCCTCGACCTCTGGCTCGAGACCCAGGTGGCGGCAGCGCCCGATCCCGACTACTACCACTTCATGCACCGAATGGGCTGCCTCGGGATGGGCTGGCTGCACGCCAACCAGAACCAACATCGACGAGCCGTCATCTACTTCGACCGGGTCCTGGCGCATCGCCCCTCTGACCTGCTGGCACGCCTGGGCAAGGGCAACTCGCTGATGGGATTGCAGTTGATGGACCAGGCAGAGACGGAACTGCGCGGAGTCCTCGACCTGGACCCCGAGAATCCCTACGCCAAGGCCGAGTTGGCTTCCATCCACCTGAGTCGGGGCGATGTAGGCAAGGCCGAGGATGGCTTCCGAGAAGCGCTCGCAGCACATGACCAGGGCTACACCTGTCCCTACGAGGGACTGGGCCTGGTGTACCTGAAGCAGGGACAGATCGACAAAGCCAAGGAAAACTTCGAGAAGGCGATCTCGATCAACCCGGACATCGAGTACAAGAAGTTCAACGGCCTGGCCCGCATCTACATCAAGGAGGGCCGCACCTCGGAAGCCAGGAAGCTACTGCGCAAATCGATCGCCAACTACCCCTACGACAGCGAAGCTCGGCAACTGCTGGAAGAACTAGGACAGTGAACGGGCCCACGGCCTCACTCTCGGCCTCACTCAAGTACCTGGACCTGGGAGCTCACAGCGACGCCCGCGGAGCTGTGGTCTGGCTGCATGGCCTGGGCGCAAGCGCGGACGACTTCGCGCCGCTGGTCCCCTACCTCGACGCGCACCACCTACGGTTCATCTTCCCCGAAGCACCTCTACGTCCCGTCACCATCAACTTCGGTGCGGTGATGCCGGCCTGGTATGACATCCGTACGCTACGCCGCGACCCCGACCGGGAAGACGAGGAGCACATCCGCGAGGTCGCCGAGCAACTCCGGGACCTGCTCACCGCAGTAGAAGGACAGGGCATCCCCTCGCACCGGATCGTCCTGGCCGGCTTCAGCCAGGGTGCCGCCATGGCCCTGCACGTGGGTCTGCGCTACCCCAGGCCGCTGGCGGGACTGTTGATCCTGAGCGGCTACCTGGTGGTCGCAGGCCGTCTCGAGGACGAAGCCCATCACGCCAACGCTGCAACAGCCATCCAGTTCTGCCACGGCAGCCGGGATGGCGTGGTGCCCATGGCGCAGGGGAGAGCCTCGTACGAGCGCCTACAGGCCAGCGGCCGGGATCTCCGCTGGCTGGTCTACCCGATGGGGCACGAGGTCTGCGATGAAGAGGTCGGGGACATAAGGACCTGGCTGGCGGAGCAACTGCCCGCTACAGACACAAAGGAAGAGGAATGAGCCGGCTCGACAAACGGGCATACAAGGCGTCAATGCATCCGAGACGTACCTGCAGGGGCCTGTTCACCGCAGTCCTGCTGGCGTTGTCTGGAATGCTGCATGGCTGCCCGGCCGAACAAGACCCACCCGCAGCCGCACACTTTCGCGTCGACTACGACTCCGCCTCGACAACGCTGCGCCTGTGGCGCGACGAGTTGGCCCTGCTCTCCTTTCCCGCCAGCGGCCTGCAACTGGGAACGGTGCCCAGCCTCGATGAAAACCGCAGCTACGACCCCTTCTTCCTGGCCGAAGAGATCACCTGGCACACGGTGAGCGCAGCCGAGGTGAGCTCCCCCGGCGACAGCATCAGCGAGGTCCTGCTGCGCTTCGGCACCGGCTACCAGGCCACTTTGACACTGCTCGAGCACGAGCCTGGTCGCGTCGAAGCGACGCTGATTCCCCAGCCCGGCCCATCGCCCATCGCCTTTTACCGGCTCGTACCGAAAGTCGATTCCCAAGAAGGCTTCTACGGCCTCGGCGGAGTCCTCGACACGCCGGAGCACCGCGGCAAGGTGCGCGCCATGCAACTCGAGGTCGATCCAGACGTCGACAGCCTCAACAACGAGGCGCACGTGCCCATTCCCCTACTCATCGGCACCCGCGGCTGGGGACTGTTCGTCGAGGACCCCCACCCAGGGCTGTTCGAGGTCGCCACCTGGGCCGACGACCGAGTGCAGATCACCTACGGCACGGGCCCAGACTCACTGGACGGCTTCCGTTTTCACCTGTTTGCGGCGGACCACCCCCTCGACATCACCAGGGGCTACTACAACACCACCGGCGATCCGCTACTGCCGGCTCGCTGGGCCCTGGGCCCCTGGGTCTGGCGCGACGAAAATGAGGATGAAGCCCAGGTACGCAATGACCTGCAGACCATCCGCGAACTGGACCTGGCGACCTCGGCCTATTGGATCGATCGCCCGTACGCCTCGGGAGTCAACACCTTTGACTTCGACCCAGCACTGTTCCCCGATCCCCAGGGGATGATCGACTTCGCCCACGACATGGGCTTCCGGATGGCGCTTTGGCACACGCCCTACGTCGACCCCGAGCAGAGCCCCGAGCTTCACCAGCAGGCCCTGGACGGTGGATTTTTCCCGCCCACGTCACCGAATATCTTCAACCAGTGGAGTGCACCCATCGACCTGAGTAACGAGGCGGCCTACCTGTGGTGGCAGGAGTTGATCCGACGCTACACGGACATGGGGATCGAGGGCTTCAAGCTGGATTACGCCGAAGATGTCGTGGTCGGTCTTGCCGGAGGACGCCTCGCCTGGGAGTTCAGCGACGGCAGCGACGAGCGCACCATGCACACCGACTACACGCGGCTGTACCACCGGGTCTACGCCGAGACCCTGCCGGACGACGGCGGCTTCCTGCTGTGCCGGGCGGGTGCCTACGGCGACCAGGTACACGCCAGCGTGATCTGGCCTGGTGACCTGGACGCCACGATGAACCTGCACGGCGCCGAAGCCAGCGATGACGGCGAGGCATACACCGCCACCGGTGGCCTGCCCGCATCCCTGGTCTACGGCCTCAGCCTGGGACCGTCAGGTTTCCCGTTCTACGGCTCGGACACCGGAGGCTACCGGCATCCTCCACCGGACCGCGAAACGTTCACCCGCTGGTTCCAGCAGACTGCCCTGTCGACAGTGATGCAGGTGGGTACCAACAGCAACGACGTCGCCTGGGAGTTCGACGAAGCCAACGGCTTCGACCAGCAGATGCTGGATTGGTATCGCGACTTCACCCGCCTGCACCTGCGTCTGTTCCCGTACGAGTGGAGCTACGCGCAGCGACTGGCCCTGGATGGGCGGCCCATCGCACGACCGCTGGGCCTGGCCTACCCCGATCTCGGTAGCCACCCACCCCACACTTACCTGTTCGGAGAGCACCTGCTGGTCGCACCGGTGGTGGTCTACGGGGACCGTGATCGAGAGGTCCCCTTCCCCCCCGGCAAGTGGGTCGATTGGTTCAACGGCGAGCTCTTCGAGGGACCGGCACACACAAATGTCGACGCGCCCCTGGACAAGCTCCCCCTGTACCTGCGCCAGGGCGGCATCGTGCCTCTGCTGCGACCGACCATCGACACCACCTCGCCCACCGCATTCCCGGACTTGGTGGACTCCTACGACAACGACCCGGGCCTGCTCTACCCGCGGGTGTTCCCAGGAGCAGCGAGCAGCTTCGAGTTGTTCGACGGCAGTCGCATTGCCCAGCAGGCAACAGCCGATGGTTTCAGCCTCTCGTACACCGACGGCAGCGAGTTTCAACAGGGCGCCGTGTTCGCGGTCATGGCAGTAGCAAGCCCGCCGGCGGCGGTGGCCCTGGACGGGGACGCGATGCCCGAAGCCGCTGCAGACAGCCTCGCGCAGAGTAACTCTGGCTGGGCCTGGAGTGAGGACTCCGGAGGGATGCTGCACATCCGCGTGCCCGCCGGCAGCCACGAAGTGCACGTGGTCTCTGCTACCCGCTGATCTGACCACGACAGGTACGGGATGCCCCGGCACGGGGACGCTTTCCGTGGTAAGCAACCTGTGCACCCGCGTGGGCGCGGGCAGCCTTCACCGGAGTCCCCATGCATCGCCTCCCCATTCTCCTTGCCGCTGCCGCCCTGCTGCTTCCTGCGTGTGGCGGCAACCAGGGGCTGCGGGCCACTCCCGACGGGTCCGGTCCGCGCATCCTCATCGACTGGGATGCCGAGCCACTGCCGGAGTTGCCCTTCCCCAACGACCTTGCCACCCGTCCCGACCCCACCTCGCCGACAGGCTTGCGTCTGAACTTCTCGCAAGAGGCCGCCACAGAGGTCGAGCGGAAGGCTCGGCGCAAGGTCAACGAGTTGACTGGCTTCGGCATCTTCGCGCCCTTGTCGGTGCGCTTCGAAGCACCACTCGATCTCGACAACATCGCGCAGCGCCACGCCGACGATTACGACACCACCGACGACGCGCTCTTCATAATCGACATCACCCCAGGCTCACCCACGTACGGCCAGCCGGTAGAGTTGGACATCGGCCACGGCCGCTTCCCCGGCGACCTGTTTGGCCCCGAGGCCTACTTCCCCAACGAGCCGCGCGACTGGACTCCATCGCTGCTCTATGAACTGGCCGAGGAGGACCTGAACGGCAACGGCGTGCTCGACCCCGGCGAGGACACCGACTACGACGGCGTACTCGACCACCCCAACGTCTATCCCGAAGGCGGCGACCCACGCATGGACCTGCTCACCTGGTACGAGCGGGAAACCGACACGCTGATCTTTCGACCGGTCGTGCCGATGCGAGAAGAGACCTGCTACGCCGTCGTACTCACGGAACGGCTGATCGGTGAAGATGGCCAACCCATCCGCTCGCCCTGGACCTGGGTCAATCACTTACGCCAGACCGAGGCGCTGAAGCCGCTGAAAGACCTGCTTCCCAACCTGGGCCTCGCCGTCGACGACGTCGCTTTCGCCTGGACCTTCACCACGGGACGAATCACCGGCGATCTCGTCGATGTCCGGCGCGGACTCTACGGCGAGGGTCCCTTCGCGGCTTTGCAGGACGACTACCCGGCCGGCGTCCACGAGGCCGCCCGGATGCAGGAAAGCAACGACGTCGACAACCCGCTGCACATGTCTGCCGACCGCCTCATTGGCATCCTCGAGGCCGCGAACTTCTTCCCAGAAGAAGCCTCGGAGACGTTGCTGGAAGGCTATGACTACGCCGAGAACTTCGTCGGCGGTGCGTTCACCAGCCCCGACCTGATGGTGGACCGTGACGACGACGGCCGCAACACGGCGGACGAGTGGTGGAAGCTGGACGCCCGCACCGGCGAAATCCACGTCGGGCCCCGGCGGATCGCATTCACCTGCGTTCTGCCGGTAGCGGACGAGCAACACCAACAGCCCTTCCCGGTGACCGTGTACGGCCATGGCTATCGCTCCAACCGCGCGGAGTTCCTGCTGTTCGGCTGGACCATGAACCGCGTCGGCATCGCCGCCTGCACCTTCGACTTCCCCGGGCACGGAGTCGTGCTCAGCGACAGTGAGCGCCTGGAGTTGGCCAGCGTCCTCGAAGCGATGGGGCTGCTGCCCTTCCTCGAGCACCTCGAAGACGGACGGGCCCGCGATCTCGACAACGACGGACGGCCGGACTCAGGCTCCGACATGTGGGTCGCCGACGGATTCCACACCCGCGACATGGTTCGCCAGGCAGTAGTGGACTGGATGCAGTTCGTGCGCAGCCTGCGCGCCTGCGGAACCGGCACGATGGGCATCGACGGCAACCAGGACGGCGTGCCCGAGAGCCACGAGCGGATCAGTTGCGACTGGGACGACGACGGCACCCCCGACATCGGTGGCCCCGACGTGCCGCTGCACCTGATGGGCGGCTCGCTGGGCGGCATCAACTCAGCGGTAGCCGCTGCCGTCGAGCCCGAGTTCACGACCATCTCCCCGATCGTCGCCGGCGGCGGCCTCATGGACGTCGGCTGGCGCTCGGATCTCGGCGGAGTGGTCGAGGCAGTGGTCGGCAAGGTGATGAACCCGCTGGTCCTGGGACTGGCCGACGAGGGCGGCGGGCTGCGCATCGTCCAGCACGTATCGTCCTGGACCAGCATGGCGGAGGTACACGTGGCGACTCTGCCGACCATTCCAGCGGGGGGCAGCGTCAAGGTCGAGAACCTCGACAACGGCGAGGTGCGCGAGACGGGAATTCCTGCCGACGGCCTGTTCCGAGTGGGTGTGCCATCCGACGCCCTGGACTACCACGAGAAGCGAGTCGCCACCGGCATGCCAGACAGCGGCCCCGAGGAGGGCGTGGTCTACGAGGTGGCACAGAACGCCGGACTCGGCGACCGTTGGCGCATTACAGTGGCCGATGCCGCCGGAGCCGAGGTGGCCGTCATTGAACACTTCGAGCAGGAGGTCCAGTTCCAGGGCCTCACCCACCGCGCCGGATCACCACTCATCGCCATGGCCGAGGGCCTGGGCCACCGCCGCGGGACTCCGGCACTACGACGCCTGGTGAACGTGCTTTCGCTGACCACCGAGCCCGGGGACCCCATCGCCTATGCGCCGCACTACATCGACGAACCCTTTGAGTCGCTGGGCGGGCAGCCGACCAATGTCCTGTTGGTACCCACTCCAGGGGATCCCGTGGTTCCCACCGGTGCCGGAATCTCCATCGCCCGCGCAGCCAACATCTACGACCGCCACGCCATCGACGAGCGCTATGGCACGACCGTCGACCGCTGGCTGATTGACCGGGGCGTGGTGCACGGAATGGAAGAGTTCGGGCCCTGGCAGAACGAGAAGTCCGGCGAGTACCTGCTGTTCGACGCCGACGACCTCGACAACGGCACCGACGGCACCGGAGCAGCGTCAGAGATCCCGCTGCGCGCAGTGCGGCAGTCCAGCGCCGGCGTATCCGGGCTGCGCCTTCCCTACGCCAGCCCCCAGGGCATGCACGGCTTCGAGGCCCCCGACGCGACCAAGCCGTTCGACATGACCACCTTCGCCATCATGCAGATCGTCCGCTTCGCCCAGAGTGGTGGCCAGGAGATCAGCGACGACCCATGCCTCGAGCAAGCTGATTGCCCGTTCTTCCGCGTCCTCGAAGAAGACACCGAGTAGCGCGCCAGCCCCGGAGCCCCTGTGCGGACCCTCCTTTGCGCGGGCATCACTGCCCTTACCCTGTCCCTGTTGCCCACCGCAGCAGGCGCTGGCGAAGGCCCGTTCCTGCATGAGCAGATGCTGCGCCTGCACGCCGACCGCGCCCCCCTGGGGGCCGCAGACGTCACGCCGCCCACCACCTCGCAACTCGCCCACCGTGCCCGTGGCACGAGCCCCGTGGTCATGGGCTACCTGCCCTACTGGGTAAGCGCCAACGAGCTCCCCTGGGAGCACCTCGACGTCGTAGCCTGGTTCTCGGCCGAGATGAATGGTGACGGCTCCCTGGGCGACACCCATGGCTGGGGTGGTTCGGGCTCCGACGCCCTGATCTCGGCAGCCCACCAGGCGGGAGCAATCGTCGTGCTCTCGACCACTCGCTTCGGAGGCAGCAACCTTGCCGAGCTGCTCGGCAACCCCACTGCCCGGAGCAACGCCATCGACAACCTGGTCGCGGCGATGCTGGACGGTGGCGGCGACGGACTCGACATCGATTTCGAGGGCCTGGAGTTAGACAACCGCGACGACCTGGTCGACTTCATCATTGCGCTTCGTGCTGCCATGGACACAGCCCAGCCCGGCAGCCACCTCAGCCTCGCTACTCCGGCGGTGGACTGGGACGGCGCATACGACTACGACGTGCTCGCCAACCACTCCGACCTGCTGTTCGTCATGGGCTACGCTTTTGCGGGCAGCTGGTCCAATCCCAAGCCCAATGCGCCCCTGGAAGCCAGCGACCAGTGGGGCAGCCGGTCGCTGCAGTGGTCAGCGCGCGACTACATCCAGTGGGCCGGCATCGAGAACGCGCCTGGAATCATCCTGGGGCTGCCCCTGTACGGCAACACCTGGGACGCCGCCAGCGCCGAGCTCGGCAGCACCGCAACTGGTAGCCACTCGTCCACGTTCTACGCGTCGTGCCAGGAGCGCTTCGCGCAGTATGGCCGCAACTGGGACAGTGACAGCTCTACGCCGTGGACGGCGTGGAACGACGGCGGCCAGTGGCAGCAGTTGTGGTGTGAGGATGAGGTTTCCATCGCGATGAAGGCTCAGATGGCACTCGACGAAGGGCTGGGAGGCTTCGGCTTCTGGGCGCTCAACTACGACGAGGGGGACGAGTTGCTGTGGCAGACCGTAACGGACCTGCTCGGCGGACCTGGCGGTGGCGACGACGACGACAGCAGCGGCGACGATGACGATAGTTCCGGTGATGGCGACAGCACAGCGCCGGCAGGCGACGACGACGATGACGACCGCAACGACGGCGGCCGCTCCGGCTGCACCGACTGTCAGGGCTCGCTGAGCGGAGCAGCAGCAGCACCAACAACAGGGACCCTGCTCGCCGCGGTGCTGTGGATGGCAACGGCACGACGCCGTCGCTGCCGCTGAACCGCTAGAGTGCAAGGGTGCTCAAGACTTCCCCAGGTCTGCTGCTAGTCGCCGTACTGGTTGCGCTGAGCGCCTGCCGCGCAGAGATCAACGAGCCCTCTTGTGAGTGCGCGGTCGGCCCGGTCAGCGATGGCTGGATCAGCCTTTGGGAGGGACACAGCTACACCTGGCAGGACCTGAGCCATCGCATCGCGTTTCTACGAGCCGGCGTAGACCTGCCCAGCGAAGATGGTTCGTTCAATGCCGACCTGGGAATCCTCGGCGGCAGTTGGGCGGATGGACGCAACTACCGCGACCACCCCAGTTACAGCCTGAGCCACAGCCGCGTGCTCTCCGAAGACCTGGTCGCCTGGTACGACGAGGTGCCAATCCAGTTGGGTCCCGACGGCCGTAGCTCGAGTGAGGTGGTCGTCGACCTCGCCGCCCTGGACCTGCCACCGAAGGCTCACTGGGCCATCGCGATGCGCGGCATCTGCATGGACATGGACGTGGACTTCCTGCCCGGCTACGACGGCAGCTACAGCGGTGACGAGGGCTGGACTCCGCGAGGACTCGGCGCGCAACTCAGCCCGGCCAGCCACGATTCCAAGGCCCGCTTGCTTCGGTTCACCGCAACCGCACATTTCCAGGGCGGACGCCTCGACCGAATCCACCACAACGAAGCGCTCGAGTTCGCCCAGGTCGAAACCCGGATCCGCTATGCGCTGCTCGGCTTCGACCACGGCGTCGTTTCGCCGGGCCTGGTCGAGGCCAGCGCCTTCTACGACAGCGAGGGCGAAAGCCACTCGGACATCGAGCCCATCCCGCTGGCCGAGCGTACCCTCCAGATCCAGGGCCAGCCCGAGCTGGCGGTCGGCCTACCGCTACTACGCGGCTGGAACTTCGAGCTCAACGCCAACACCGATGACGAGACACCCGGCCGCTACCTGCGCGAGTGGGCGGCGCGGGTAGATAGCTTCAGCTACGAGGCGGACAGCGGACTCGCCGAGGTGATCGTCGATGGCTACGCGTCCCACAGTTCCGCTATCCAGGAAGGCGACCTGGAGGTGGACTTCCGTGCCGAGGTAGACCTGCTGCAACTAGCCGATGACCACACGATCGTCGTACGTGGAAGCATCGAAGGCGAGCAGAGTACACTGGGCAACTGGACGCATTCCGTTCCCGCCATCGAGGACTGAGATCATGTTTGGATTCCGCCGCGCAGCCCCCCTCCCCACTGCCGAGCAGGCGCTACCCGGCCGTACCACCGAGATCCCGCTGACCGACCCGCACCACGTGTTCGGCAGGCCGCTGCGGAGCCCCGCCCCGGGCCTGCAGCAGGCGGTCTTCGGAATGGGCTGCTTCTGGGGCGCCGAGAAGGGCTTCTGGAAGATGCCCGGCGTGCACATGACTGCGGTGGGTTACGCGGGTGGCTACACGGAAAACCCCAGCTACGAGGAGGTCTGCTCCGGGGGCACCGGGCACACTGAAGCAGTGCTGGTGGTCTTCGACCCGGCAGAGATCAGCTACCAGGTTCTGCTCAAGCAATTCTGGGAAGGGCACGACCCAACCCAGGGCATGCGCCAGGGCAATGACGTCGGCACCCAGTACCGCTCGGTGATCCACACCTTCTCGGAACAGCAGCTGCAGAGTGCCCTGAGCTCGAAAGCTGCCTTCCAGCAGGGCCTGCACGCAGCTGGTCACGGCGATATCAGCACCGAGATCATCGCTGCTCCGACCTTCTACTACGCCGAGCAGTACCACCAGCAGTACTTGAGCAAAAATCCAAATGGTTACTGTGGCTTAGGTGGAACCGGCGTGGTCTGCCCGACCAGCATCGCCACGACATGAAATTCGCGGGGGACCACCGCACCGGACCCCAGACCCCCCGGCTTCAGCTTCGCGCCTTCCAGGTCACCGATGCGGCGGCCTTTTTTCGCCTGAACTCCAACCCCGAAGTGATCCGCTACACGGGCGAAGCTCCCTGTGCGAGCATCGCGGCGGCCAGGGAAGGGATCCGGACCCACCCCGACTGGCCTCTGTACGGTATTGGACGCTGGGCTGCCATCGAGCAGGCCACTGGCGAGGTGATCGGCTTCGCCGGCCTCAAGTACCTGGCAGACATGAACCAGGTCGACCTCGGCTACCGCTTCCTTCCGCAGTACTGGGGCCAGGGGCTGGCTACCGAAGCGTCCATCGCCTGTGTTGCCTACGGATTCGAGGCACTCGGCCTGGGCCGCATCATCGGCATCACACTGCCGGAAAACACTGCCTCAATGCGGGTTCTCGAAAAGGTCGGCATGAACCGCCAGGAGCCGATTCTCTACGAGGGGGAGCCAGCGGAACTGTTCGTCATTGACCGGGAGTCCTATCGCACCCAGCGCACGGCTGCTTTGTCCGAACCCTGATCTTGACTGCCATCGACGAGCAGCAGCGCTGACAACGACCCGATGACAGGGCGATTCTGAGTGCTAGTCTACGGCCGGGGTGATGGTTCCCCGGAGGATTCTCCATGCAACACCGAGGCTATCTGCTCGTCGTCTCGTTCCTGTGTGCAGCGCTCCTGCTTCCCATAGCAGCGCTGGCTCAGGACTCCGATGGCGACACCTTCAGCACGGCGCAGGGCGACTGCGACGACAGCAGCGCCCTGAACGCGCCCGGAGCCACTGAGACCTGCGACGGCATCGACAACGATTGTGACGGCCTGTCTGACGAGGTGGGCGCCAGCCCCCGGCTGTGCGGCACCAATTCCGTCACGGAATCACCGTTTGAGAACACCATCGACGGCAACTTGATCCTGCACGTCGAGCGATTCGTGGAGAACGTCGACCTGACCGGCGTCGACATCTACCAGAGCGTCCAGGCCAACCTGATCACCCCGGGCGGCCCCACCGCCAACGTCCAGTCGCTGTTCGTGCGCAACTGGATGGGCACGTCGTCGTACACAGTCATCGCCAACGCGCTGTTCACCTTTCCACCCGGCGTCACTCCGTTGGGCTGGGTCATCGACCGAGTCGGGGGCAGCCCCGTCAACCGCTCCCTGGACTCGGTGTTCTCGACAGTGCCGGGGGGGCTCAACATTCCGCAGACCAACAACACCCAGTTCGAGGGCTCCAACCAGGACTATGCCTGGGTCAGTGGACAGCAGGCCCTGGTCCACACCTACATCGCCAGTGCTGCCGACGACGCCAGGCTGCTCATCAGCTACGACCCCGCGCAGGTCGGCGAACTGGAATTCACCGTCGAGATGGGGACCGGCGCCATCCAGGACCTGACGCTGTGCGCCCAGGACATGCCCGGCATCACCAACTTCACCGTGCCGCTGACTAGTGCCGATAGCGAGTTGATCGACGATGACGGCGACGGCATGACCGAGTGTCACGGCGACTGCGACGACGCGAGCGCGGTCACCTACACGGGCGCAGCGGAGATCTGTGACCGTGCCGACAACGACTGCGACGGCATCCTGCCCAGCTCCGAGACCGATGCCGACGGCGATGGACTGGCCGACTGCGAGGGAGACTGCGACGACGTAGACGCTTCCATCTACACCGGAGCGCCGGAGCTGTGCGACGGCCTGGACAACGACTGCAACGGCAGCCTCGGCGGCCAGGAGCTCGACGACGATGGCGATGGGTTCTCCGAGTGCAGCGGTGACTGTGACGACAGCAACCTCCTGGTTGCACCCGGCGTAGGCGAGACCTGCAACGGCATCAACGACGACTGCGACCTGCTCATCGACGCCGGCGACCCCGACACCGACGCCGACGGCGACGGCAACTCTCCCTGCTCCACCGAAAGAGACGACAGCAACGCGGCGGTCCTGCCGGGCGGCACGGAGTCGTGCAACGGTATCGACGACGACTGCGACGGGCTCACCGATGGCGCCGACCCGCAGACCGATGGCGATGGCGACGGCATCTCGAGTTGCGACGGCGACTGCGACGACGCCAACAACACTGTCGGGCCGGGTCTGCCCGAGGTATGCGACGCCCAGGACAATGACTGCGACGGCGCGGTCGACGAAGACTTCGACAACGACGGCGACGGCGTGTCCGCCTGCAGCGGCGACTGCAACGACTTCAACGCGACCGTCTATCCCGGAGCCAGCGAGGTCTGTGATGGCTTCGACAACAACTGCAACAGTGCCATCGACGAGGGTTTCGACAGCGATGGCGACGGCCTGCCCGACTGCTTCGACAACGAGACCTGCGACGGCCTGGACAACGACGGCGACGGTCTCATCGACGAGGGCTTCGACTTCGACGGCGACGGCAGCGCCGACTGCATCGACGATGACGGAGACGGCTTCTCGGAGCTCACCGGAGACTGCGACGACACCAACGCCGCGATCAACCCGGGCGCGGCCGAGCTGTGCGATGGCATCGACAACGACTGCAACGCTCTCACCGGCTCAGAAACTGACTACGACGGCGACGGTATCAGCGGCTGCAACGGCGACTGCCAGGAGTTCAACTCCGTCATCTACCCCGGCGCCACCGAGATCTGTGATGGCCTCGACAACAACTGCGACGGCGATGTGGAC
>CAZBDA010000128.1:0-14299 GCA_964490445.1 uncultured Rickettsiales bacterium | reverse complement strand
GTAATCAGGCCCTTCTCGAGCAGGCCCGCGAGTTCCTTCAGCTCTTCAGTGACCGTCGCCACGTGTGCGCCTCCCAGGCTGCAAGCCTATCGCATCCGATCAAGGCGTGACGCTCGGCTACTTCCTGCCGCGTTCCGCGCGGATCTCATCCCAACTGCTCCGCTCGCTACCCGGCGAAGGTCTCCGCCAGTCCTCTGGATTTCCCGCGGCCACCACGACCCTGGTGCCCGCGACGTAATCATGAAGGCACCGTTGGTTCCGGCCGAGGGCCGAGAGGAAATTCAAGGCCAGGGCGAACAGGTTCAAGGGGGGTGGGAGGAGTGCCAGGACCAACACGATGGGCAGAACTCGGAGAATCAGGATCCGGCCCAGGCCCGGGCCGAATCCATCCAGCCTGGCGATGCGGACCTTCACCAACGCCTTTCCAATGGTCTGGCCCCGCCGAGCCAGGAGAAACGCATTGATGGCCAGCAGCACGAGGCAACCGAGAATAACGACGAACGCGACCAGGTCGGGATCGTAGGTGTTCTCCTCGATGATGGTCGCGAGGATCCCCAGCAAGCCCAGGGTCAGAAAATCCAGCAGGTAGGCCCCGACTCGGGCCCCCCTGCTCGCAAGCGCGCTGGAATCCTGGCTCTGTGTCCCGGGCCCGGAGTAGACGGCGGCATCGGAACCTGCAGCCGGCACGGGAGCCGGGCGACGGGGAGGCGCAGGGTCAGGCGCCGCGAAGACAGCCTGGCTCGCACCAGCGGCGGCGGCGGAAGAGTTGTACAGCCCCGGATCGAGCTTCGCACCCCCGCCTCGCTGTGCCGGCGGCAGCGAGATCACCGGCTGAGGGGCCGCCGGGGCTGCTGCGTGCGGCGCCGCCACCACCGGCGGCGCCACGGCGCCAGTGGTGCTTTGGCCGTCCAGCTCGGCCGCGAATTGCTCGGCGCTCTGGGGCCGCCGCGAGCGCTCGACAGATAGGGCACGCATCAACACCGCGACCACCTCCGGAGCGATGTCGGGGTAGAAATCGGTCGGCGGAGAAATGCCTCCCTGTGCCTTCAGGTTGAGGATCTCAAAATCGCTGGCAGTGTCCTGCCAGGGAAGACGGCCGGCCAGCATCTCGTACAGCGTCATCCCCAGGGCGTAGATGTCGGCGCGCGAGTCGACGTGCTTGGCGTCGGTGTACTGTTCGGGAGCCATGTAGTGCACCGTGCCCATGCCGGTGCCGGTCCGGGTGGCGCCCGAGTCCGTCTCCTTGGCAATGCCGAAGTCGAGGATCTTGAGGACCCCGCCCGTCGTGACCATGACGTTCTCGGGCTTGAGGTCGCGGTGCACCACGCCGTGGCTGTGGGCATGGCCGACAGCTGCCAGCAGCTGCGCGAACATGGGCCTGGCCCGGGACCAGGGGATAGGACCCGTCTCGTTGCCGATGACCTCGGACAGGGGGCGGCCCTCGACCAACTCCATCACCAGGGCCAGGTTGCCGCCGTCCACCACCAGGTCATAGACCTTGATGACCCCGGGGTGGTCGAGCTTCAAGCCGAGCGAGGCTTCCCGCTCGAAGCGATTCTGGAAGTCCTCGTTGCGGGCGTACTGGGCGTGCATCACCTTGATGGCGACGTCGCCCCCCTGGCGCGCTGCGATGGCCGCGGTACGGTGGCGCCCCCGGAACACGGCGCCCATACCGCCCTCACCGACATGGCCCTGCACCTGGTAGGCGCCGACACTCGAACCCAGCGACGGGCTGCTGGCGCCCTGGGGTGCGGTGGTTCGGTTGCCGGCGAGCAGCGCTTCTTTCTGCACCTCGAACTGCGCAGAACTGATCAGGCCATCCTCGAGCAGACCCGCCAGTTCCCTGATTTGCTCGCCGACAGACGCCACCGGCTCTCCTCCCGAAACAGGAGCCTAGCAGGGTTCAGGCAAGCAGGACTCGCCGAAAAGACCAGGCCTGAAACCCGCGCGGACGAGACGCTAGAGACTGCGGGCGAGGCGGAAGCCGACGTAGAAGCTGTAGTCGGCGGGGGCTCCGTAGTAGCGGTTGCGGGTACGGCTGTCAGCAGGCTTGTTGTGCCAGGCGCCTCCCCGGATCACCTTCTTGGTGCCGCTCGCCTTGCCGGTGGGACTGGAGCCCACGTAGGACTTGCCGTACCAGTCCTCGACCCACTCCCAGACGTTGCCGGTCATGTCACTCAGGCCAAAGGCATTGGCCTGGAACGAACCGACCGGAGCGAGGGTGCCGTAGCCGTCCGAGCAGGGAAAGAAGTCCCACTTGTAGTCATTGGGGTGCGAGTTTCGGGTCTCGTGGCTGGAGACGTTGCCGAAGCGACACATGGCGCTGGAAGAGTTGGTCCCCGAGAAGCGAGTGTCGCGGTCGGCAGCCCCCGGACCGCCGCAGGTGTCGGCCCGTGCGGCCAGCTCCCACTCCGCCTCGGTGGGCAGACGATAGCCCTTGGAACCGGTGCGCCGGACCTTGTCGAAAGAGATCCGCTCGTAGTACGGCTGCAGTCCGTCCTTGCTGGACAGCCGGTTGGCGAAGTCCACCGCTTCGTGCCAGCTGATGCAGTGCATGGGCAGCTGAGCGCCGACTCCGTAGCGCTGACAGTGACCGGCGTTCTTCTTGCCTCCCCAGCGCCGCTCGCGCAGGGGAATGGGATCGGTTCCCATGATCTCGCTCCACTGGGCCTGGGTCACTTCCGTGGTCGCCAGCAAAAAGGGCGCCACGGTCGCCTGCACCGGGCGCTCGTCCGGATCGCCACTGCCGTCGACACTGCCAAAGGTGAAGGTGCAGGCCGCGGGACCCACGGGGGCGATCTCGACAAACGAGAAGCCGAGATCACTGGACGCAGAGCGAGCCACAGGCGCGGGTTCGCGGCTGTCACCGCCCCCCTTGAGCTTCGAGAACACGCCCGCCACGACGCCCAGCGCCGCGGCTCCCAGGATCATGTAGAGCAGCACTGGCGGCGAGCCTCCAGCCGGTGGTTGAGCCTGGCCCTGCCCCGGTGCCTGCTGGGTCTGGATGTCACTCATGGCCACCTCCCGCTCGAAATCCTCATTGCTCCTGCATCCCCGCCGCACAGGCGTCTTTCCCCTGCAAGCGACACCTCGAGCAAGGCCGTTGATGTTAACGCAGATGGATAGGGAAAACCGCTTCGGGGTAGGCTTCGGGTCCAGCGCGGTCCACACGGCGGCGCAAGGAGACTGGCATGCCTGTACGAACCTTGTCCCTACTGTCCCTGGTTGCCTGCATCCTGCTCGGCGCCTCAGCCTGCTCCACCGGGGTCGATGACAACGGCCTACCCGTTCCAGACGATGACGACACCGGCGACGACGACTCCGCGGGCGACGACGACAGCGCGGGCGACGACGACAGCGCGGGCGACGACGACTCGTCGCCGCAGGGAGCGGTCGACAGCGACGGTGATGGTTTCCCAGCCGACCAGGACTGCAACGACGACAACGCGGAGATCCATCCCGACGCCACCGAGCTGTGCGACCAGGTCGACAACGACTGCGATGGCGCCACCGACGAGGCCGACGCCGACGGCGCCCCTACCTGGTACGCAGACAGCGACGGCGACGGCTATGGTCTCGACAGCAACGCCCAGGTCTCCTGTACACAGCCGCACGGCTACTCCGCTCACGCCGGCGACTGCAACGACGACAACCCGTCCTTCCACCCCGGCGCGACCGAGGCCGACTGCACCGATCCGTCCGACTACAACTGCGATGGACAGGTGGGCTACGCCGACGCTGATGGCGATGGCCACCCCGCCTGCGAAGACTGCGATGACAACAATGGCGCGGTGAACTCGGCCGCCACGGCCACCTGCATGGGGATCCCCGACGACTGCGATGGCCCGAGTGACGAGGCCGGCGCCGCCGGCGAGACCACCTGGTACCTCGACGGCGACGGCGACGGCTACGGGCGGGCCAACTGGGCCGATCTGGCATGCAGCCAGCCGACTGGCTTCGTCGCCAACCCCAACGACTGCGACGACCTCGATGCCACTTCCTACCCCGGCGCCTCAGAGCTGTGCGACGGGGCTGACAACAACTGCGACACGGTCGTCGACGAGGGAGTGACCAGCACCTTCTTCGGCGACCTGGATGGCGACGGCTACGGCGACCCCGCGCTATCGATCCAGGCCTGCCTGCAGCCGCCCGGAGCAAGCAGCAACTCCAGCGACTGCGACGACAGCCAGGCCTCAGTCCACCCCGGCGGCGTCGAACTGTGTGACAGCCTCGACAACGACTGTGACAGCAGCGTGGATGAGGGCGCCGTCGATGGGCAGATCTGGTACCCCGACAGCGACGGCGACGGCTTCGGCGAGGCCGGTCCCGGCACGACCTCCTGCGCGCCCCTCAGTGGCTCGGCAAGCAACGACCAGGACTGCGATGACAGCGACGGCAACATCTACCCCGGCAGCACCGAGATCTGCGACGGGGCAGACAACAACTGCGACGACACCAGCGACGAAGGCTTTGACGTCGACAGCGACGGAGTCACCAGCTGCGGTGCCGACGGAGCCATCGGCACCAGCGACGACGACTGCGACGACAACAACGGCAACAACTATCCCGGCAACACCGAGTTGTGCGATGGCCAGGACAATGACTGCAGCGGAGCCGAGGACGGTATCGGCAGCGGCCCGCTGTGCGCGGCGCTGTCCTGCGAGGCGATCCGCGCGGCGGGACACTCGCTGGGTGACGCCAGCTACTGGCTGGACCCGGCAGGCACCGGTGCGTCGCAGTACCTGTGCGACATGACCACGGACGGCGGCGGCTGGACCCAACTGCTGGACTGGGACCGCGAGAACGATGGCGACAGCCAGGCCGACTTCGAGGCAGCGATGAGCGAAAACGTCAACGACATGGGCCACTGGACCGAAGGCAGCAACTACCTGCAGTGGTGTGATGACACAGCAACTTCCGATGTCCTCGAGTTCGAACTCGCCGTCGCAGTAGCCAACAGCGGCGAGACACGAACGGGAGTTCACTACCTGGGCAACTCGATGGAAGAGTCCGCCACCTGGCTGTACGTCGAGGCGAACGGCACCGACCACGACATCCTGTGTTCGTATGACATCAGCAACCTGAGCTATTACTCCAGCAGCGACCAGGACTTCCTGCCGGGCTACACCTGCTCCGTCAATGACAGGACGTGGACGTGGAACCAGGTCGAGCAGATCGACTTCGGGCTACAGGTCGACACGCTGCGGCTCACCTCGTTCATGCACGACAGCAACTGCGGTGACTACAGCCGCCTCTTCCACCTCGAATTCTGGGTGCGCTGAACAACCTGGGAGTACCTGCGATGGCTCGTTCTTTGTTCCTGTTTCTGCTCGCCGCCTGCGTGACCCTGGCCGCCTGCGAGAGCGACCCCGAACCCGAGCCGCCAGTCCCCTGGCAACCCGAGCTCGAGCATGGTGGCTGGAACGAGTTCAACCCCGGCGGCGAGACCATGTGCTCGCGCGACACGCCGTATGCGTACTGGGTTCATCCGGGCACGGTGAACAAGCTGGTCATCGACTTCTTCGGCGGCGGCGCCTGCTGGAACCAGTCGACCTGCTCGGTCGCCGACGCCATCTTCGAGGACAGCGTGGATCCCATCCGAGACGCCATCGAGGCCGAGTTGTACGTCGGCATCTACGACCGTGACCACGAGGCCAACCCCTTCCGGGACTGGTGGCACGTGGTGGTCCCGTACTGCACAGGCGACGTGCACTGGGGCAACTCGTCCCAGCTGTACGGCTCGGGACTGAACTCCTTTGTCATCGAGCACAAAGGAGCGGTCAACAGCCGCGCCGTGCTCGACTGGGTCTACGCGAACTTCCGCGCCCCCGAGCAGATCTTCGTCACCGGCTGCTCGGCGGGCTCCTACGGCTCAGCGCTGTGGTCGTCACACATCATGGAGCACTACCCCGATAGCCGCGTCATCCAGTTCGGTGACTCCGGAGCCGGCGTGATCACCCAGAGCTTCTTCGCCGATAGCTTCCCGATCTGGCAGGCGGAAGACGCCTTCCCGAGCTGGATCCCGTCACTCGATCCCAACACCAATGACCTGCTGGAAGCGGAGCTTGCCGACCTGTACGCGGGCGTCGCCGGCGCCTACCCCGAGCAGAAGATGAGCCAGTACAACACGGTCCTCGACGGAACCCAGGTCTACTACTTCGAGGTGATGGGTGGCAGCGGAGCTGCGGAGTGGTCGAACCTTATGCTGGAGTCCATTGCCGAAATCGAGAGCCGCGCCGACAACTTCTGCGCCTACCTGGCGCCGGGCGAGTCGCACTGCATCGTCACCCGCAACAGCCTGTACACCCGCGAGAGCGACGGTGTCCTGTTGGTGGACTGGCTGGGCGACCTGTTGGCGGGCACCGAGACGGGCAGCGTGCGCTGCGAGGACTGCGGCTCTCCTTGACCGCCGCCCGGGCTCCCTCAGGAGCCGCCGGCATGCACGCCGGACTCGCCGCTACCGTCAATGCCGCCGCCGCGCTCATAGTCGTGGTTGTGCTGACGATGCCCCCAGAGACTGTCGTTGGCAGGCTGGACAAAGCCCCCCTCCACTGAGTCGGGAGCGTCGTAGGTATCGCTGCCGCCAGCATCGATCATGATTGCCATCGAACGACTGCTCGGCCTGGTGTCGATGCACTCACCGGACATGTTGCCGACGCCCCAGCCGCTGGTGGTACTGCTGGAGTAGTGGTCGTCACCGCCATTGTCGACGACCAGGCCCATGCCATTGCAGTTGCTCGCACCCATCGCCAGGCCGGCAAACACGTAGTTCTCGTTGCCAGCTTCGTTGATCAGGATGCCGGTACTGAAGTCGTGGCCCGAGCCCATCTGCACTGAGATCGGTGTGCGCTCGAGGTTGAAGCGGTCATCGCCCTCTCCGTCATCGACCAGCATGCCCAGCGCGTAGTGGGCGGCGCCACCCTGCACGTACCAGAAGGCGTCATAAGAGTCGCTGCCGCCGCCGTCGGCGAGCACGCCGGTACCCTGCCAGTAGCCGGTGCCCTGGGCGAAGACGCCCGCGCTGTAGGTGTCGTCGCCGGCGATGTCACGCAAGACACCGATGCCGCCGCTGAACGAATCTGTTCGCGAGCCGAAGCCCGCCCCCTGGCAGAACGAGGAGTTGGCCGTGGTGGGCATCTGCGCCGAGGGGTAGATGCCCGGCGTACCACCGTAGTCGGGGTGACCGTGGGCGCAGTCGTAGCTGTCATTGCCCTGGGCATCGATCAGCAGGCCGGCACCGCCTATCCAGGCGAAGCCCATGGAGTAGCCAATAGAGCTGTAGCTGTCGGTGCCGGCGGAGTCCGAGAGGATGCCAATCCCCCACTGGCCCGCTCCCTGGCAGCCGGCTTCGCAGCTGTAGCTGTCGTCACCGCCGTCGTCATGCAATACGCCGACGCCCATGTGAGCGTAGCCCTGAGACATGCGCAGTGACCGGTAGATGTCGTTGCCGGCTCCGAGGTCGAACAGGACACCGTAGCCATACATGCCCGCACCCTGGCGACCGCGCCGACTGAGGCTCTGGCGGGCGTTGGGAAAGTCAGTGCTGGGTCCGAAGCGACCGCCATCGTCCGCCGGCATCAGGAAATCAAAGGAGTCATTGACCTCGTCGTAGCCGTAGAAGTCATTTCCACCCAGGTCGATGAGCACCGACACAGCGTTACTCGCCGAAGTGTTGGAGCCGGCAGGAATGCGGTACTCGTCGTCGCCGCCGAGCTCGACCATCAAGAGGATATCCTCAGGATCATCTCCCGCATCCAGTTCGTACACGTCGTCACCAGCGCCACCAATGCGGACGAGGCCGGCATCGGTCTCGAGTTCCCAGGACAGACCCGTCTGCGCGGAAAAGAGGCTCCAATCGGCATGCTCGAGGGCAAACAGCAGTCGCGCTCCGGCCCGGTAGTAGCGAGTCGTGCGGTTGCGAGCACGCAAGAAGTCGATCAGGTCATCGTTGCCAATGTCGGGCCCTCCTTCGAGATGCTGCATCAGGTCGTTGCCACCACGCTGGTAGAGGTCCTGCGGCGTACCATCCCAGTCGATGTGCTCGTCGTGGCTGTACCGTGCCGCCAGCGCATAGCCGATGGCGTCCAGCACCGGCACAAGCGTCCATCCGAGGTCTTCGGGGACCTCTCCCTCAGACTCGCAGGAGCCACCGGCAATGTCGCACAGCGCCTCGACCGCGGCAGCAAAATCAGCGGACCCGTCCGTTGCAGGATCCAGGGGCGGATCCTCGGACGCTCGGTCAAGCAGGCCTGTTGCCTCACGGATCGTCCCAGCCAGGCCATGCTCTGAGCCCGAGTAGCCATCGAGACGGGCGCTGAGTTCCCCCACGTTGCAGCCGGCAGTCAACGGGTGATCACGCCACTGAGGGTGGAGGGGCAGCAGGAAGTGGTCGTCGAGGCTAGGACGCCCGGCGAACGGGCGATTGTCCCAGTCCTCGGGCAGGAACGAGAAGGTCTCTCGGTCCATCCCGGCGTGCGCCAGCACCTCGTCCAGCATTGGTGCCTCGCCGTCCAGCGCGCAGGGCGGCGTTTGCGCGGGCGTGTCCCAGGCCGTCGTCGGGCCCCAGTCGTGGGCATCCGGCTGCACCTCGGCGGTGCAGGCAAACAGGACGCAGAACGGCAGCAAGCAGATCGATCGCATGGGGTTCCCCCAAAGTAAGCCGAACTGCAGGCTGCAGCGGCGCCGTAGCGGCCTGACCGCTACGGCGCCTGATTACCCCAGCTTAGACCGCAGGTCCAGGGGGAGCACTTCCCGCTGGAGGGGCCGAGGACGGCGCCGACGAATGCCTGCGCGCACCGGCGACCAACACGCCGAGACGGCGCTCGACACCCTTGATTGAGAGGATGTTCTCAAAGAGGTCGATGACGAAATACAAGAAGATAAACGCCAGGTAGACCAGGGCAGGCAGTGCCATGGCGATCAGGATCACCATCGTTCCCACTCCTATTTCAGCCTGGCCCATCCACTCGTCCTGCATCCGCACGACCATCCCATAAGCGATCAGCAGAATGCCGCCCACGGTGCACAACGCGCTGAGCATGAAGACGGCCCGCAGCACAGCCTTGATCACCGTAGCGAGCAGCGACAGCAGGTCCCGACCGGCAGATGAGTTGGGGTCAATATCGACCGCAATCATCGCGGGGTGGAGAGTGTAGACCAGCAAGATCAGGAGCATGAGTGCCATAAACACGACCTGCAATCCCTCCTGGAAGCCCACCTCGAACATCATGTAGATGCCACCGAAGACACCACCGACGATTGCCAGCATCAAGAGGAGAGAGAGCAGATCAAAATACGCAGCCGTGCTGACACTGGAGCGGTTGGCGTGCACTGCCACCCGACATGCGTCGCTGAACTTGCTGCCGATGAATCCCAGCAGGAAGACCCCGACAATGGCGCCCACGACGTAGTTGATCTCTGTGTTGGAGACGATTCCAGACAGCAGGATGACGCCGGCCGCAACCACCGAGCCCTTGTCCCCCACCTTGGTGACGTTCGCCTCCGTTCGCTCGAACAACTGTGGCGTCAACTGTGTTCGCGCCAACTCCACGACCGCATCAATCTTCGAATATATGACCTGCATGCAACACCCCTTTCGGGCAGAGCCTCCTCTACCCCGCTTGAGCTTTCCTCTGCCCCGGAACCACCGAGCCCCGAGCTCTGCAACGTACACAGAATACCAGTTTGTCGATCGACTCAACGAGAGCTTGCGGCGGTCCCCACCTGGGACCTTGCAGAGCCATCGACCCGGCTCCGCGCGCCGACAGCACCCGCTGCCGAGCGCAAAGAGTTCAGGCGCTTGGCCGCACTTCGAAATCGGCGAACTGCAAGCTTGCCTCGGACCAGCGTGATGCGACGTCCTCGACCTGCGCCGACGGCGGACCTTCATGGGCCCATTCAACCAACGACTCCAGCAGTTCTCGGCTGCCTTCAGCAACGATCTCCACCCGACCGTCTCGCAGGTTCCGGACCCAGCCGACCAGTCCCAGCGAGCATGCCTGCTCGCGAGTACTCGCGCGGTACCAGACGCCCTGCACCCGACCTGTTACGAGGAGATGAACCCGCTCCATGCTGCCAGTGTAGCTAGACCAGGGTCAGCTTCGGGCCGGGCGGCTCTGCCATGATGGTCACCTCGCCCTCCTCGCGGCGGTCCAGCAGCCAGTCATGCCAGTGGTCGAGGTCATAGCGCTGCACCCCACCGTCACCGTAGACGTAGAAGCTGCGGCTGTTGACACGGACGACCTTCCAGCCAGTCCACTGGTGCCAGCGCCCCCCCCACTTCACCTTGAGCTTGAAGCCCAGTCGCGGCAACACCGGCAGCGGCCGACCGTCATCTGCCATCAGCGCGCCCTGGTCGGACTTCTGCCCGGCAATCGCGCGTAGGTGAGGCGGCTGTTTTCCCTTCCTGCCCATGTCCGAAGACCTCCATGGATGAGCGGCTGGTGCCCCCCCAGGATAGACGCATTACGAATACAGAGCAGCGTCTACCCGGGTCAGTTCCTGACCCGATCGGGTGTTCCACTGGTGACATTCCGCCCCCGCCCCGGAGCAGCCATGCTTTTTTGCGCCACGACTCGCGGCAGCCCGTCCCAGGAGCGACTCAAGGTCGGCACCCAGCGCGACATCTGGTCGCCGCTGCGCCTCGAGGGCCTACGCAAACAACTGACCCGCCAGGCAAGGAGCGAGCGTTCCAGGGACCAGATCGCCGCGCTCCAGGACTGCCGCTTCGAGTTCGACCCCGCTGGCGGCGCCTACGTGCGTTTCCGAGGACGATCCCGTTTCGGACGCCGGCATCCCATGACCTCCCACGCCGTCAAGCAGGTCGCAACCCTGGTCAGTACGCCGCGCTCGCTGGCGCTGTTCGAAGACCTGGTCTGCGAAGGTGAGGATGCCGACCTGCGGCTCGCGACCCGCGTGCTGCAGCGGCTCGCCCTGCGCAGTCAGCCCGAACGCAAGCTCCGCTTCCGCACTGCTGTCCGCGACTGTGGCTGGAACAAGAAGGTCCGCATCGTCACGGCAATCCTCACCGAGCAGTACCAACCCTACGACGACGCCGAGTTCGTAACCGAGTTGGTCGAGCAGATCCCAGACTGCGACAAGCTGCCGGTCCTGGGTGCCTGGCGCACCAGCGAGGGCTTCTCGCTGCGGCTCTCCCTGTCCCCTGAAGAACCCGAACAGTGCAAGCCCTTCCCCATGGTCGAGTTCCGCAACAGTGAGGTCGGCAGCGGCGCCACGACACTCAGTTCCGGGCTGTTCACGCTGGTCTGCACCAACGGCATGCACTCGTGGGACGACTACGCCACCTACCGCTGGCCGCACCGCGGCGAAACCGGCCGGGTTCGCGAGGAGATTTCAGCAGCGCTGGAGCGAGCACGCTGCCAGGCCGAGGCCGTGCAGTCAGACTACGAGCAGGGCAGCGAAGTCCTGGTGGGCGAGAGCGCCCCGCAGGTTCAGCACTGGCTGCAGCAACAGAGCCGGCGCCTACGCCTCTCCCAGCGCTTCATCCGCGGCGTTATCAAGGCCCTGGACGACCCGACAACGTCCCTGCGCGATGACGGCTCGTTCCACCTCGCCAGCGTGGTCGACGCGGTCACCCTGTACGCACAGACGGAGCCCTTTGCCGAACGCTACGACATGGAACGACTGGCCGGCCGACTCCTGCAGGAAGGTCTGCGACGACACCACCAGCAACGTACAATGTTCGGCGAGTCTGGAGTTCCCCTCGGCGGCTACGGAGACGGAGACGTTCCCTTCTAGTCAGCATCCGACGCAGAGGCCGCCCCGGTTCCCCGCAGACCCCATCTGCGGGGGGCCGGGGAGCGGTGCTGTCAAACGACTCCTACAAGCCACCTCGTTCTGAACGCCTCGACATCGCTGCTTTGCCTAGCCCCGGCACAGAGCACTTATGCTTGGGGCCCCGATCGCCGTATCCTGATGGCTCGAGTCACCCGGAGGAGCGAAGATCTACATGTCACGACTGCTGCTCGGGTTTCTGTTTCTCTTCCTGCCGCTGGCACTGTCCGCATGCTTGCAGCCCGAACCATGCCCCGAGGGTCAGGGAAGAACCAGCGATGGTGATTGCGAAGTCTTGTTCGAGCCCTGCCCCGACGGCCAGGCCCGCGACGGCAATGGCGAGTGCATCGACATCGGCGGAGACGACGACGACACCAGCGGCGACGACGACACCGGCGGCGACGACGACACCAGCGGCGACGACGACACCAGCGGCGACGACGACGACACCAGCGGCGACGACGACTCAAAAGGCGACGACGACAGCGACCCGCTACCGCAACCACCGGTCGTCACGATCACTGCTCCCGCGGACGGCAGCGGCTTTGGCCTTTCTGCCATGGTGTCGTTGCGCGCCCAGGTCACCGACGACTCGGCCGCCGAACACCTCACTGCGACCTGGTCGAGCAGCCTGGACGGGGAGCTCGAGGTGCAAGTCCCGCCGACCTCCGGACAACTGGAGCTCGACCGCAACGACCTCTCGACGGGCCTGCACGAGATCACACTGACCGTGACCGACGAGCACGATGAGAGCGGCTCCGCGAGCATCGAGATCCGCATCCACAACTACAGCTTCGAGATCGCGGGCGACTGTCTGCTACTTGCGGCGGGCGACTCGATCACGCTGAACATCCAGCCCGCCGCCTCGCCACCGCTGACCTGGTCGCTGCCCGACAACCCCTCGGGAGGCACGGTCAGCAGCGGCGGGGTCTACACGGCAGGCCACACCCCCTGGGTCAGTGATCTCGTCTCCGTCGTCGACGGCAACGGGGTCAGCGCGACGGCACGTATCCAGGTCATGGGCACCTGGAGCGGCAGCCAGCTGGCCATCTCGGGCGATCCCTACTCGAACTCCCGCAGTTACCGCGTGAGCAGCGCCGACTACGACTTTGACCAGGACACCGACTTCATCGTCGCCAACATCGGCTCGGGCTACGACCGCATCTTCGTCAACAACGGCACCGGCAGCATGACCGCCCTGGAACCCTTCCCGCTTACTGCATCCCGGGAGATCAAGTTCATCGACTACGACGGCGACCGGTTTTTCGACGTGGCCTTCGGTGGCTCGGATTCCTCGGGCAGCCGCGTGTACCAGAACAACCTGCACGGTACCTTCGCCCAGATCTTCTCCTGGGGCTCGTCGGCCGAAGACTGTCTTGGAATGGCCGTGGGGGACCTGGACGGGGACGCCTACCCCGAAATCGTATGCGCCCACAACCAGGACGCGCACCCCACCGACATGACCATCCTGTTCAACGTCTCCGACGGGGCCGGCGGGCGCACGTTCCAGCAGACCTACTTCTACGGACCACACATGAGCCAAGCGCTGTCCCTGGCCGACGTGGACAGCGACGGTGACCTCGACCTGGCCGTAGGAGGTAGCAACCTCAGCGCCTCGGGCACCCCCGTTCAGAACCTGCTCTGCACAAACGACGGTGCCGGCGTACTCGGCTGCAGCCCCGCCTTTGGCAGCGGGCGCACCAACGAAGTGGCCTTCGCCGATCTGGACGGCGACGGCGACCCGGATCTGATCGTCAGCAATCACCTCGAGGCGCTCGCCGTCTGGTGGAACGACGGTGCCGCCAGCCCAGGCTTCACCGAAGACGCAACCGCGGTCGACCCCGCGCTGACCATGGGCGGCGTGCGCCAGCTCGGCGTCGACGATATCGAAGGCGACGGCGACATCGACCTCGTCATCGCCCAGGGTGGCGCGACCTCGAGCGCCACCGCCTACTTCAACCGAAGCGACGGCAGCTTCTGCCCCTACCCGCTGTTCGATTCGACCCAGGCTCTCGGTACCCGCGGCATCACCGCCTCGCACCTCGCGGAACTCAATGGCGACGGCGTCCTCGACCTTGTCGTCACCCGCTACCGCGGTAGCAACGAGGTTTGGCTCAGCCAGTAGGGAGCACGCCGCTCAACCGCGCAGGTAGCGACGACGACGCAAGAGGGCGGGCAGCAACAAAGAGAGCACGACAAGGCCAACGGGGCTGGCAGGCGCCGAGGTGACGCTGCAGTCACAGCCGGCGGCGTCTGCGGCGCTGTCGTCGTCATCGCCGATGTCGTCGTCATCGCCGGCCGTGTCGTCGTCATCGCCCGCGCTGTCGTCATCACCGACCGTATCGTCGTCATCGCCCGCGCTGTCGTCATCACCGACCGTGTCGTCGTCGCCGCTCGTGTCGTCATCACCGACCGTGTCGTCGTCGCCGCTCGTGTCGTCGTCGCCGCTCGTGTCGTCATCGCCCGCGCTGTCGTCATCGCCCGCGCTGTCGTCATCGCCCGCGCT
>CAZBDA010000127.1:0-14836 GCA_964490445.1 uncultured Rickettsiales bacterium | reverse complement strand
GTGGCGCCCTCGTCGTCGTCGGCGGCGGCGTCGTCGGCGTCGTCCTCTTCTGCGGCGTCGTCTTCGTCGGCTGCGGAGTCGTCGTCGCCTGCGGAGTCGTCATCGCCCCAGGCGGAGTCGTCATCATTCCATCCGTCGTCATCATCGCCACTGCCAGGCCGACGCTGGTCGCAGGCCGAGCCCGCAAGCAAGGCGAAGACCAGGACGGCGGCAAGGGCCTCCGCGCCCGGGAACCACCAACGACTGGCGCGGCGCGGGCTCAAGGAGCTCGACTCCTGCGCCGACGGAAGAGGGCGGGCAGCAGGGAGCAGGCCAGCGCCAGCCATGATGAGGGCGCGGCCGAGCTAGCAGTCGATGAACAACTGCACCCCGTAGCTGTGTCCCAGAGCAACTGCTCCGGGCCGTAGGTCTGCTGCACGGACGCGCAGGTCATGCCGTTGCCGCCATCGGGCACGGCGGCAAACCCGTCCGCGCAGGTGCAGGCCGGAAAACCGTTGATGGCAGCACACTCGCCGTTGTCACCGCAGCTGAAATTGGCACAGGGATCGAGACCCGCGCCCGATAGGTTCAGGTCAGCCAGCGAGCTCATGAGATCGAAGGTCGTGTCCTGGCAGAACACCGTGGTCGAGACGAACGATGCCTGGACCCGCGGATCAGTGATCACCCGGGCCGCAGTGCCCTCTGGACAGACGCAGGCATCACCCTCGGCGGTGCGAGCGCACTCGGCTCCAACACCGCAATACAGAGCGCCACAGGCAACCGGGGGATCGGGACGCCAGCAGGTCTCCACAGCAGGCCTGTCGCTGAGGTCATGTACGTTAGAGACCTGGACTCCGTCCTGCTCCTCGAAGACCGGATCGGAGTTCATTTCCCAGGCGGAAAGGGTGGTTTTTATTGGGGTGATCATGGTCTGCCTGTCGCCCAACTCACACACAAACCCCCGCGACTCCGCAAAGTCCGGGTTCCACGACCAGTTGGCGTCAGCGGTGCTGCTCACCGTGCCGACGGAGTCCATAAACTCCGTCACCATGGCCTCACCACCACTGTTGTCGACCTGCCAGGAAAGCAACGGATAGTAGTTACTGACCCCGGTGTTCGGATCCGCCTGGACCAGGTCGGTAGCGATCTCGAGGTTCGCGTAGTTGGCCGACTCGTAGCGGCTGTCGCCGGCAACGAACACCAGCACCCCCATCTCTGGCTCGGCGCCCACCGACGTCAGCACCAGTGGCACCATCGGCTCGTCGCCGGGGTACGTCACCCGAATCGGCGCGATGTCGCCGACCTCTGCGTCGGGAGCCAGCTTCATGGCCAGGAACTTCATGCCAGCCGCGACATAGTCTGCAACCGCGGGCTCCATCTCCGCGGTGATGAGGTAGTCGTTGTCGTTGAGCCAGGTAATCAGGGCACCCGCATCCTCTGAGGACACCAACTGTGGCTCGTAGGGGCCGACCCGCTCGAGCTCGTCAACCAGCACCCCACCGCCACCGGCGGCTCCATCGGCAGTACGCAGCATATTCGGAGCCGCGCCGCCGAAGAGAGGTGGAAATGGCTCTGTGCAGCGCGTGGGTGGAGGCACGATTCGCGGTGCGGTCGAGTCATCCAGCAACTGCAGCGCCTGGGGCGGCGCGACATCCAGCGCGCCGACCAGGTCGGACAATGGCAACACCCAGGAAAAGTCCTCGGGCCGCCCGGTGTAGGAGATCTCGACGGTGACCGTGACCGTTCCCTCGGACTTCCCATCCCGGTTGATCTCGAACAGGATACGCTCAGCGTTCTGCTCCACTGGAACCAGGTTGATGGACGAGCAGAAGAAGCCACCGCAGGCGAGACTCGGGGCTGCACCCAACAGGGCTGGAAGCACCTGGACGGAAAGGCTGAGAGAGACCGTGAGGCCGGCCAGGACAAGGATCCGATGAGTTGCCATAGAGTTGATCCTACGACGAAGCGCAGCGGAGCACAGCGTGAAAAGGGTACAGTGCTCCTCGTGCAACGTCTGACCCGAGTCTTCGGCTCGCAGAATGACAGCCTGGCGCCATGGCTGCTGGCTGCGACCGCCGCAGCAATGCTGGCAGGCTGCGGAGAGCCCAGAGCACTCACTATTCACAACGGCTACGAGCAGACAATCCAGGTCGAAGGCCTGGCCTCGGGGCAGGCAACAATCCATGCCGGAGAGTTGGCCCGATTCGAAGGCCTCGAAACCAACCTCGCCCTGGTCGCGCGGGACGACAAGGGCAAAGAGTTGGAACGAGCTGAGATCGAGTTGCCGGGCAAGGGTGGCGAGTCCCTCTGGAATGCCGGCGGTGGCGCTTGCTTCGTGTTGGGGGACTTCAGCGCCTACTACAACACGATGACCGCGGTGCCGGCAGCGGCACAGGTCCTGGCCATCATCAGGGGCAACGACCGCACCTGGATCAGCAAGGGACCGATCGCCGCAGGCCCGGGTCAGCGCTTGCCGAAGAACCTAAAGGCGACGCGGGTTGCCGCGCTGGTCGAAGTGCCCTGCAAGGCCGCAGTCTCCGAGCCGATTGCCCGGGGTTGGCTTGAGATGACCCTGCCGGAACTGCAGCCTTAGCGACCAGGCGCTAGTTGATCAGGTCGACGCTGCCCAGATCCCCCTCGCCATCCTCGGCGAAGAACCGGAACAGGTATTCGCCCGGGTAGTAGCAATCCAGAAAGGTCTCGCCGGGGGCCAGGTCGACCCGCCAGTCACCGGGGCCGAGCAGCGCCAGGTCGATCCAGCCAAGCTCGTCGTCAAAGAACTGCTGATCGAACTCGTCGTAGTAGACCAGTTGCACCTCGGCCCAGACGTCCACGATCGAGCCCGGCCCATTCTCGTGGTCGACGCTTGCGGTCAGGATCCACCAATCATCGGCATCACAGCCGGCATCGACGGTCACGAACTGCGGGTAGTCGCTGCCGTCGGGAAGCACGACCACGCAGCCTATGGCCTGGCTGGCCAGCAACAGCACAGCGAGCCTGGAGAGGCGCATACGAAGAGTGTTCATCACGCACTTCATGGGCCCAAGTCTGCGTCCTATCCGCTGCACCTGCAAGGCCAGTTGCCGGCGCTGGCACTCGAGGCCGATGCGGGCTACGATTCCCAACCTGCTGAGCCCGAGGAGATAGCGGATGTCCGAGTTCAAGTGCAACAAGTGTGGTGGCACCTCTGACGCCGCGACTTCAGCCACCGGAGCGGCGGTCGAACCGATGCGGGATCCTCCCTTCCTGACCGACTACTGGAAGCGCATCCAGGAGGTCGCCTGCACCAGTTGCTGGGCGGAGTGGCAGGAAATGGAGGTCAAGGTGATCAACGAGTACCGACTCAACATGATCGAGCGCGAGCACCGCCAGATGCTGAAGCGCTTCATGCACGACTTCCTCAACGTCGACGGCACCTCCACCACCACCGGCCAGGCACCCCAGGTCGTCGCTTCCGAGTGGACCCCGTCGGAATAGTAGAGAGCTCCTTTGAACCAGCAGCCATCAACTGAGTCCGGCAGCACGACCGGACGCAGTCGGCTCTGGTACTGGAGCTCGCGCATCGGCCTGTCTCTGGCCTCGACAGCCCTGTTCCTGGTGTTGCTCGAAGCCACGGTCACCGGTGTATTCGGTACCCTGTACTACCCTCTGCCGGGCGTGAAGGACGCGGCTGAGTACCTCTACTTCACCCTGCCCGAGCGCTTCAATCCCCTGTTTCACCTCGCCGACGAGGTGCAGGGAGAACGACGCCGCTTCCAAACCGACCCGCGCCTGCACGAAGGGGACTGGTTCTTCGCCCGCAAGCAGAGCTTCCCCGCGCAAAGGCGCGACAACGGACTGCGCGTCGCCTTCATGGGTGGCTCTTCGGTGCAGGGATGGCCCTATCGCCAGGACGGAGTCGTGTTCGCCGAAGTCGTCGGCAAGAAGCTGCGCGAGCTGCACCCGGATCTCGAAATCGACGTCATCAACGCGGGAGTCGGAACCTACAGTTCGTTCCAATTGGTGGACGTCGCCGATCAACTCGAGGTCTTCAACCCCGATGTCGTCGTGGTCTACTCAGGCCACAACGACCAGGGCTATTACTTCTTCCACCGCACCTTCCTGGACAGGCTGGCGCCGGCCAGTTCGGTGGAGCACTTCCTCAATCGCTTCAACTTCTACCAGGGTGCCCGAATGCTCCGGGACCGCTGGCTGGAACAAGGCAAACCAGAGCACCTGGGCAACTCCGATGGGGTCGCGTTCATCCCCCAGGACGAGAACATCCGAGACATCGGCGTCGAGCGCTACATCAGCTTCGTGAGGATCCAGCAGCAGTACCTGCCGCAGATCTTCCGGCGCAACCTCACCGAGGTAGTCGAGCGTCTGCAAGACGATGACACATCCGTGCTGCTGGCATCACCTGCCAGCAACCTTCGAGACTTCCCGCCAGTGTTCTCCATGCACTTCGAACCGCTCTCCGGAGGGAAGACCAACCGCTTTACGGAGCTACTGTCCGAAGCCGATGAGAGCATGCGGCAGAGCTTCGTGGATGCCCGGCGCATGCCCAGTATCGAGGGCAACGGTGAGAAGATGCACCCGGACAATCCCTGGGGCCCGAGCAGCCCCTCGGAGGCGCCGGCCCTGGGCTCAGAGCAGGCGATCTCCGCCTGTGCCCAGCCCCTGGAGCTGCTCGCCAGGGCCGAAGCGATCTCCGATAGCTACGCAATGCTGCACTTCATGAAGGGCACCTGCCTCATCCACAGCGACAAGGAGGCGGCACACCGCGCCTTTGTTCGTGCCCGTGACCTGAGTCCCGCGATGGCACCCTTCCAGCGAGCCTCCACCGAGCTCACCCGGGTGGTCGGCGCGGTGGCAGAGGCAAGCGGCGTGCCCGTGGTGGACGTGCAGGCAAAGATTGCGTCCGAGTCAGAGCACGGCATTCCCGAAGGGCGCTACTTCGCCGACAACATCCACTTCTCAGCGGCCGGCCACCGCCTCGTTGCGGACGCGCTGCTGCGCGAATTGAGCAAGCATCCCGTCCTGGTGGGTGGCGCCAACAACAGACCGAACGATCCGAGTGCCGAAGTCACCTGGAAGGAACTCGAGCGTCGCAGCCGAGAGTTTACCTGGGGCCTGGGCTTGGTGGTCCCCGGCGCCGGCATGCCTGCCGTCGGCAACGACGAGGCCCCTGGCGGGCAGAGTCAGGACACTCAGGGCAATGCCGGCCATGACGAGTCGGCCGGCGACGACGACTCAGCCCAGTAGGAAGTCCAGGCCCCGCAGCAGATCCGGGTAGGGAACCTCGGCCTCGGTGGAGTGGGTTGTCTCCAGCAGGAAGTGCAGCGCCGCCGGAAAGGCGTCCATGAACAGGTTGGCATTGCCCGGCTCGTTCTCAAAGGTAGCCACAACCCGCCCCTGGTTGGAGCGGATGTCGACCAGCGCCTGGTCCTTGAATGGCTTGTCTGACATCTCGAAGTTGGGCTTCAAGTGTAGCGAGCAGCGACCACGCCAGAACGGGAAGCCATGCTCGGTAAGCGCACGAACCGTGCCCGCGCCCATATCGGCCACGTGCCGACCTGTCAGGTAGTAAAGCATCGCACCACGGCGGTGACACTCGCTGGCGAACTCCACGGCACCTGGCGTCGGGTGGTCGGAGACGACGTAGTCACTGGTGAAGAACCGCTTCCCCCAGAAGCGTCGCAGTGCCTTCTTGAAACCGGGCGCGTCAAAGCCACGATCAACGAAGGGATCGATCGGTCCCCAACCCATGTCGGAGAGCTCCAGCACACCACCCAGCTCGCGCAAGCCTGGATACTCATCGCCATGCTCAGCGATGAACTCGCTGATGATGCGGTAGTTGCGCGGCTCCGTCGAGAACAGCGTCGAGTCCAGGTCGAACACGACCACCGGGAGCACGGACTCCGCCACGGCCGCATCGATGCGGGTGAACACTTCAGCAAGTTTCGGATGACCCATAGAAGAGGGGAACTAGCACGTCGAATCGAGTCACTGCAATGCTCCGGTGCTTTTCTTGGACGGACTCGGGGCAGACCTGTATGGTACGCGCCGCCCGGGGAAAGCACCCCGGCTGGAGGAACAAGCTCATGGTCTGGCTCAGCGAATTCGCGCCCATATTGATCCTCCTCGTAGTCGTAGCCGTGGTCATCGCACGCCTGCCGACGGTCGAGGGCGTCGAGCATAGCCAGGCGTACCGCACCCGCCGGGTCTGGAACTGGCTGCCGCTGGGGCTGACCTACGCCTTCCTGTACATGGGGCGCTACAACATCAAGGTCAGCCAGCACGCGTTCGGCGATCTCAACCTGCTCGGCAACAAGCTGCCCGGGGAGTGCAAAGACGGGGCCGCGACGATGGCGGCCGAGTTGTGCACCCCGCTCATGACCAACCCGGACTTCGCGTTCATCTTCATGGTCGGCACCCTGGTCTACGGTTGTTCGTTCATCATCAATGGCCCGCTCACCGACCGCATGGGTGGCAAGTTCTCGATCCTTGCCGGCGCTGGCGGTTCCGCGCTCATGAACCTGCTGATGGGCCTGGTTACGATCCAGGCTCTCAGCGCCAGCAGCGACAGCCAGGGAATCCGCGACAACTTCCGCTACACCATGTCGGCGCTGTACGGCATCAACATGTACTTCCAGAGTTTCGGCGCCGTGGCGATCGTCAAGTGCAACGCACCGTGGTTCCACCTGCGCGAGCGCGGAGTGTTCGGTGCCATCTTCGGCATTCTCATCAGCCTGGGCATCTACTTCGCCTTTGATGTCGGCTACATGATCATCGAGCACCTACCGCTGCAGATGGTCTTCCTGGTGCCCACCGTCCTGCTGGTGATCTTCTGGGTGATCGACTGGTTCATCGTCCGCAACACGCCGGGCGAGGCCGGCTTCGAGGACTTCGCTCTGGGCGATGCATCCCAGGCTGCCGGCGAGGAGCGTCTCGGCGCTGCTGCGGTATTCAAGCTGATGCTCAGCAACCCGATCATCATCACCATCGCCTGCATCGAGTTCTGCAGCGGCTTCCTGCGCCAGGCCATCATGCAGTGGTACCGGAGCTTCGCGAAGCAGACCGATTCCGTGCTGCACCTCAAGGGGGACTTCGTCTACGAGAACTGGGGAATGCTGTTGTGCTGCGCGGGGATCCTGGGCGGCGTGTTCGCCGGCATCATCTCTGACCGGGTGTTCCAGTCCCGGCGCGGTCCGGTCGCAGCAATCCTTTATGGCGGCATGCTGATCGGGGCGCTGCTCCTGACCTTCACCTACCAGACCCCGTGGGTCGGTTTCATCGTCATTTTCATGAGCATGATGGTCATCGGCGTGCACGGCATGCTGTCAGGCACCGCAAGCATGGACTTCGGCGGCAAGCAGAACGTCGGCACGGCCGTCGGCATCATCGACGGCTTCGTGTATGCCGGAACCGGCGTGATGTCCCTGATCTACATGTTCATCCTGCCCGACGACAGCAACCCCGCCGTGGCAGCCAACCCAGACAACTGGATCTGGTGGCCCATATCGATGATTCCGGTGGCACTGATCGGCCTGGCGCTGGGCACACGCGTGTGGAACGCCAAGCCCAAGCCGCAGGGCGGGAAGTAGGGCCAGAGCGGGGGCTGGCCCCCTATTCGTGGAGCATGCCGTGAGCTCGGACGAGTAGGAACTCCCCCGAGTAACAACTGAGTCCAGGCCGGAGCCGAACTCAGCCGACTCAGATGACCTTCAACTCGTCGATGGCCGCCTCGGCGAACATGGTCCACTCCGAGGGGTCCTTCTGCTCCTTGCGGCTGCAAAAGCCGGCATCGAACATGCTCGCTACGACCTCCGCTATCTCTTCGTGGCTCTTGACGTCTTTGAGCCGCTCCTCGAGGAGCTTGGTTGCGGACACGGTGTACGTGATGAAGTCGTTGGGATTGTGCTTGTCGGCGTCGAGCATGCCGTTGTCGAGCATTGCCAAGACAATAGATTTAGATCGCATTTGAGTGCTGTCTCTCAGTTCCGGATCGGGGAGGTCAACACTCCCTTGAACCCATGGGTTTCGCGGTGGAGCCCGTGCTGACTCAGGCTGACCACCACTCTTGCTTAGTCAAAAGAAAAGCTCATGTCCACGCGAGAAAGAAGGTTCGGCGTTTCTTCGCCCAGGAACGCGCCACCGATGATCGCGTCCAGACGGAAGCGCTTCACCTTGAGACCCAGGCCTGCTGTGGCATCGACGGCAACCGCGACCGGAGCGGACGCCATGGTCTGAGTCACCGCGAACTCGGTCGGGCTGTCCTGGGAACCGATTGCCTGCGTAACCTCGCTGGAGGACCTCCCACCGACGACGCTCGAGCGCAGACCGGCGCGGACCACGAGCACAGGCAGCAGCTCATACTCCGCGCCAATCGAGAGCTCTGGAGCCGCGAGGTCGTAGGTCACCGTTGCCGTCGTCAGAAACTCATCCTCTCCGGCTTCGAGGATGTCGGTTTGCTGCAGGACTCGCATGCCAAAGGCCACACTGCCCTGCACCAACAGGCCGTCGCCGCGCCAGCTCAGGCCCAGCCCTGCCTTGAGATCATGTGCCATGGCAGCGCGACTGGCGTGCTCATCTGCCGAATTTGGGGTCACCAGGTTGTCGTCAAACCGGAAGGCGCCGGTCGCGAAGTCATAGCTGACTCCCGGGCTGACGACGAGCCCCTCTTCGGCGTTGCCGAGCAGAATCCGGAAGCCGCCACCGAGACGCAGGTCGCGGTCCAGCGCAAGCACCGTATCCACCAGGGTATCGGTGTCGTCGGGAGCGATCTCTGTGGTGGAAACGGCGTCGTGCCAGGACGCAAGGTTGCCGACCCGGAACCAGGCTTCGGGGCGGACGCGGTCAGCCCGGGTGCCACCCGAGAACCCCAGAGTGGCATTGAACAGGTGGCTTTGCGTGCGAACGATGGTTTCCTGCTGCAGGTCGTCCTGGTCGGAGTCGTCAATGTCCCAGACTCGGCTGCTGCCGCCGGCATAGTAGAAGTTCATGCCAAAGCGGAACTTCGAATTCTGGTCACCAAAGCCGACGAACAGATCAAGAGGAAAGCGCAACGGCTCGCTCTGCTCAACCGGGCCCGCGGCACCCTGCAGGGGTCCGCCGGGACCATCGGGCAGGTAGACCTCCGCAACCGGCCAGATCGCTGCGTCGAAGCCATACAGTGAAGGACTTCGATTGAGGACCACGCCCAGAGTGACGACACCCTTGACCACGAGCTCTTCCTTCAGGTCACCCAGGTATTCAATTCGTATCGGGATGCTCACCGCCGCACCGCCGTGAGGGTCGATACCGACCAGGCCATCACCGCCGGTCACTCCGAGGGAAAACCAGGCGCGGTTCGAGTAGTTGCCGATCAGCGACGGGTTGGTGAAGACCAGGGAGCTGTCTTCCTGGAACAGCGAGACGCCTCCCATGGATTGCACACGAGCCGCATCGGCCAGCGCCAGCGACGGAATCAAAACGAGGCAAAAAACAAGGGCAACAACGAGACGGTAGCGCAACACGGTGTCCTCCTAGACGTGCGCGCATGCTACCACCAAGGCTCCCCGCTCGCGGCGCCAAACTTGGATTCATCAGCGCCGCCACCAGCAGCCGAACCAGTTGACTTGAGCGGCGTCCCTTGGAACCCTTATCGACCAGTGCGGGTCGGCTGAAAGGCCGAACGGCATACCTCGGGTGCGCCTCGACAGGAGCGGGAACATGCACGTCGATGTCTCATGGCTCAGAGCGGCCCGTTGGTCTGCGCTGCGACAGGCGCCGAGGTCGACACCGGGTGGACGTATGCGAAGAGCTTCTTCGGCGCTATGGGACGGTTCATGCTCCGCGGCAGCGGCGAGTGGAGGATGCCTTCGTTCGGCGCGATCCATGCAGTCGGTGCGCAGGGCTGTTCCATCGTCGATACCGGCCACATCGTTGCCTTCGACGACTCTCTCACCTACAAGATACGACCCGTGGCGGGCTTCAAGCAGCCTGTTCTTGTCCTATAACAGCTTCATTGGCAGCCTTCCCTCACCTCTTTCGAGCCATCAAGCCGCCTCAGCTGAAATAGCAACAGAGCGGAACTTCAAGAAAGTGCCATTCCGGTGAAACATTCCCTGTTCAAGAGTCCACTCGCGCTGCTTGGCGCGGCAATCCTGCTGATGAGCGCCTGCAGTACCTCCTCAACAGAGACAGCTGAAAGCAGTTCGAGCCCTTCAGCCACCGACGGCCAGGACGCTGGCGAAGCGGGAAATGCCTCTGCTGCTGCTGGCGATCGGGAAGCCAGCAAGGAGAGCAAGCCAGCCCGTCCCGAGCCCGGTCCCGGTCCCATGCCGAAAACGTTCAGCGGCATCCACGACCTGCTGATGGCTGCCAGTCTCGACAAGGAACCCAACAACATGGCCTTCAACAAGCACAATGAGCCGATCATCACTCTGCGCTGGTTCGCCCGGTACGGCACCGAGCAGAAGGTGCGGGTATTGGCCCTGCGCGGCCTCGGTCTCTATCCGACTCCAGCCAATGTCGAGTTGCTCGGCGGCATCGCAATGAACGAGAGCGAGGCCTCAGAAGTCCGTTCCGGCGCCCTGATCGGCTTGGGTCGATATGACCTCGAGCAGGACAAACACAGCAAGATCAAAACGTTCGTCTTCGAAACGGTGTCGAACGACGACCTGACACTAGCCGCCGCCGCCACAGACGCCATGCACGGCATGCCGACTGCACGGCCGATCCTGCTCGAGCTGATCGACAACCCCCAGACTGCACCCCAGTTGAAGGCGGCAGCAGAGCGCGCCCTGGGACCCCAGGTCCAGTAGCTCCAGACTTGGCTGACGCCCTTTGTCGGCTCCGAGTCGGAGCGACTGGCTGCTAGACTTCAGGAACCTATGGAGTCGCAACAAGCCCCCGAACGGCTGGGCCGCTATCGCATCCTGAAGGAGATCGGACGGGGCGGCATGGCTACGGTGTACCACGCCGTCCAGGAGGGGCCCCACGGCTTCGAGAACCACGTCGCTCTCAAGCTGATTCACGAAAAGCTGCTCGCTGCCTACCCCAGGGTCGTCAAGATGCTCGTCGACGAGGCCCGAGTCGCGGCCCGAATCCACCACCCAAACGTGATGCGGATCCTCGACCTGGTCGAGCAGGAGAACCGCGTCTACATGGTGATGGACTACGTCGACGGCATCTCGATGCGCGGGGTTCTCGACCACGCCAGGGAGACCCGGACCCGACCGGCCATAGCTCCGGTGCTCGAAGTGCTCGCGGACGCCTGCAGCGGCATCCATGCCGCACACCAACTCAAGGCAGCCGACGGGACCTACCTGAACCTCGTGCACCGAGACATGAAGCCCGGCAACATCATGGTGTCCATCGAGGGTCACGTGAAGGTCGGAGACTTCGGCATCGCACTGTTCGCCGACCGGATGGCAGACTCCACCGCCCAGGGCCAACTGAAGGGAACACCGGCCTACATGTCGCCGGAACAAACCCTGGGCGGGCCCCTCGACGCGCGCTCGGATGTCTTCTCCATGGGGCTGACGCTGTATACGCTGAGTACGACGAAGCTCGCATTCCGGGCCAAGAAGGCCATGCAGATCGCCCTGAAGATCGCGAGGGAGTCATTGGAACCACACGCCGTCGAGCTCGAGGGAATCGTCCCGGGACTCGGCGATATCTTGCGCAAGGCCTGTGCCCGCGACCCAGACGATCGCTTTCAAGATGCTGTCGCCCTGGGCGACGCGCTGCGCGAGGTCCATGGGACCCTGGACGAACAATTGAGCATCTCGGAGATGCTGAAGGCTGCAGGTTGGCAACCGGCCCCCGCAGAGCCGGCAAGGCAATCGGGTGGCTCGCTCCAACCCGGTCTCTCAGACGCCGACGCAGTGTCGCTCCTCGAGGAACCCATCGAGGGTCCCGAGGAAAACGAACTGACCGAAACGGTCAACGCAAACGAGGCTGAAGGCGAAGTCGACACCAACACGTACATCCCGACGGTCACCGAGTTGAACACCGATCTCGAGGCCACACCGATCGCCCCTGCCCGGCCCGACCAGACCGAACCCGCCTTCCCTACCGACGCCAACATTGAATCCGACCCACAGCCGGCAACCGCGACCGCGCCAGTTCCTGCGACGAGATCGGATGCAGTGCCCGTCACTGCTCCGCCACTCAGCGCGAAGTACGTAGCAAACAGGACGGCAAGTCAGCCGACCCAGCCCAGCGGAAGAATCATCCTCCACGAGCGAGACCATCGCGGCCGGGTGGTCCCTGCTGTCCGTCCAGAGCAAACTCGGGTCGGCCAGGGGGAGAAGTTCGGTATCGCGATCACGGCAGTGTTCCTGCTGGTCGCCGTCACCGCCATCGTCGTCTACCAATTGACCACACCCGACAGCAAGAACGACAGCCAGGTCCCTGCGCAGTCCAACATCCTCGAGGGCGGCATTGTCATCGCCGAGGGGGAGGACCTCTCTTCACAAACCGCCGCCACCATCGCAGGCGATGTTGCCGAAACAGAGGATGCGGACGCTGGGATCACGATCGAGGAAGAGCTCATCGTCAACGAGCCGCTGGTGATCAAAGACAGGAGCAGCGCCGAGGAGGGTAACGACGGCCAGGGCGAGGAGCCCGACAAGAGCGAAGCAGACAGCAAACCGAACAGAGTTCCGCCGGACGAGCCCGTGGAGCGAAGACAAAAAGAAGACTTGCGGCCGCAGGCTGCCGTTGTGACAAGCGACAGCAAGAGAGAGCGAGTACGCGGCGCCGGAGCACAGGGGCCCGAAGCGGTCCCACAGCAGGAAGTACAGCCCGCCGAACAAGAGCCGGCCACCCTCGAGCCCGGGCTGCTTACGGTCAATTCATATCCCTGGTCCGAAGTACACGTAGACGGAACCAGGGTAGGCGTGACCCCATTGCAGGAACACTCGTTGCCTGCGGGCATCCACAGCATCCGCCTGGTGTTTCCGGGCGCAGGCAACCGAGAGATCGTCGAGAAGGTCGAGATACGCCCCGCCAAACACCTGCGGATCGTAAAGAAGCTGCCCACCTCAGAGCAAACGGCGGACGACTGAATGGAGGGCAGGCCCGGGAGCCTGCGGCAAAGCGGGCTAGAATGGCGCCGGCTCACCGGAACCTGGAGGGGATTCAATGGCGGCTAAGCCCCGCACTAGTAAGACGTCGAAAAGAAAGGCGGCCGCCAGCACGTCCGACGTCGCCGCCAGCGCGTCCACCCAGAAGTCTGGAACCGTCACCGAAATTCCCGAGGACACCTCGTCCAAGAGAAAGCTTCAGGCCACTCGGCGGTCGCGACGGAAGACAGGGACCAAAGCCAGCGACGACACCCCTACCGACAGCGGAGGGCCCGGTGACACCTTGCAGCAGCTGGAGGCGGTCGTCGAGCAACTCACCCCCAGCGGCGGACGCTACGACATTGGCACCGAGCTCGGTCGTGGGGCGATGGGCGTCGTCCAGCTTGTGCTCGACCAGGACCTGCAACGAAGAGTTGCCCTCAAGACGCTGCTCGGGGACGAAGCCGAGCGTCCGGGAGCTCGCGCGCGACTACTGAGGGAAGCGCGTCTCGCCGGGGGTCTGGAACACCCCAACATCGTGCCTGTGTACGAGTTGGGGCTGCTCGAAGATCAGCAACCGTTCTTCACCATGCGCCGACTGCAGGGCAACACGCTCGCCGACATCCTCGAGCAGCAGGCATCCGACGAGAAAGAGGCCACAGAAGGCTACGGGCGGGTTCGGCTGATCACCATCTTCATCCAGGTCTGCATGGCCGTGGAGTTCGCCCACTCTCGAGGCATCGTGCACCGTGATGTGAAGCCACAGAACATCATGTTGGGCGACTTCGGCGAGGTGCAGTTGCTCGACTGGGGAATCGCACGACGCACGGACGAGCCGCTCGATGACAACGACGAGGACCTGGCACTGACGGGAACCCCGGGATACATGGCTCCGGAGCAGATCCTGGGCGGTACGTCCCGCGCCTCCACCTGCTCGGATGTCTACTCGCTGGGAGCCGTGCTCTACGAGGTCCTGACGCTGCGGCGGCCCTTTGAGCACTCTGACCCCGAAGAGGTACTCGTACTGTGCTGTTCGGAGAGCCCGACGCCGCCGTCGCAGTGCGCGCCCAAGCGGATGATCCCCCCCGAGTTGAACGAGATCTGCATGGCGGCGCTGGCCCGGGACCCGGCAGCGCGAACCGCATCTGCGCGTGAACTTGCTCTTCAACTGGAAGGATTCCTCGAAGGTGTCCGCGAGAAGGAACGACTCAGCGTCGAAGCCTCCGAAAAGGTGCTCGAGGGTCAGTCGCTGACAGCTCGCTACGAGGCCTTGCGACAGGAGCTGTACTACACGCAGAAGCAGGCCCGTGAGATCCGAGGCCAGATCCATCCCTGGACCAACGTCGAACACAAGCGGCCGATGTGGGAACTGCAGGACCGCGGGCGGACCCTCCGCGAAGAGGTCATCGACGCCTTCACCGCCTCCACCAAGTCCTTCGCCGGAGCCTTGGACCGTATCCCTGACTACAAGCAGGCGCGCGAAGGACTCGCCCACCTGTGGTGGTCACGGTTCGTCGACGACGAGCGACACGAGGACGAGATCAGCGCCCGACAGAGCCGCGGCATGGTCGAGTTCTATGACGACGGTGCCTTCGCCGCCCGCCTCCGCGGCGCCGGTCGGCGGCCTCTGCTGACAGACCCCCCGGCCGCCGCGGGCTGGCGGTGGGAGCGGGCATGACCGCGAAGGGGTTGGTTTTGTGTGGTTTGCCAGTTTGCTTTCGCGCCCGGGTGCGCTCCCACATGGAAGCGCGCATGCAGCGCGCGGGTTGTGGGAGATTCTATGGTTCATGGGAACCCCTGTCAGGCTGTTTTTGGCTGGTAAA
>CAZBDA010000126.1:0-14904 GCA_964490445.1 uncultured Rickettsiales bacterium | reverse complement strand
CCGAGAACGTGCTGGTCACCGGCGAGGGCAGGCTCAAGCTGCTGGATCTCGGCATTGCCAAGGACACCGGCTCGGGCAAGACCAGGACCGGCGTCGGCATGGGCACTGTCGACTACATGGCGCCCGAGCAGCACACCGATGCGGGCAAGGTCGACGAGCGGGCCGACGTGTACGCCCTGGGCATGACCCTGTACGAGATGCTGGCGGGGCGGCTGCCCTGGGGCGATGACCTCGATGCGCTCGGTGTTTTGCAGAAGAAGCTGAGCGGCGACATCCCCCCACCGACCGACTTCTACCCGGACATCTCCCCCGAAGTGGTGCATGCCCTGATGGGCTCGCTCGCCAACGAGCGAGAGGCACGAACCGGCAGCGCCTCAGACTTGGGCGAGGCACTGAGCAAGGCGTCCCTTGCAGCCGAGCAGCCCGCTCCTGCAGCGGCGGACGGGGCCTCTGCGCCGACACGGGGCGAGCAAGAGGCCGCGGCTGAGGAACTCGAGCGAATTTCCCGCGTCTACAAGGCCGGCCTGATGTCTGCCGAGGATTACAAGTCCTACCGGGAGCAGATCCTGGTGGAGGCAGGGGGCTCGGTGATTGGCCCAGCAGCGAGCGGGGAGGGGGACGTGGCTCCCGGCGTACTGTCAGACAACACGTTTGCTGGTCTGCTGTTGCTGCCGTTCCTGCTGGGTCTGCTTGCCGTGCTCATCGCCCAGTGCTCGTGAAGCCAGCCGGCTAGCCCGCCTCCACCTCGTCCAATCCACGGTCCAGACCCTGCTTGTGAGCGGGTGTTAGGCTCACGCGTCGGGAGGTGCAGTGCGTGGCGTCGATTGCCGAAGAGCTTGAACGCTTCGCTGTGCTCCTGGAAAAGGGCCTGATCACCCGCGAGCAGTTCGACAGCAAGAGGGATCGCCTGCTGGCCGAGGACGAAGAACTCTCCGTTCGTTCCCCCAGTTCCCCGCGGGTTCCCCACCAGGTGGGCGCTTACCGGATCACCGGCCGCATCGGTGACGGAGGCATGGGCACCGTGTATCGCGGTCAGCACCGAAGCTCGGAGATGGCTGCCCGCCAGGGTGGCGAGGTTGCCATCAAGGTGATGCACCCGCACATTGCCCGCAACGCGGCCTTCTCCGAGCGCTTTGAGCGGGAGGCGGGCCTGGGTCTGAAGCTCGACCACCCCGGCATCGTCAAGGTCCACGACCTGGTGGTCGACGGCGAGGTGCTCGCCCTGGTGATGGAACTGGTCGATGGCCGTCCCCTGTCCCAGGTCATTGGCACTCAGACGGGCCCCATCCCCTGGGTGCGAGCGTGTCCGCTTTTTGCGCAGCTGCTGGAGTCGGTGGCCTACATGCACGGCAGGGGGGTGTTGCACCGCGACATCAAGCCAGAGAATGTCCTGTTTACTGCCGATCGAAAGCTCAAGCTCCTTGACCTGGGAATTGCCAAGGACACGGGCTCAGGCAAGACGAAGACCGGCATCGGCATGGGCACCGTCGACTACATGGCGCCTGAGCAACACACCGATGCGGGCAAGGTCGACGAGCGGGCCGACGTGTACGCACTGGGCATGACCCTGTACGAGATGCTGGCGGGCCGGCTGCCCTGGGATGACCGTGTCGATGCGGTCGGAATTCTGCATCGCAAGCTGAACGAGTCTCTGCCTCCCCCCACGGACTTCTATCCTGACATCCCAGGCCCGGTTGTTGCAGTCGTGATGGCAGCCCTCGGGCGGTCGCCCAAGGACCGGACCCGCAGTGCCGAGGCCATGTCGGAAGCGCTACAACTGGCGACGGGGACGGCAACGAACCAACTCGAGTCGGAGGCCCACAGAGCCGCAGAGTTGCGCCAGGCGGAAGAGGCTCGACAGGCGGAAGAGGCTCGCCAGGCGGAAGAGGCTCGACAGGCCGAAGAGGCTCGCCAGGAAGAGGAGGCTCGACAGGCGGAAGAGGCTCGCCAGGCGGAAGAGGCTCGACAGGCGGAAGAGGCTCGACAGGCGGAAGAGGCTCGACAGGCGGAAGAGGCTCGACAGGCCGAAGAGGCTCGCCAAGACGAAGAAGCCCACCAGGCGGTGGCGCGCGAGCACGGACACGAGGTCAGTGGGGCTACCAGCATGTCTGACGGGCTGGACTCGCCAGGACGGAAGGGGTCGAAGTATCCGGTGCCTGCTGAACCCGCAGCCGGGGACGAAGTGCTGACCGCGGCCCGATTGAGAAAGTCTGAAGGAGGCTCGAACTCGCCGCGCCGAGTCATCATCATCGCGCTCATTGCTGGGATTCTGTTTCTCGTCAGCCTTGTGGTGCTCAGTTCGCTGCTCTGGCTTGATGGCACGACACCGACCCCTGAGACGGTGAAGGAGACCGAGCTCGAGGCACCGCCTGTAGCTGCGCTGATCGAGGATCCAGCTGCTGCAGCGGAAGCAGTCACCGACGCCCCTGGAGAGGATGACGAGAACGCGTGCCGCGCAGCGGAGAAAAGAGACGATCTGGCAGGTTGGAGGAGGTACCTTCGGGCCTTTCCGACCGGCACGTGCGCGGCCAAGGCAGCGCAACGTCGGCGTCTCCTCCGCGGTGTGCAGGACTCGGGTAATGATGAGTCCGAACCAGAAAATGACTCGTTCTCGGCGCGGTCAGCTGAGGAGTTGGAGAGTGTCCCAGCCCAAGACGAGACAGAAGGCATGGAAGAAGAGGCGGATACCGCTGCCTCTCAGGACCTACGCCTTCGGGTGGACACGCCGCGGAAAGAATGGCGCAACCAGGAGGTACTCATAGTCACGGCGCGGATCGCGGACAGGGAATCTGGGAGGCCGGTCAGTGCCTGTAAGGGTGTTGTGGTCTATTACCGAACCAGCCGCGTCACGTTCAGCGCGGATGCGAAGCAGGTCGATGACGGCCGCTTCCAGGCGGTCATTGCGATGTCCATCTTGAAACGGGGGCCGAACTCCGGCGGCGACTTTAATTTCTGGGTTGAAGCAAGCTGCTTTGGGCGGAAGCTAAAAAAGGGCTCGAAGCGGGATGCGCTGGTTTTTTACCTCCGCTAAAGGCTAGCAGCCTGTTGCCCTGCTCCCCTCGGGTGGCGTCGCTCGCCGCTCTGCGGCTGAGTGTCCTTTACGGCTAGCCCGCCTCCACCTCGTCGAGCCCCACTGGCCTGCGCTCTGCGACCGAGCGGTTGGCGGCGCGCGCCATCAGGATGGGGATGCGTCCGTCGATGCCGGTGACCTCGGGGGTCGTGCCTGACTCGAGGCTGGCGACGAAGGACTGAAGCTCGGCGAGGAAGGAACTCTGGTAGCGCTCCAGGAAGAAGTGCAGCGGCAGGGCCGCGTGCACGCCGTCGGCGTTGGATACCTCGGTGCGGTGCGGCAGGTCATTTTCGGCGCGGGCCATGCCCGCTGAGCCAAAGTACTCGAGCCGCTGGTCGTAGCCGTAGGCTGCCCGCCGGCTGTTGTCGATGCTGCAGAACACGCCGTTGTCGAACTCGATGGTGACGATGGCCGTGTCGATGTCGCCCGCCTCGCCGATGGCCGGGTCGACCCGCACACCGGCGACCGCGTAGATCGAGGTCGGCTCGGCGGCCGTCTGGTAGCGCGCCATGTCAAAATCGTGGATGGTCATGTCGAAGAACAAGCCGCCTGAGACCGCGATGTAGTCCAGCGGCGGGGGACCCGGATCGCGACTGGTGATGCGCAGGATCTCTGGGGTGCCGATGCCGCCCGCGGCCGCGACCCGGCGTACCTCGCGGAAGTTCGGATCGAAGCGTCGGTTGAAGCCGATCTGCAGGGCCACGCCGGCGCGATCTACGGCGTCGAGCGCGCGGTCTACCGTGTCCAGGTCGATGGAGATGGGCTTCTCGCAGAAGATGGGCTTGCCCCGAGCTGCGGTCGCCTCGATGAGTCGCGCGTGGCTGTCGGTGGAAGAGCAGATCAGCACCGCGTCGACCGCAGGATCGGCCAGTAGCTCGTCCTCGCTGGCGTGACAGGTGACAGCGCCGAGCTGCGAGGCCAACTCGCTGGCGGCGCCGGGGCGCGGGTCGTACAGCGCCGCGAGGTGCGCGCCGCCAATGCGGGTGGCGATGTTGCGGGCGTGGATCTGGCCGATCCGGCCCGCGCCGAGGACTCCGAGTCCGATTCCCTGCTCAGCCATCTCTGTCTCCTACAGTCCCAGGGTGCCGAGGAATTTGCGGTTGCGGCAGGCGCTCTCAAAGGGGGTGCCCATGCCGGGCAGCACGTCCTGCTCGACGACGATCCAGCCGCTGTAGTCCATCTTTTGCAGCTGGGCGAGGATGCCCCCGAAGTCCACCTCGCCTCGTCCCAGCTCGCAGAACACGCCGCGGCCGACCGCCTCGAAGTAGTCCCAGCCATCGCGGCGGGCTTGCGAGGCGACCTCCTGGTGGCAGTCCTTGAAGTGCACGTGCCAGACCCGCTCGGCGTGCTTGCGCAGGCCCTCGATGGGGTCGCCGCCACCGTAGGCGTAGTGGCCCGTGTCAAAGCACAGGCCCAGCAACTGGGGGTCGGTGCGCTGCATCAGCACGTCCACCTCGGCCGGGGTCTCTACGAATCCCCCGCAGTGGAAGTGAAACGCCGTGCGCAGGCCGGTCTCGTCACGCACCGCTTTGGCTATGCGCTCTGCTCCCGCGGCAAACACGGCCCAGCGCTGCTCGTCCAGGGCATGCTCCGCGGTGATGCGGCCGGCGCAGCGCGTGCGCTCGGGATCGCTGCCGTTGTCGTCGGCCAGCACGATGAAGGCCTCGTCGTTGACTGCCGCCAGCAGCCGCGCCACCCGCAGGGCGCAGGCGACGCCTGCTTCGTGGTTTGCCGCGTCCGCCAGCGCTACCGGCACGAAGGCACCGAGCACGGGCAACTGGTAGCGAGCCAGCAGTTCGCGCAGGTCGCTGGGCTCGGTCGGCATGAAGCCCCAGTCACCGAGCTCGGTGGCCGAGTAGCCCGAGCGACGCAGCTCGTCGAGCACCTGGTGACAGTCGGGACTGGTCCCTGCCAGCAGCTCGCCGTCGCTGGCGTCGAACTCGAGCGCGCCCCACGAACAGGGTGCGTTGGCGACCTGGATGGAAGTCATGTCCGGCTCGTCCTACAGGTGGTAGCGCTCAGCAGCGCTTGCCTTGTCGTAGGCGGCACGTGCGGCGCGTACCTCGGAATTCTCGGAGACCTCGGCGACCGGGACATCCCACCAGGACTCGTAGCCCGGCACCCGCTGGCGCCGGTCGGTCTCGACGACGATGACCGTCACCTGGTCCTGCGCCCTGGCCTCGGCCAGCGCATCTGCGAACTCGGACATCGTGCCTGCCGTGATGGTGTGGGCCCCCAGGCTGGCGGCGTTGCCCGCGTAGTCCACCGGCAGAACCTCGCCGGTCAGTCCGGCCTCGGTGCGGAAGCGGTACTTGGTGCCGAAGCCGTCGCTGCCGACTGCCTTGGACAGGCCGCCGATGCTGGCGTAGCCGTGGTTGTCGAGCAGCACGACCGTCAGCTTGATGCCTTCTTGCACTGCGGTGACGATCTCCTGGGACATCATCAGCCACGAGCCGTCGCCGACCATGACGTAGACCTCGCGGCTGGCGTCGGCCATCTTCACGCCCAGGCCACCGGCCAGCTCGTAGCCCATGCACGAGTAGCCGTATTCCATGTGGTAGCTCTTCGGGTCGCGGCTGCGCCACAGCTTGTGCAGGTCGCCCGGCAGGCTGCCTGCCGCGCAGACCACCACGTCGCGGGGCTGCGCGAAGCGGTTCACCGCACCGATGACTTCGCCCTGGCTGGGCAGGGGGCCATGGCCCAGGTCGTAGATGCGGTCGACTTCGGCATCCCACTCGCCGCGCCAGGTCGAGACCCGCTCGCTGTAGTCGGTCGACACCTGCCAGCCCGCCAGCGCCTCGGCCAACTCTTCGAGGCAGGCCCGCGCGTCACCCACCAGGGCCAGGCCTGCGTGCTTGTGCGCGTCGAAGTCGGCGACGTTGATGTTGATGAAGCGAACGTTGGGATTGGCGAAGGCGGTCTTGGACGCCGTGGTGAAGTCGCTGTAGCGGGTGCCAATGCCGATGACCAGGTCGGCGTCGCGTGCCAGCCGGTTGGCGCCGGGGGTGCCGGTCACGCCCATGGCGCCCAGCGATCCCGGGTGCTCGTGGTGAAGCGATCCCTTGCCGGCCTGGGTCTCGGCGACGGCGAGGCCGGTCTGCTCGCACAGGGCTGCCAGCGTCTCGGTGGCCTCGCTGTAGATGACGCCACCACCGGCGACCACCAGCGGGCAGCTGCTGGCGCGGATCCACTCGCCGGCCTGGGCGAGCAGGTCGCGGTCGACGCGCGGTCGCGGGATCGTCCAGACCCTGCGCTCGAACAACTCGGCCGGGTAGTCCCAGGCATCAGCCTGCACGTCCTGCGGCAGGGCCAGCGTGACCGCGCCGGTATCGGCCGGAGACAGCAGCACCCGCATCGCCTCGGGCAGCGAGGTGACCAGCTGCTCGGGCCGGTTGATGCGGTCCCAGTAGCGCGAGATGGGCTTGAAGCAGTCGTTCACCGAGACGTCTTGCGTCCAGGTGGCCTCGAGCTGCTGCAGCACGGGAGCAACCTTGCGCCGGGCGAAGATATCGCCGGGCAGCAGCAGCACCGGGACGCGGTTGATGGTGGCGCCGGCGGCGGCAGTGATCATGTTGGTCGCGCCGGGGCCCACCGAGGTGGTGCAGGCAAAGGTGCGGCGGCGGTTGTGCATCTTGGCAAAGGCAGCGGCGGTGTGCACCATCGCCTGCTCGTTGCGTGCCTGGTAGTAGCGGAAGTCCGAGCGCTGCTGCAGCGCCTCGCCCATGCCCGCCACGTTGCCGTGTCCGAAGATCCCGAAGCAGCCGGCAAAGAACGGTTGCTCGTTGCCGTCATGGCGCACGTACTGGTTCGCCAGGTACGCGACCAGCGCCTGGGCCATGGTCAGTCGTTGGGTTGCCATCTGTGCTTCCTCCTACCCTTCACGCCAGCCAGCGAGAGATCCCATCGAGGGCGCCGGCCGGCTCGTCCAGCGCCTGTTCTGCGCGCTCGACGTTCCAGCCCTGGTGCACCAGTCCCGCCACTGCGCGTGCGGCCGGCAGTGGGTCCGCGTCGCCGGGGTACAGCACCTTGCGTCCCAGCAGCGTGCCGCGAACGTTGGCTGCCGACGCCAGCCCATCGTGCAGCTCGGCGAGCATGCTGCGCACGCCGCCCGCCGGGCCACCGAGCAGCAGGATCGGCAGCGTGGTGGCGGCGGCCACCTGCTCGAAGCCTGGACACCACGGCAGCTTCAGCCACAGGTAGCGGCTGCTGTCGCCCAGCGCTGCGGCAATGCCGACGATGCGGGCCAGGGCTGCGGCCTCCTTGACCACCTGCCAGCCGCTGTCCCCTCGGACCACCGGCAGCGGCTCGAGGAAGAACGGCAGCCGGTAGCTGTTCATCTCGGTGATCGCAGCGGCGACTGCAGTGATGGTCGCCAGCGAATCGCGGTCGTCCTCGCAGATGCGCAGCAGGGCCTTGCCGCCATCCATGCCCATGCGAACGCAGGTGGTCGGCGAGGCGCCGCTGAGGGGGTCATTGAGTTCCCAGGCAGAGCCGGCCAGCCCGGCCCGGTTGAGGCTCGGCACCAGCCACTTGCCCTCGATGAGTCCCTCGCCGCCTGCTTCCACCAGCAGGTGGTGCAGCAGCAACAGGTCTTCGAGGATATCCATGGTCGCCATCACGCCGTCGACGGCGCCGCCGTGCAGGACGCGCACGATGCGGGCCAGCAGGTCGTGGCGGTCGGCCATGGCCATCGGCTCGCCGCCGGCGGCCGTGACGCCCCGCGCGGTGTGGTCCGCTGCCAGCAGACAGAGCCTGCCGTCGTCGGGGAGTGGTCGCTTAGGCGGGCGTCGAGCGGCGATCTCCATCACCTCGTCGGGGCTATCGACGCGCAGCTGGCAGAGCTTCTCCAGCACGCTGCGCGGCAGGAAGGTGTCGGCCTCGAAGCTCGCCACTACATGCCTCCGCGAGACTCGATGAAGTCGATGGCCTCTTCGTGGGTCGCCATGAAGTTGGCGCAGCCCTGGCGGGTGACGACGATGGCGCCCAGGGCATTGCCCATGCGGGCGCAGCGGGTCCAGTCCCAGCCTTCGAGCATTCCGTAGATGAAGCCGCTGGCGAAGGCATCGCCGGCGCCCAGCACGTTGCAGATATCCACGGCAAAGGGCGCTGCGTGGTGAACCTCGCCATCGCTGGTGTGCACGGCGGCGCCGCGCTCGCCGGCCTTGACCACCAGGGCTGTGGGGCCTCGTGCCAACAGGGCGTGTACCGAGGCCGCCAGGTCACCGCCCACTTCGGGGCTCGAGATCTGGGAATCATGGATCTTCAGGTCGAGCTGTCCGCCCGGCGCGGCTGCCTTGAGCTCTTCCTCGGTGCCGATGACCACGTCCACCATCGGCAGGATCGCCCGCACGGCGACGCCAAAGGCCCGCGGGTCGTCCCACTGGTTGGCGCGGAAGTCGGCATCCAGGATCACGGTGGCTCCTGCCTCGTGGGCCAGCTCGGCGGCGAGCATGGTCGAACTGCGGGAGGGGTCGCGGCTCAGGCCCGTGCCGGTGATTACCAGCGCGCGGCAGTTTGCGATGGGTGCCGCCAGCACGTCGTCAATCGACAACTCGATGTCGGCGCAGCCGTCGCGGTAAAACACCAGCGGGAAGCGATCGGGAGGCTCGATGCCCAGCACGACTGCGCTGGTGCGCTTGCCTTCCTTGCGGGGAATGAAGCCGGTGTCGACCCCCTCTTTGTCGAGGAAGTTGAGCACGAAGTCACCGACGGGATCTTCGCCGACCGCGGTCAGCAGGGCGACGTTCAGACCCATGCGCCGCGCACCCACCGCGATGTTGGTGGGGCTGCCGCCGACAAAGGCGCCGAAGCTGCTGATGTCGGTGAATGCAGCACCGACGTCGTTGGAATACAGGTCGATTGAGCTGCGGCCCATGGCCAGGAGGTCGTAGCGAGTCGTCATGGGCTTAGGATCTGCGTTGCTCAGCTGGCGCCGGGATCCACCGAGACCATGGGAATGCGGGGGTCCTGGTGGTTCCAGGTGTCCTTGGTCCAGGCGTAGTCGGGGTCGTCGCTGGCTGCCAGCGACTGGGCCGAGCCGGCCAGGAAGTTCAGGTAGTAACAGTCGAAGCCATAGGCGGCGCTGACCGGGTGGTAGCCCTCGGGCACCAGCACGATGTCGTTGTCGTGCGCGACCACCGCGGCGTCGAGGCTGCGGTCGTCGGTGTAGACGCGCTGGATCGCGTAGCCCTTCGGCCCCTGGATCTTGTAGATGTAGACCTCTTCCAGGTCGGCTTCGAGGAGCGCGCCGTCGGGGGTTTCGGTGTGGGTGTCGTGCTTGTGGGGCGGGTAACTGCTCCAGTTGCCGCCGGGCGTGTAGACCTCGCAGGCAACGATGCGGTGGCAGTCGAAGCCGGGCGGGATGATGTGGTTGATCTGCCGGGTGGCGTTGTGACCGCCGCGGATCTCGATCTGGCACTGGCCGGGCGCCACCCTTTTGGGCTCGTGGTCGCGGTCGGTGGGGACCCAGGCCCAGGCGATCTCGACGCCATCGTCACCTGCGCAGACCTCGAACTGGGTGTCCCTCGGCAGGTACAGCGAGTCGGCCACCCCCGAGAACACGTCGCGTCGCCCGCCCAGTTGCCAGTTGCCGCGATTGGACTCGACCGAGCAGGTGCCGCCGAGCAACACCAGGGCGACCTCGCAGCCTTCGCTGTCGTGGTGCCACTGCTCGCCGGCCGCCAGGCTGCGGATCTCGCAGCCGAGCAGGTCCCAGCCGGCGTCCCTTGTGCTGACGCGATTGACGACGCCGGGCGTGTCATTGCATTGCTCGGGGCGGAAGATCAGGTTGTCGGCGGACCAGGTCATGGCTCCTCCTCCTTGCTATGGGCTGCCGCGAGGAGGGCATGAGGTACCGGACCCTCACGCGCGGGTCAAGCAGGGAGTGCGTTCGGCTACGCCAGGGCGGCGAGTAGCTCGTCGTGGATCAGGCCGTTCGATGCGACGATGACCCGGCCGTCCAGACGATGCGCCTCGCCGTGCTCGTCGGAGACCCGGCCGCCGGCCTCGGTGACCAGCAGGCTGCCGGCGGCTACGTCCCAGGAGTTCAGGTACAGCTCCCAGAAGCCGTCCAGCCGTCCCGCTGCCGTCCAGGCCAGGTCGAGCGCGGCGGCGCCCGGTCGGCGGATCGCGCGTGCCAGGGGCAGCATCTTCTCGAAGTACAGCAGGTTTTCCTGCATCCGCTCGGGACTGTAGGCAAAGCCGGTACCGAGCATGGATTCGCCGAGTCGCTGCCGCTCGGTCACGGCCAGGGGCTGCCCGTTGAGCTGCGCCCCGCCGCCCGAGACCGCCGTGAACAGCTCATCGCGTACCGAGTCGAGTACGACCGCGACCCGCAGCACGCCGTCTACTTCCAGGGCGACGCTGACGCAGTAGTAAGGAAAGCTGTGGGTGTAGTTGAGAGTGCCGTCCAGGGGGTCGACGAACCAGCGCCGCGTCGACGAGCTGCGGGTTTCTCCTTCTTCCTCGCCGACGATTCCGTCGTCGGGGAAGCTGTCCTGCAGGATCTCGCGGATCGCCCGCTCCGAGTCGGTGTCGACCTGGGTGACCAGGTCGATGTTGGTGGATTTGAAGGCAATCTCCAGGTCCTTGTTCCGACCGCTGCGATGGATCTCGGCGGCCCTTTGGGCGGCCCGCGTGGCGACTTCCAGTTCCGATTCGAAGAGACTCATTGGCTGTTCTGCTCCTGGCCGCGCAACGATTCCGCGCCAGCCTACCGCGAACACGCAGCTTCGGCGTGCTCTGCGGCTGGGGAACAACGCAAGCACTGCTGCGAGTACACTTCGCAGATGGTGGTCTCCCAACTCGACCAGCTCGCGGCTGCGGATCTTCCGCATCGCTTCGGTCGCTACGAGCTGCAGTCCATCCTCGGCGAAGGCGGCATGGCCCGGGTCTTCCAGGCGGAGTTGCTCGGCCCGGCGGGTTTCCGCAAGCCGGTCGCGCTGAAGGTGATCAAGGCTGAAGCGGCGAAGCGCGCGAGCAGCACCCAGGTCGAGTACTTCATCCGCGAGGCGCGCCTGGGCGGTTTGCTCAAGCACCCCAACATCGTCGATGTCTACGAACTGGGAGGAGTCGACGGGCAGTTGTTCATCGCCATGGAACTGGTGGTGGGCGTGACTATGCACCAGCTCATCCGCAGCGCTGCGCCCGTCCCGGCGGCGGTTGTGCTCGAGATCGCCGCTTCTGCAGCCGCCGGGCTGGGCTCGGCTCATGCGCTGAGTTCCGAGGGCATGCCTGCGGGACTGGTGCACCGTGATCTCAAGCCGTCCAATGTGCTGCTGTCCTGGGACGGCGAGGTGAAGCTCGCCGACTTCGGGATCGCAATCACCCAGCGCGGCGAGCTGGCTGGGGGCCGCCGGGAATTCGCCGACGCTGCGGGGACCTTGTCCTACATGTCTCCCGAGCAGTTGATGGGCAATCCACTGGATGGCCGCTCGGACCTGTTCTCGCTGGCGGTGCTGTTGACCGAGTTGGCTACTGCGAAGCTGCTGCCCAGGCAGTACATCCACAAGCGCCTGCTCGCCGAAGGGGAACTTGTTGCTCCCCTGTTGCCCCCGCAGGCGGTGGGCGAGGTCGACGCCTCGGTGCCGGGCCTGAGCAGGATCCTGCTGCGCTGCCTCGAGCCTGCGGCCGAGGACCGCTATGCGAGTGCCGAAGTCATGCTCTCGGAGCTGGAATCGCTGCGCGTCGCGGTGGGCGGTCACCCTCGCCTGCGCAGTTGGCTGCCGACCAGCTGGGCTACAGAGTATGCGGCAGCAACCGGGGCGAGCTGGGCTGCGACCCTGGCGTTTGGCGCCACGCAGGATGCTGGCAGTACGTCTCCGGAGCCGAGCACCGACATTGCCTCGGGGCCACGACCGCGAACCAACATCGGGCCCCCGCTGGACAGTTTCGTCGGTCGCGAGACGCAGTTGGCCGAGTTGTCCCGCCTGTTCGAGCAGGGCGCCCGGCTGGTTACGGTGAAGGGCACCGGCGGTGCCGGCAAGACCCGCTTTGCTAACCGCTTCGGCCGAAGCCAGTGGGCGAAGCTCGGAGGCGGAGCCTGGCTGGTGGACTTGACCGAGGCGCGCTCAGCGATGGCTGTGCTGCAGGCTGTGGCGATGGCGCTCGACGTACCGCTGCGTGGTGACGACAGCCCTGCTCTCGCAGCTCAGTTGGGCTACGCCATCGCGGCCAGGGGCGAGGTCCTGCTGGTCCTGGACAACTTCGAGCAGTTGCTGGAGTGGGCGCCCGAGACTGTCGGCCTGTGGCTGCAGCTTGCCGCGCAGGCGCGCTTCCTGGTCACCTCGCGTGAGCCACTCAAGCTGGCTGGCGAAGAGGTTTTCGTGCTCGACCCGCTGCCGCCCGTCGAGGGCCAGGCACTGTTCAAGCTGCGGGCCCGTTCGGCGGGCGCCCGCTGGCCCGAAGACGTCGACACGCGAGCAGTGACGGCGCGCATTGTCGAAGAACTGGATGGTCTGCCCCTGGCCATCGAGTTGGCCGCGGTGCGTGCGCGGGTGCTCTCGCCGACCGATTTGCTGGAGCGGCTGTCTTCGCGCTTCCAGCTGCTTGCTGGCGGCCGCAGGGGAGACACGGGTCGGCAGTCGACCCTGCGCGGCATGATCCGCTGGTCCTGGGAGCTGCTCGAGCCGTGGGAGCAATCGGCCCTCTCCCAACTCTCGGTGTTCCGAGACGGCTTCTTCATGGAAGCAGCTGAAGACGTGCTGGATCTGCGGCCCTGGCCGGACGCGCCGTGGTCGCTGGACGTGGTCGGTTCGCTGCTCGACAAGTCTTTGCTGCGCAGTTGGGAGGTGCGCGGTCAGCCGCGCTTTGGCATGTACGTGAGCATCCGTGAGTATGCGGCTGAGCAGTTGCTGAACGAGTCCGGCTCCGGCGCTGCTGGACCCGAACAGGCCGCCGCGCGGCATGCCGCACAATACGCCCGATTCGGCAGCCGCGATGCAATCGATTCGCTGTACACGCACGGAGGGGTGTCGAGGCGTCGCAGCCTCGCCCTGGAGTTGGAGAACCTGCTGGCGGGCGTGGAGGTCGCCGTTGCGCAGGGCAAAGCCGAACTGGCCGTTGCCTGCGCCATGGCCGCAGCCGAGGTCTACCAGCAGCACGGCCCCTTTGCCGATGGGGTGTCCTTGTTGTTGCGGCTCGCGGATCAGCCTCTCAGTGCCGCCATACGCGGCGACCTGTGTCGCAGTACGGGCTTCCTGCTGGCCATGGTGGGGCGCACCGACGAGGCCGAGACGCAGCAACAGCAAGCGCTGTCGTTGTACCGCACGGTCGGTGATCGCTCTGGCGAGGGGGCCGCGCTGACCCGGCTCGCCGACCTCGCCAGCCACCAAGGCCAGGTCGAGCAAGCCCTGGAAGGCTATCGCCAGGCCCTGGCAATCCAACGTGAGATCCAGGACCGGTACTGCGAGGCCATCTCCACGGGCAATCTCGGCATGACCCTCAAAGACCTGGGCCGCACCGCCGAAGCTGTGGAGCACTTGAGCGCGTCCCTCGCCATGCACCGTGAGGTAGGCAATCCCGGCGGAGAGGCCATTGCCCTGGGCAGCCTGGCGCACCTGCGCCGCGACCAGGGCAGAGTCGCCGAGGCCATGACCGCCTTCCGGCAGGTGCTGGCGATTGCCCGCGAGGTTGGTGACCGTCGCTTCGAGGGCATCACTCTGGGCAACATGGCCATCGCCCACCAGGACCAGGGCCGAGTGGTCGAGTCCCTGGAGCACTCCCAGCGCTCGTTGGCGATTTCCCGCGAGGTGGGGGACCGTCGCTTGGAGGCGATCACGCTCGGCAACCTGGGCGATCTTTTGTTCTCGAACGAGGACCTGGAAGGCGCAGAAAACCACCTGCAGCAGGCAATCACCCTGGCCGACGAAGTGATGCCCTTTGCGGCCGGTGCGTTTCGCGGCTCGCTGGGCCTGCTTCGCGCTCAGCAAGGCTCGTATGAAACGGCCCGGGCCCTGATCGCCGAGGGCGAGCCGCGCTTGCGCGGCATTCACAAGCTGGAGCTGGGCAAGCTACTTGCAAAGAAGTCGGTGGTAGAGCACCTCGCCGGCGGCGCGGAAGCTGCACGCTCGGCCCTTGCCGAGGCCGATGCCATCGCCACCGAGTTGGGTGTTCCGCCTGAATCTGAGTTGGGCCAGGCCGTCGCCGAAGCGCGTGCCCGCCAGGCCGACTGACTGCCGCCTGCCCAGCTCAGAAGCTGTCCGTGAAGGTCTGGACCATCACGAAGGAGCCGACCTCGAGCTCGCCCAGGAAGGAGTCGTAGAACACCGGTTCCTGGCGTTCGACGACGTAGGGCCCGGTGGCTGATGGGCCCCAACTTCCCAGGCTGGCCCATTCGCCGGTTTCCGAGTCGCGCTTCCAGATTTCACGTTGTCCCGGCCCCAGGAAGGTGACTCCGTAGGCCACCACCGGCGGCCGGTCGAGATAGTCCTCGGGGCAGTTGTCCGGGCCGTAGCTGACCGCGCCCTCGTAGCTGGCATCGCAGGTCGTGCAGGTGTTGCCCGTCTGGATCTCGCTCAGCACTCCGGCGAACTCGAGCGTGCAGTCGCCGACCCCAAAGGCCTTTGCCGTGCCGTTGGCATCGAAGGTGAGTTGCGTGTGCATGTCCAGGGCGCCTGGCTGGGAGCAGGAGGTCTCGCCGGCGCAGTCGGGGTCTTCGCAGTCGATGAGTCCGTCACTGTCGTCGTCGTGGCCGTCGTCGCACAGTTGCTCGACGGGTACGGGCGGGTCCTCGCTGTCGTCGTCGTCACCGGCAGTGTCGTCGTCACCGGCGGGATCGTCGTCACCGACCGCGTCGTCGTCATCGCCAGGCTCGAGGTCGTCGTCACCGGCGGTAT
>CAZBDA010000125.1:0-15041 GCA_964490445.1 uncultured Rickettsiales bacterium | reverse complement strand
CTGATGTCTTCGATCTTGTAGACGAGCGACCAGAGCACGTGCACCAGCATGAGGTCGCCGGTCAACATCAACGACTCGGTGTTGTGGCTCGTGGCGTTGCCCTTCGCGGGGGACGAGGAGGTGCTTCGGTAGCCAAACTCCATCCGTTGTTGCCTGTGCACCGGGACCTTGTAGACCTGGTCGACGAAGGGGATCCTCGTGTGCAGGCCCGACGCGAAGACATCGGGCAGGGGCTTGCCGAAGCGGAGCACCATGGCCTCCTCCTCGGGTTCGAGCTGAAAGAAGATCTGCGAGACCGTGGTCAGCGCTGCCAGCACGGCCAGCGCGATGAAGATCGTGCGTCCCTTCCCCTTGAGCGGTTCCAGGTGTTTGAGGAGTGGCTTGAGGGCGACGCCGAGCCCGTGTTCGGGCAGGTCGTCCATCTTCCATCCGCCATTCTCGCCTTCTGTCATGGGGTTCTCCTGACCTTAAGGGCCGATAAGAGGCTTTATATCAACTCTGCTGAACGCGGGAGGTTACCAGGGGGCGGTGCAGAAAACCCCTCCCGAACCGGCCGACCTCGGCCCACCGCCGCACTGCGTGTGCGAGAGCCTACCGAAGCTGCTCAGAAACTACCTGAGTAACGAACATGCTGGGGGGATGTGCCAGGGGCCGGTGCCTGGCGCTGTCGGTCTGCCAGTGCGGGCCAGCTGGACCGAGGTGGCATCCCCGGCAACCGGCAACTGACTCCACGGTAGGAGCAGGACAATGACTTCTGTTCCCACAGCACTCGGAGGGAGCACCATGAAGAGCGGACTTCCCGGGGGGGGATGCGCAAACAGGTCGCCGGTTGCTGTGTTTGGCTGTCCAGCAGCCGGTTGTCCCTAGAGGTCGATGGACTTCAGCAGGGTGGCGGCAGCCATGAAGTTCTCTGCCGTGATCCCGTGAGCTGCGTGCCTGATGTTTCCTTCGGTGCCGTACTCGGGGTAACGCACGACAAAGGGACGGTGATACAGCTCGACTCGAGTCAGAGGCTGAACAGCGGGCACCGTCATGGCGAAATACAGCATGTCGAATCGCCAGGGCCCCGAGCCGAGCGTCCAGTCTCGTCCTACCCCTCCATAAGGGTAGATGGCGTGGATCGTGCTGCCGTCCTCGTAAATGAACTTGAGGGTGAGGTCCTTCGCCCACCAGAAGTGGTCCCGATAGGGCCCGTCTGGGAAGGCGGCCAACTGAGCAAAGGTCTCGGGATCAGTGGGATCTACGATCCCGGGCAGATTCCCCTCATATTGGAGGGGCTCATAGAGAATCGTGGCCTCGTCGTAGTCTGGATGGTAGCTGCCATAGATCGTGTAGACCGGGACATCCCACTCTTGAGGAACGAAGCAGGGGAGCGTCTCCCAGTTGCGTAATTCGAGGCTCTCGTCATGACGGACCAGAACCCGGTCGTCTTCTCCGTCGAACTGCAGGGTCGGGTAGCCTTCGCTGGTCGGCAAGTGAAAGATGCCCTCGCCGCTGCGCTCGTAAGGCACATTTCCTTCCCTTGGTACTGCAGCGCCGTTCATATGCCGAAACATCGCATAGGCGGAAAAGTCCGAAAAGCCGTCCCAGGGGCCGAGTCCGTCGCTGCGGGTCTCCAGGCAGTAGTTGTTGCGCTGCATGGCGTCGGAGCGTTCCTCGCCGAAGTTTTCCGAGTTGCTGTCCTCGCACAGGGGAGAGATGATCTCGTCGATGTTCTGGTAGTAATTCCAGGAGTCTCCGCGCCCTCCACCGTCGTCTTCGACTCCCCCGTAGGGATATCGATAGTCCCACTGTTCGGGTGCGGTGTTCTGGTAAGGACCTTCGCCCCAGTGCGGAAGGCTGAGGCTGTGGCCTCCCTCGTGGATGGTGATTCCCTCGTAGTCCGCACTGACAAAGGCCTTGCCTCCGCCCCAGCCCCCGGGGAACAGGCCCCCGGTGTGTCCGTAGTAGTAGCTGTGAGAGAAGTCTCCGGTCGCCCGCAACAGAGCATCAATGAACCGAAGGGCTGTCGCATTAAGGTCTCCATCATGGAGTTCGGGGTGCTCTGTGCAGTCGTCTGTCGCCTCCGACTCACCGTCCCGACAGAGCCGAGCCTCCAGGAGCACCGGGGGCCCCCCCTCTTCCGACCAGGGACCACCTGAGGCAAGAGTCGGTAACTTCAATTCCCGGGGAAAACGGCCGAGCCGGGTGTGACTGGCTGGCATGGCTGAGGCGAAGTCGGGCAGGAAATCGTCTCGGGGCTCGATGTCCTGCTCGTCTTCGTTGTAGTTGAGTACCGACATGGGCACCACCACCAGGTTGAGCTCGGGCTTGGGCCCCAGCCCTAGGTCTTCTGCGGAGAAGTGTCGCCTTGCGGAGCCTGCGGTGATCTCGAGGGAGACCCCCTCTCTCAGCCAGGTCCTCGGCAGGGTCGCTGTGAACTGGTTCCCACGGTCGTCGACGGCGAGCTCCCCGGTATTCGAGAGGGTGCTGGGGCCTGCGAGACAGCGGCGACCAATCAAGCCGCCGTTGGTCGTGGCTTCGACCCGGACTTGCGGCGCTTCTCCGATGCCGTCGACCTGCACCTGTAGGTAGGCCGGTCGGTCAGCGGCCAGGTAGAAGAAAGGCCACTCGGGCTGCATCAGGTGGGTCTGTGCCAGGAAGACCCGGCCAACCTCGGCGCTGTCGTTGGAGATGCCGCTGCACTCGACGTCGTCGTCGGGCTCGGGGGCGCAGTACTCCTGGTATTGGTAGGACAGGGGTAGCGGCGAGTGAAAGTTGGTAATGACCTCGCCCGAGTGGTCCCAACAAGGGTTGTTGTCCGGGCCCGGGTCGATCGTCTCGAGATCTTCAAGGGGCGGAGTACAGGCCATCACGCTGCAGGCAAGCAGCACTGAGGACAGCCTGAGGAGATGCCACAACGGTGGGACTTCATACAGACAACTCGAGCGCACGGACGGGTCCTCCGGGACAGTCGTTCGGGCAAGGTGCGTTATTTTACCTGTGCTCGCCCCGGCTTCGTTTTGCTTCTAACGCTGGGGGATATGCGCCAGGGGCGAGGTCGACGGCTAGCTCGACGGAATTAACCTAAGCTCGCTTGTCGGCGTGATCCGCCTCAAGAAACTGGGAGCCGTTCCAACCGATGGGAAAGAAGAAGCGCAGGCAGCAGCCCAAAGTTCCGGGCAAACAAGTCAGCAGGGAGGAACCTTTCAGCGGAGGCCTGGGAGATCTCCTGGTGGCGCAGGGCTTCACGGGCAGTTCCGACTCGGCAGAGCAAGGTCCCGCGGAACAACATACGCACAGCTCCCCATCAGGAGATGTCGTCGCTCGCGCTCAGCGTTGGATTGTGCGGATCTCCAAGAAGGGCCGCGGAGGTAGGGCGGCCACTCTTCTCAGTGCCAGAGGCCTCTCCGAAGAGGAAGATCTATCCTCCCTCGCCCGACGGATTCGCAAGCAGATGGGCTGCGGAGCCAGTCTCGAAGGGCCGGACGTCCTGGTCCAGGGAGATCAACGGGAACGGCTGGAGCTCTGGCTGCTCAAACACGGCGCTCGAAAGGTAACTCAGGGCTAGGCGCCAGGTCGGCTTGCATAAGAGGCCCTGTGTTCACTCGACACCACCGCCAACTCGAGGGGAGGCGGTCGCCGGCCCGTGGCTCAAAGATGGGTGCTGCACAAGCCATCTCCGACAGACTACGCTGCTTCCATGGCACTCCTTCCCCGCCCCCAGAGTTCGCCAGTACTGGCCGATCTAATCGACAGTTGAGTCGTCGTCGTCATCGTCAGCATTTCGGGCAGGAAGAACAACCAGGAATGCCAGGGTGAACAAGGACAACAACCGGCTTCGATTGGTGACTTCCCCTCAAAGTGGCGAAGGGAAGGTTCGCCAGAGCCCAGCGCTCGCCTGCAGCCGAATCTACCTGACCCAGAGACCCGGAGTGCTCCGCGAGCGATCCATAAGCTGCTGATATTACAGCGATTATCCCCCGCCTATGGAGTCGCGAGGGCTTGGCCGGGGCGAGCGGTAATCCTAAGACAAACAGGGTTTGCTCGGAGGTCCGATACGAGGTGTTCTGTTCACTCTGCTGAGCTATTGGTCTAGGTAGAGTATCCTGTAGCCTTCGAAGGGTTGGATAATGCAGGTAGAAGGCACAGTTATTTGGTATCGACCGGAACTCGGTCGTGGCGTGGTCCGACTGGACGGCGGCAAGCAGTTCGCGTTCAACAAGGTCCAAGGGCTCGAGGAGATCGAGCCTTTGCTCCGGGTTCGGGTGCTGCACACGGACAAGGGATCCGCCGGCGTGGTCGTGGCCGCTTTCGAGGACGGACGCAAGGAATTTGGCGCCCCCCTCCGTCCGCTGATCCGCAGACCGCAAGGCATCGGCGGCAAATCGACTCCCCGGAACCCCGATGCTCCCCCAGACGGGACCATCGTCACCCACCCGAACTATGGGCGCGGCATGGTCGTCGGAGCTACGGCAAAGATGATCCGGGTACGGTTCGACGGCGAACCGAAGGATCGGACCATTCGTCCTTCAGGAGTTGAGATCTCCGAGTAGAACTCGTCCCTGTACGCTGGAACTCCCGTGGCTCAGCAGGGGCCGGGGAAGGACATGCTGCAGCGCCAGTCACGGATCCGGTCGAATACGGGGTAGTGCGTTCCGTCGACCTGTACCCAGGCGAAGTCCTCCCAGGCAGCATCTTGGAGTTGGAAGGGCATGACCGCCTCGAGCTGGGGATGGGGAAACCAGTCGTTCTGCCAGGCCGACAGAGTCCAGTCGGCGACGTCCTGGCGTGTTCCGAAGGCCCCTGCCCCCACCGTCCAGCCCGTCTCGGTGATCAGTACCGGATGGGAGCTGACTCCTGCTGCTGCGATCTCCTGGCTCCACCAGGCCAGGCCGATCCCAGAATTGCTGTAGGTGTCGAAAAACCCAAAGCCAGCCCCTGAGGCTGGATAGGGATGGGACGAGAAACCGTCGAGGCTTGCGAAGATTCCCGGCACCTCGGCCAACATCGCGCTGATGAAGTCCAGGCTCGTCTCGCCGGGTGAGAAGTTCGCAGTACCGCACTCACACGACACTGCACCACCGGGTGCAAGCCCACCGTTGAGCACGCGGATCCGGGCTTCGCCGAGCGCCTGTAGTGCTGCGTTGACGTCGCGCAAGAAGGCCGCGTACTCGGCGGCTCGAGTGGCCGAGTCGAGCCAGCCGACGGAGGCATCACACTCCCACTCGTAGCAGAGGTTCGGTTCGTTGTGGACCTCGATCCAGAGAGGCCAGTCGTCGCGTAGCGGCAGGCCGCCGACGACCGCCGCGTAGCTCGCCGCGAGGCTCGTGTAGTTGCGATGGTTCGCGTCGTCGCTGTCTTCGCGGATGTTGCGGTCTCCCCAGGGGGGCCCGAGTCGAATAACGGGCACGAGGTCCCGGTCATAGACGGATTGGACAGCTTCTACCCAGGTCGGAGGAGCGGCAGTCATACCAGGCTGCACACCGGGCAGGATCAACTTGATGTGGCCCCCTGGCCCCGTGAGTTCCCGGGCTAGATCCCAAGTCGTGCTGGAACCCGGACCGACCAGGCCGATGCCGAATGGATTGTCCGGGGGAGGTCCGCCACCGGTGCTGGTGTCGTCATCATCATCATCGTCACCGACCTCCTCCCCGTGGACGAATAGTTCGCCTTCACAGATCGGCGTGGAGCCGGTGTCGGCCGAGAAGGCGAAGCGATACCAACCTTGTGTGTTGAGCGTGTACTGGTAAGACCACGTGAAGGGTCCTGCTCCCGAGATGCTGGAGCTCATCTCGGTCCAAGCGCCGGGTCCATAGACAGCCATGCCGATGTAGACGTAGCCGGTGTCTGCTGTCACCCGGACATCTACCACCTGTCCGGTCTGGGGCTCGGTCGGTGAGAAGCTCATCGAGGCATCAGCAGCCGCGCATTGCGTGAGCGGGTCGGGCCAGTCGGGAGTGCTGTCGTCGTCATCTGCCGCGGTGCTGTCGTCGTCGCCGGACGTGTCGTCGTCATCGGCCGAGTCATCGTCATCCGCGCTGTCGTCGTCGTCGCCGCTTGGAGTGTGCAGGTAGCAGGCCCCGAACCCACACAACAGGCAGACCAGAAGCAGCAGCCTTGGCGTCGTCGAGCCCATGTTGTCTCCAACGAGCCAGCCTAGCCTGTACGAACGAGAAGGGGGAGGCCGGGGCTATTTCCCCGGTGTGCTGGGAAGTGACTGGGGGTAAGTCGAGTGATGTAGTCGCCCTGGAGCGCTTATCGGAACGACCCTCGAATCGGTCAGTCGCCGCCGGCCCTTCGGTGCTTACCGATGTTGGTGGCCTTTCTCCCCATGGTCGTGGCCCTTCTCCCCATGGTCGTGGCCCTTCTCCCCATGGTCGTGTGTCGCGGGACCCGCTTTGACCTCCGGCACCTCGCCCCAGCTCACCTTGCCGCTCTCTGTGGTCCCAGCGATCGTGACACTCACCACCGCGGTGTAGCCCTTCGCGCCCGTGAGCTTCGCAGGACCTGCCCAACCACCATCTACAGCAGGCAGTGTCAGACGCTGTTCCTCGAGCCCCGTGCCCGAGAGCACGATCTTGGCTTCCCCTTCGGCTCCCACCGTGACACCGCCGGAATCGACCATGGTCAGTCGCAGACCCTCCCCCGAGGGATTGAGGCTTGCTGTCCAGGCACCGATTGGGAACGCAGCTGGCGACAATGTGGCCGAGGACAGGGGGGCGGCGGGCGTGGCGTGCTCGGTGCCGTGATTGTGCCCGGCATCTTGCTCGTGGGTATCTTCGTGAGCATGCCCGGCGGCCTGCTCGTGGCCGGGTCCGTGGTCGTGTGCCGAGGCGTGGCCGTGGCCGTGGTCGTGATCTTGATTGCAGCCGAGCAACAAGAGGAGCAGGGTGAAGACAAGACGATTCATGGGCGATCCTCTAGAGCCTGGGGGGGACGACCGTAGCGCAGGTAAAGCACCGGCAGCACGAACAGTACCAACAAAGTGGACGAAGACAGACCTCCGAGGATCACGGCGGCCATTGGTGCTTGTATTTCGTTGCCCGGCTCCCCGGCTGCCATAGCGATCGGGACAAGCGCCAGTGCTGTCCCTAGGGCGGTCATGAGAACCGGGACGAGGCGCTCTTCGCTACCTCGCCGCACCGCCTCGAGTTGCGACGCAGACTCTTTGTGCAGCAGGTGGTGGTAGTGCGTGACCAGCAGGATCCCATTGCGGGTAGCGATGCCGAACAAGGTGATGAAGCCGACCAGGGATGCCACCGAGAGGATGGCACCCGTACCCGCCACGATGGCAACTCCGCCGATCAGGGCCAGCGGCAGATTCACGAGTACAAGGAGGGCGTCCCGGCCGGAGCGCAGTGCTGCCCAGAGCAGGGCGAACATCACGACCACCGCCAGGGCCGACAGGACCGCGATCGTGCGGGTCGCCTTCTCTTCGCTCTCGGCCTGTCCGCCAATCTCGATGTAGATCCCCGGCGGCGTGTCTGGCAGGGCTGAGCGGATGTCCTTGACCACTCCGGCGATGTCCCGGCCTTCGGTGTTTGCCATGACGACGATGCGGCGCTTGGCATTCTCACGCTGCACCAGGTTGGGCGCCAGGGTGCGCTCGACCCGGGCAACCTGTCCCAGCGCCGTGAAGCGCTCCCCAGCGGCGTCGATGGGAGCGGAAGCAAGAGCTTCGATACTCTCGCCGTAGCGGTCCGGGTACCGAACAACGAGGTCGTGGGAGCGACCGTTACGCCACCACTGTCCGACCGAGGAGCCAATCATGGCGGTCTCGACCCATTCGGCCACCTGGCCGGGGGTCAGCCCGAACATCCCCAGTTGCTCGTAGCGGGGCCGAACCACCACCTGGGGTACTTCGGTCTGCTGCTCCACAGCCAGGTCGACCAGCCCCTTGACCCCCGAAATCGCAGCCTTCACCTCGTGAGCAGTCCGGCGAAGCTCACCCAGATCCTCACCGAAGACCTTGATCGCCAGGGAGGTTTTGACACCCGAGAGCATGTGTTCGATTCGGTGGCTGATCGGCTGACCGACGGTCACCACCAGGCCGGGAACACCTCGCGCTGCTTCTCGTATGGCTGCTGCGGAGATTTGTCGATCGATGCCGGCTTCGATGGTCACCTCGAGCTCGCTGAACTGGACGTCCTGAGCGTGCTCGTCGCGCTCGGCCCGTCCGGTGCGCCGAACGACCGCCTCGACCATCGGCAGGGCCACGACCCGCTCCTCGAGGCGGTGGACCATGGCGTCGGACTCTGCGAGCGGCGTACCGGGGGCTGTCGCCGCTGCCAACGTGAAGGCGCCTTCGTTGAAAGTGGGCAGAAAGCTCCGTCCAAACGAGACCATGCCCGCGCCGGCTCCCAGCACACCGATTAGAGCGACCAACAGTACGAGCCTCGGCCTGCTGAGCGCGACCTTCAGCATGGGACGGTAGAGTGCCTTCACCTTTCGGGCCAGCCACGCATCCGCTTGTTCGCCGGCCGGAGGTACCGAGGTCAGCAGCACACTGCACAAGGCGGGCGTCACCGTCACCGCTACTACGAGCGAGGCCGCCAGGCTCGCTACGTAGGCCGTGCCCAGGGGTTGCAGCAGCCTTCCCTCGAGACCGCTGAAGAAGAACAGAGGCGCGAAGACCACGGCGATAATGGCGGTCGCAAAGACGATGGATGAGCGGATTTCGACCGAGGCCTCGTAGACGGTGTCCAGCAGTGGTGGACGTTCCTCCTCGGGCAACAACGCTCTCAACCTAAGCCGCCGATAGACGTTCTCGACATCGATGATCGCGTCGTCGACCAGGGCGCCGATGGCGATCGCGAGGCCTCCAAGAGTCATCGTGTTGAAGCCTGCGCCGAGCCAGGCGAGGCTGATGACGCCGGCCAGCAGCGACAAGGGCAGAGCAACCAGCGAGATCACCGTCGTCCGCCAGTTGGCCAGGAACATCGTCAGCAGGATCACCACGAGGATGGCGCTCTCGACCAGGTGCTGACCCACATTGTTGATCGCCGCCTCGATGAAGCGTGCCTGACGGAAGCCCGATCGATGCAATGTCATTCCCGGAGGCAACGAGGGCTCGATGACGTCGAGGGCCTGGTCGATCCGTGCGGTCAGCAGCAGAGTGTTGGCTTCGGGCTGCTTGTGGACAGCAAGGACGACGCTGGGCTCGCCATCGACCGCCGCTGTACCCCGCGACAGCGCGGGGCCCATGCGCACCTCGGCGAGCATGTCGAGAAATACCGGGACGCCCTCCGTCCGTCCCACGACGATGTGGCCTAGTTGCTCAATGGTGTTCGGGCGCCCCACTCCTCGCACCAGGTATTCGCTATGGCCACTGGTAATGAAGCCGCCGGGGGCGTTTTCTTCCGCCCCCGACAGAGCCTCCATGATCTGTTCATGTCCGATTCGAGCGGACTCCATAGCGGCCGGATTAAGCACCACCTGGACCTGGCGTAACTCGCCGCCGATGGGGGTCACCTGCGCTACACCTCGAATCGCCAGCAGCCGACGGCGCAGTTCCCACTCCGCGAAGTCGCGCACGTCCATGGCATCGACACCCGCACCGAACAGTCCGAGAAACAGGATCTCCCCCATGATCGAAGACATGGGTGCCAGCACCGGCGGCGGCACCTGCGCCGGTAAACTCCCCTGCGCCAATTGCAAGCGCTCCGTCACCAACTGCCTTGCACGGTACGGGTCGATGTCCCAGTCGAACTCGGCGTAGATAATCGAGATCCCAATGCCCGAGGAAGATCGGATCCGGCGTAAGCCAGGCACGCCGTTGATCGCGGTCTCGATGGGCGTGGTGACAAGAAGCTCTACCTCTTCGGGAGCCATGCCATGGGATTCGGCGAGCACGGTGACAGTGGGGGCATTGATGTCGGGAAGGACATCGACGGGAAGGCGCGCGGCGGTCCACCCCCCGCCGATGAGCAACAGCAGAGCCATGGCCAGCACGCCGACCCGGTTGACGAGCGACCAACGGATCAGGGTGTTCCACATGGCTCAGTGCTTATGGGAGTCGAGTGAACCGGTAAGGGAGGCAACGTGCAGGTCGAAGCCGCCGAGGCTGACGACGCGATCACCCACCGCAATGCCCGAGAGAACCTCGATATGCGTGGCGTCCGCTTCTCCGAGTGCAACCCGACGACGCGAGAAGGACTCACCGCCATTCTGCACGAAGACGACGGTCTGGCCGCTGGTCTCGATGACGGCCTCACGGGGCACCACCAGGCGAGGTGTGGGATCCCCAAGGCCCAGGGAGAGTTCGAGCAGATCGCCTACAACGAGGCCGACATCGTCAGGCACGAGGACGGCCACAGGCGCGGAGAGGGCGTGCTCGTCAAAGACCAGCCGCTCCGTCAGGAGCACACCCCCTGCGGCAAGCAGGTCGCGGGGCCCTGACCAATCTCCCCGTTCCGCAGTGATCGAGGCAACGGGATGCAGAGCACCGCGGACTCGGTCGTGGACGTGACCCTCGATGAGAATGGCGTCATCCGCCGAGACGGTGACCAGGGGACTCCCGGCGGAGACCGCTTCACCATGATTCGCCCCCACCTTGACGACTACCCCACTCGAAGGTGCAAGTATCTCGACAGCACCGAAGCTGCCGCGCGTCAAAGCCCTCGTTCGGCCCTTGGCGGCGCGCAGGGTGACCTCGGCACGCTGCAGGGCCGCTCGTGCTTCCAGCAGCCGCCGCTCGGCGACTAGTTTGCCGGCAGCAAGGGCCTCGATACGCTGCAGTTCAGTGGTCGCAAGATCGCGGTTGATGCGGGCGGTCCTTGCATCTGCCTGCAGCTGGGTCCAGTGACCCTCGGCGCCGGTGGGGATCAGGGTCGCTAGCGACTCCCCCGCACGTACACCTCGACCCACGACGGGCAGGCCGTCGGTCCAGGCAACCAGGCCATCGGTTGGTGCTGCGACGACCGCTGTAGACCCTGGCGCGGGACGGGCGACGGCGGGCGCGTGGATCGCCGGAGCCAGGGCCACGGTTCGGGCCAGCGCCGTTCGGAAGGGCACCTGCCACTGGGCCTCCTTGAGGAAGGCGATGGCGCCCTCGTCCTCGCCCTCATGTGCGATGGGCCCGTCGGCTCCGACCTGCACATCTCCGCCGTCCCACTGAGCTCGTTCTTCACCATCCACATAGGTGACGACCAACCGGTAGCTCCCCGCCTTCGCTGGCGAGACAGCCTGAGCCGAGAAGATGCCAGGGCGGGAGATGGCCGGATCGGTGTGGGACTCCACTGCAAAGCCATCCTGCTCGAAGCGGAGCGTGAGGACCCCGGAGTCGGCGGCGTGATTGTCGGCTGTTCGAGTGACGTGGGCGTGGTAGTCAAAGGCCATCCCTGCCACTGGTGTGTCCAACTCAATGAAGAGTTCGTGCTGTGCAGACCAGCGTGTGATGGCAATTGCATCTCCTTCCTCGCCGTGGTCGTGACCGCTACCGTGGTGGTGACCGCCACCGTGGGAGTGGCCCGAAGGCGCCGGTGCCCCACATCCGGTCAGTAGAAACAACAAGAGCAGCACAGATCTCACTGGAGAGCCTCCTCGAGAACAGCCTGGATGGTTGGATCGTCGAAGCGACCGACGGCGCACTGCAGATCGAGATCGGCCGTGCGCAGCAGCACCTCCGCTGCGAGGGTGGCGAGCTCGGCCTCCTCGAGATCTTGAGCGGTCTGGAGCAGCTCGCCAACGGAGCCCTCACCACCCATGTAGCGAGAACGGGCTGCAGTCCATAGGGCCTCGGTGTCTACGACCGTTTCGGCCAGGCCCCGGACAATGGCCCCTTGCCGCCACGCCGCCTCGATGGATGCCAGGATCTGACGCTCCCTCCGGGCGACCCGCGCTACCCACATCTGGGTGTCGGCTGCGGCGCTTCGAGCTTGTCGAAGATTCTGGTCAAAGAGCGGTAGCTCCAGGGTCGCTCCAAACTCAAAGCCGGGCGTGCGCTCGCTGTCGCCGGGCAGCGCGTCGAAGCGAGCTGCCCCTGACAGGCGGAGGTTCGGGGCGGCCTCGCGCCGGGCCGCCGCCTCGTCCCGGGTGGCTGCGGCCTGCTGGAGGCGTAGGGCTACCAACTCGGGATGCTCAACTCTTGCCCTGTCCAGGAGTTGCTCCAAGGAGTGGGGCTCCGCGGCCTTGACCAGTTGGACCTGCACGATAGGTTCACCGGTACGCGAGGCGACGCTCGCCCGGAGCGCAGCGACAGCGCCGGATGCAGAAGCCATCTCGATACGGTGGGAAGTGTCTGCCAGAGACGCTCGGTTCAGGTCGTAGGCAGAAACCTCCCCCATCGCGGCCATCGCTTCGAACAAAGAGGTGAGCTCGTGGAGACGACCGTGAGCGACCTCCACTACCTGGACTCGGCGTTGGGCTTCCCAGAGCACCGTCAGGTCCTGGCGAAGGGAGCACACAGCACTGACAAGGTCCTGCCGACTCTGGGAGCCAGCCGCCTTGCCACGTAGCCGAGCCGCCTGGGACTCTGCAGCAGCGACCAGGCCGAGATCGATCGTGAACGCCGCCCCGATGACGTCGGTTCGCGCCCCTGCGGGCCCTCGGGCTTCGTCATGCCGATATTCCAGTTCCGGGTTGGGCAGGCCCCCCGGCACGACGGCTGCCGCCTGCCGCAGTGCTACAGCTCTCAGCTCGGCCTCGATGGGCATGCTCTGTAGGTAACGCCGTACCAGTTCCAGCTCAGGGACCGAGTCTTCGGCAACCGCCCCAGCGGCCAACAGAAAGAAGATACTACACAATGTAGTAGCGAGGATCGCACGGCCGCGGCGGCTCAGCAGGCTCATCTGCGGCTCAGTGGCTCAGGAGGTGTTCGAGTTGGTGGTGCAGCGTCGGGGTCGCAGCGACGACGGCGAGGAGCATGCCCACAAGGACGGCTCCATCCAGAAGATTTGCGTCGGGGCCGCTGCCTGCAGGTGAGTCGACACCCTTCAGGATGGCGTGGACCCGTCGTTCGAGTTGCCCCGAGGTCCAGGCGATGGCCAGGTCAGGAGCCCGCGCGCCCAGTCGAGCACAGCGGAGCAGAGCCTCGGCGACGAGCAGGGGATCCCCCACGGCCTGTACGGCCAGCTCATCGGCACGCGTTTCGGCGCGATCCAGCCAGGCTCGGACAAGTGCCCGACGCGCGGGGCCTGGAGCGATCACTGTCAGGACTCGCAGCACGAAGAGCATCAAGGGGTCGCGTCGGTCCAGGTGTGCCTGCTCATGCGCAAGCATTGCCTCGCGTTGACTCGGGGACAGCGCCACCCACAAGCGGCGATCGACAACCAGAGATGGCCGCCACCACCCGACGAGCAGCGCAGTCGGGTGCGACAGGTCAGCCAGCAGGGGAGTCGCGCCGCCTCCATCCCCCCGAGGTACCTGAAACAGGGTGGAGAGGCCGCGGACACGCCCGGGAATCAGCAGGGCTAACGTCGCGACCGCAGGCGGCAAGAGCGTTATGGCGTTGCCGGGGTGACACCAGCAGAGATGGAGCCAACCGGGACCAGAGTGACAGACGAACAGGCTCTCGAGCTGAGCCGGGAGTACCAGGGCTCCGACGAAGCCCAGCGCGAGGATGTATGGCACCGCTGCGCCGACCAGCGCCCACCGAGAGAAAGAAGGCCGAAGCTCGCTGAGCCGGGTCCAGAGTGGATAGAGAACGGTAGCCGTGCCCCACGCCACGAACAGAAGCAGCGCCGAGACCAGCACGCCGAAGAGAAACATGCTCAAGAAGTATGCCGCCGGGCCTGGATCAGGGCCTCGAGTTGATCCAGTACTTTTGGGTCGACCGCTTCGAACTCATCGAGGAAGGCAACGAGAAGTGGCTCCGACGAAGTTTCGGAACTACGGATCATTCGGGCAACCTCGCCGGCCAGAGCCGCTTCGCGGCTGCGTGCGGCGCGGTATACCCAGGCGCCGCCCGACTTCTCGCGCAGGACCTTGCCCTTGTTGTGTAGCCGGTCGAGAACGGTGGCAATCGTCGTGTAGGCCAGAATGGGGTCCACCTCGGCGAGGACCGAGCGCACAGACCAACTCCCCCCCTTCCAGAGGATATCGAGTACGCGGCGTTCGAGCGCGGCAGGTCGGGCCATGTCGGCTAGCCTACGACGCATTGTCGTAGGCTTCAAGTTCGAAGGCCTCGATCCGTCGTGCGATCGGCACTCTGAAAGGCTACCTGCAGGCGAGTTTGGGACGATCTTAGATCTCAGTTGCCCAGGTCGATCAGGTCGAGAAATACGGCCTCACCGAGGCTTCGTCCAACAGCCAACTCATGAAAAGGACATCAGCCAGCGCGTACGATCCTGGGAAGTCTCAGTCCTCAAGAAGGGCCGCCGCCCAGCGCTACTGCTGGAAACAGTACACCGAGTGGCCGCCGGTGGAGCAGCCGTTGACGAAGGAGTAGTCGGTCCAGTCGCTCGGCGACATGGTAGTGGCCGGCATAGTCCAGCCGAACACCGAGCCGATGGCACTACCTGGCAGGGTAGTTCCCGACATCTGGGTGCTGCTCCATTCGTAGCAGTGACAGGTTGTGTTGTTGCCGTAGCACTCGGACAGTGCCGTCCCCGCTGGATTGGTCAGGCCGGGGCTGCCGTCGATCAAGGTGTTGGTGTAGGCGCTACTGACCAGGGGCCCCCAGCTGAGGAACACCTCCAGACCGGTCTCGTCCTTGTCGATGGGACACGCCAACTCGCCGTCGATGAGGTCGTACCAATCCTCGGCGATTACGGCGCCATCGGTTCGCACGTAGGGCTGGCTTGTTGATGGGGTGAACCGCGCGGCAGGCGACGAGGCGTAGGTCGAGCCACTGATCCAGGCCAGGAAGGTGCCGTTCAGGCCAGCGGATTGGGCCAGACCCTGGCAGTAGGTATCGGCACCGCCCACGCCGCCGAAATCACCACCCGGCTGTCCGCTGGACAGGAACACGACCTTGCCGGGGCTACCGCCGGGCACCCCCGCACAGGGGTCGACCGACGCGGTGTCGTCGTCGCCCGCGGTGTCGTCGTCTCCAGCACTGTCGTCGTAACCAGCACAGTCGTCGTAGCCAGCAGAGTAGTCCGAACCAACAGAGTACTGCT
>CAZBDA010000124.1:0-15166 GCA_964490445.1 uncultured Rickettsiales bacterium | reverse complement strand
ATCATGTAGGCTTGCACTTTCTCAACTGACCACATGTTATTTACTTCATTTACAGAGGGGGGAAAGTGCTCGCCATTGTACTCGGACAAGGAATCCAGCCAGGTCTCAGCAGTGAGTCCTTTGCTGCGCATGACACGTTCACTGGGCACTTGAAATGTTTGTGTAATGTCTTGAGGACACGGCATGTCTTCAAGTACAGCGGGACGAAGCAACACGAACTTGCCCGAACGGGCAAATGTGTCCCAGTTGTTGGCCAGAAATGTTTCAACTGTGTGCTTACTCGTTTCATAAGGCAAACCGGTATCTGCATGATGTTTGCTTACAAGTGTGCTGATGTGAATGCGATTGCGTGCAGTATCAGTGAGCATATTAATGAGCACCTGACGCATATGACTGCACTCATCATCTGCAACAAAGATAGACGCCGGTGAATTGGAAGATTCCTCCTTCACCGGGGTCTGAATCGGCACATGTTGGTGGAATGTGAGGTCCTCAGTGGTCGGAGTGTCAGGCACGTTGCTCTCAAGTTTGATTGTTTGACGTGAGAGAGTTGCACTGAGATCACCCTCCGGGATGTCCTCACTCTTGGCTGTCACTGTAATGCCTGCTGGTGGAACAAGAGATGGATTCACCAGACTGCCTGATGCTTTCATCTGTGCAGCAAGCGAGGGTACCACAGGGTGACTTGTCACCAACTTTGCACGTTTTGGTTTGTCAGCTGACGCACCAGAAGGTGTAGACATGTTGACAATGAGCACAAACAAGTTCACACACCTATGCTGAACTGCGAGCTGATGACGCACCCAAACTACGAGGCGAGGAAACCCTGAGCCAAATATAAATATATAAACACAAATATTAGTGCAGTACACCCTACACTCATAAGCTTACTCGTGTAGGGCCTAACTAAAACAACTTTATTAAGTATTAACAGAGTGGAGGTAGCTACGCACCACTCGGAGCTGACTTGACGGACCTACAAGAGGGACGCCACAGCTTCGGAGGATGCGTAAACTCCAACTGTCCACTCATAAGTAAATGTAATGCATCACGTTCAACAGCTCCCTTTGTCATGCCGTCAGCGGTCATGTCCCTAGTGTCTAACCACAACAAAGCATCAAGTAAATCACAATCCAACAACTCCCTCAGATACTGAACATGGGCGAGGAGTCCCTTCTCAGCTGGAGGCTTAATGAATGTGGCTGTCACAGCAGCAAACACGGACAGAGCGTCGATGTATAATGCTGCTGGAATGGCGAAGCCACCACACTCACGAAGGGTCCTTGTGTGCAATTTATCGGGTACACCAACCATGAGTTCATTAAGAATAAACAATACAAGAAGGGCGTGATCAAAGGAATCACAACCTCCCATCAGTTCAGCACTGAAAGTGGATCGGGTTACAAACCGCAATGCCTTGCTGGCAAAATCAAGGATGTGAGCAATTCCCCCAGACATAAGGTCGGTTCCATCTACACGAACATGGAGCACACCACGAATACTGTGCCCCTTTTCTTCCTCCTTCTTGAAAGAGGAATCAGCAATGATTTTAAGATGGGAAACACCAGACTTAAATCTGCGATACACAAGTTTGCGGGGATTAGCTTGCATCCATTTCACAAGGGCATTCAACCTTTTAACATGAATGACTAGAGGAGCATGGCTAAATCGTTGTAATGCAACAATAAACACTATAACATCTAAACGTGTGAGGCCAGTGAATGCTACGGCCCCCAACAATGATTGATATTGGAGATGCAAGGTGGGATCGCACTTGGAATTACTAGATGCCCCTCGGTAGGACTCCGGGGGAATCGTTTTGAATCCTGCTATGTATTCGGACTGGTCCAAGGAAGCTTCCTTGGATGCCACGTCCTGGATATGGCGGACCCCACAGTTAGTGAAAGAGTTAAACGAAACTTTCATCTTCCCAAAAACTGCTTCAATGCCTTGCATAATACGTATTACTTCCGAGCGTTCACCCGTAACTTTCAAGTCATCAACATGTTTAGCCATGATCACTACTAACACCAGTTTTCCATCTATCATACGGTGCAGGTAGCATAACTCTGGGTCAACGTTCGAGGCCACCAGTCCACATTTCGTGGTAACGGTGGAGAGCTTTAAGCTGAAACATCGTGGAGCATCGACAGAGCCCGTCCCAGGTTTATCGCAATGGAGAACCTCTGATTCAGGATTGAAATTCTCAAAACCCGGAACTTGTCGTAGCTGAGGGATATTGTAAGCAGGTAAGTAGAAATTCACCTCGCGTACCTTTTCTCCCGTAAGAGCTGCAAGTTCAGAATAGGTCACCCCTTGGAGGAAGGCTTTGGAGATATCCGATGTTGCCAGATCCCATCCTCGAATGACGGCTTCTGAAACTAAAATGCGTTGTGAAAAACGTTGGCTCGTGCCGGCATAAGTAGCAACCAAGCCTTTGTCGCAATCTTTAAAACCTCGTACAGTAAGTCGGGCCCTAATGACACGACGCGACTTGGCTTGCTGTCCAGCGGCTGATTCAGCAGTGCCTGTGGCATCTGTATCCCATTTCCATTTCAAAACCCATCGGCAATCAATAATATTGCGAGCACCCTCACGAGACCGTCGACTGAAACAGCCATGCTGGGCCCAGGTCTGCAATTCCTTCAGCATAGCCGCACGCACCTCATCATAATGCGTTTTGGTCTCTTCAGGAGTCAAGAGGTCGTCATCCCGTTCCACGTTGACAGTACGATGAGTGTTACTGGCTTTGCTTTGACTCTTGTAAAAGCGAACGACAACCGTCTCTCCATATTGAGGCTCACGAGGTACATCAGGGATAAGTCTCCATGTGTAATCCTCATAACCTAACTCAACAAACGATTCTTCCTCCTCAAGCCGATAATTGGGAGAAAGACCTGCACGCACATTGGCTGCTGTCAAATGATAAGTCGAGCTAGCAATTTCGTGTGGTTCGATTGGAGGCACATACGGTATTGTATCAGAAGTAGATTCGGTAAACTGCATAGAATGGCTGAATGTGTTTGTGAATGGTACATCAAGTGTAGTATCGCGTACTGGCGCATCATCGTCAAGCAAACAACCTAAGAAGGCCTCCTGTCGTACTTCACCTAGTTTGGCTAGGAAAGGATCATCAAGAGCCAAACCAAAGTCAGGGGACTGAAAGAAGGTGTCCGCTTGACTCAGATCACTTGAATGTTCTTCAGGAATGGTGGACAAACGACTATCAGCACTGCTGCCAGGGGGAGTAGTCATAGGAACGTCGGAAGCGTCCGCACGTTCAGGATCAATTTTCAAAAGGGACTCCTCCTCTGTGCGAGCAAACTGAATAAAGCGAATCTGTCTCCACGAATCGGGAGTTAGAGACTGCCATGAGATGGATGGCAATTCGCCATCGTTTGCCTCCTGTTCGATAGTCTGCACCCCTGTGCAACCACCAGCCCACCACAAAACAATGCCTTCAGCATAGCCTTGAAGTTTACCTGTAGTGCCAACACCATGACCAACACGAATTGTATATAAGTCTTCCAAGCGCAAGTGATTACGGCCAAAGTGAAATAAAATATTAAATAAACGTGGAAACTTACGTGTGTCCTTAGTGACATGCCACACATTCGATGAGAGAATCCAGCCTAACAAAAGGGTCTGGCCAACAGCAAGTTCTTCTGCAATTTGACGTGCCTGTTGCCAGCCAGGACCACTTACATGTGAGGCGGTGCCAGCGAATACTGACGTTGCGAGAAAGCAAAGGAAGGCCAAGTGGCGGCGTACATCACCTACTTTAACATCTTTCAAATGGTGATTGTCACGCACACCAATGATTCCACGAGGGATGCGAGTTACATCTGCTACGGTGCATGGTCCATGCCAACCGGGAATGTCCTTTGCACCAGTGCGATAGATGTCAACTTCCTCTCCTGGAGTGTAACCTTCACGCTCTCCCACAGGCAGTGTCTTCGTGGTTAGCGCCCTGCCCAAACGAGCTCTCGCGGTGCCATCAACAATATTCTGCACTGCGATCTCGCGAAGGCGATTGGTATGCCTGATAAGGCCAGGCGCTGGAGCATCCTCCTCATGAGAGGCATCAGGACAGTTAATATCTGGAAGTATTTTAGGTGAACGGCCGTACACTGCGTTGAATGGTGTAGTATTGTTAATGGACAACAAAGCGTTCAAACAAAAGACTGCTTCAGAAAGGCGATGCTTGAAAGGGATGTGATTCATGCCTTCAAGCTGACACTGGGCATCGATGCGATGTATACAATCACGCAAAAGAGCTCCTCGGCGTTCAACAATGCGAGCATGTTGGTCTTTAGCACGAGGACTCAATTTAATGCCCTTTCGGTCAAGATACTCCTTACAGTATTCGGACCGCACTATACCACTCTCGCCGTCACCTATGAGTTCCTTCATGGGACCATGGCGAGAAACCCAAGCGTCAATCGCATCAACAAGATGGTGTTCGTCTTTGTGATCAACAATGGTGGCTTCCTGCCACCTGGTACAACGATCTACTAAATGAAATATCGCAAACTTATATATAAACACAATGTCATATTCAACTTGTTTATTGAATTCATCGGCCAAGTCAACCGAGGTAATAGACTCAGGTTGAGGTTTGGCCCAAGCACGACATGCAGTACAAGTATCACAAATAGCTTTAATCTTCTGTAATGCTGACTCTGGGCAACCTGCACGTTCGAGTAACCGGTACATGGCAGAGGCACTGGCGTGCCACCACCTCAAGTGAAGTTTACGAATAGTGAGTCGTTGTTGACTATCAGTTCCAAGTCGGAGAGTCCTCATAGATCGAGCAACATCAAAATTGGTCCAATCGGTAGTATTATCACCGGTGCCAGCGTCCTTGGATTTCACAGCCTCGCTGCGTGTACGCTGCACAATGTCCGGACCACGAGGTTGCCGAGCTGTAGATGACGATGATGAACTTGAAGAGCCTGTACCTACAGTGGTGTCTTTCATGTCAAGTTCCTCAATCTGCTTAAGCATGTCATCAGAAATCGCATCAATGGCTGCCTCTTGATCGGGCGTGAAAGTGCCCTGTATACCCTGTGTAGGATCATCAGAGGCAGGCTGTGCTGGATCCCGAGGATGTGCACCTTTACGAGCGGACCCTGCCCGAACGGGCTTAACAGCCCATTGACACTCACCAAACTTCTGTGTATGCGATGCATGTAGACGAGGTACACGTTTTAGGCAAGCGTCACAGCCCCAAATGGTAGGTTCATCATAAGGGTAAGCACATTCACCCACTTTGCGGTTATGGTGGATATCATCGCGGGCCATGCGACCCTTGCAACCAGGACAAGGTGAAGTTGGAGCTGGTGGGGCCCTGGAGTCACGAGGACCACCAGGAGCTCCACCGGGTGTGGCTCTGGCAATTGTCGAGCGATCAACTGCTGGATATGCAGTGATACGAGCGCCATGTTTGTGACGGCGCTTTACCTCTGCAATGCCATCGACCACACACTGAGCTTCACGCCAAGTCCAGATTTGGGACTCACGAAGTTCCCGTCCATGGCCATCTCCAGACAAATGCTGATGATGACCCTTGCAAAGTGAGTTCCTAAAAGGATTCCCGAGCTCTGCACATGAAACTGTCATCGACGACGGCTTCTTAATGTACAGGCCTTTGTGAGGACCATGACTGACTCGGAGTCCCTTGCAACAGCGATCATATTTGACCTGTTCAACATTCGGCTGAGCAAGGACCTCTGGCCAGTCACCTTCAGTATATATATCCGAAGGAAAGGGCTGCTCCTGGAGGAAGTCAAGACCCTTGGTAAGTTGTAATTTGGCAATTTTGCCAGTCAAAAGAGCAATCGGACGGCCATTCTTATATTTCTCAAGCATAGTGTTGTAATTTATAGACCAATTCAAATGAGAGATAGGGCCGTAACAATCGCAACAAGGTGCCATGACTGCAACCAGGACAGTACAAGTGACAAAATACTGATAGCAAGACTCTGCATCTTTTGGTTTCGATAAGTCACATTGCGTAACAAGATCAAAATTAGGACCTACGCGGAAGGATCGTCGCACAGTCAGCTGACTCGCGCGGGCTTCCCCTCCGCATATTTCTGCAATGTCAACGCCACGGCCCTTGGTATTCGCAACAAGAATAAGTTCATCAACATCCTTGGCCACATATACTTGAAGATTGGCCAAGTAGAAATGTTGATCAGTCAAGGGACCGTAGCCTATGATATTCTCAAGATAGTCACACATGTGCGGCGTGCCTTCATCGTCCGAATCAGAATCCTCAGCAAACAGTGCATCCACCCAATAGTCTTCAGGTTCGGTGGCTGCTGGAATACAATTTGTGCCATCATGATCAAGCGTAACACCAAGTGAACGCAAGTCTTCACCACAATCATCAAAGTGATTCTGCACAAACTTAGGGCGTTTCTTAACCTCAAGTTCAATTCCAGCTTCCTTTGCCTTGCGCCGTGCTTCCTGTTGAGCTACTTTCTCATTAGTAGGGTAGGATGGTAAAGCACGAATCGCAGCAGAGGCAATTTGAGCAGCACTGAAATCGGAAGGATTGCTGAAAGGGGATTCAAAGAATACACGCGCAACAACATGTGGGTTATCAAAAGTGTAAGCCTGAGTGCCATTATTGTGTAGCAAAATGCCAAGTTCCCTTTGTGAGGTATGATCAATGATGCCGGGCACCACACTAAGGAATGATGAAATATCGCACTCAGGACTCTGTGTAATAATGCCTGTCATGCCCTTTGGTATGTTAAATGCAAGACCGGTCAAGGCAAGCTTACCTTGACCTGCTGGAATGGTTTGATTTGAAAGAACTGCTATGTCAAAAGTAAGAGGAGCTATGCACACTGGAGTAGCAGCATCGGCTGCCAGGAATAAACACATAACTTTAGTATCATGGAGATAGTATTGGTAGTGTGTCTGGTCACAAGAGCGAGCTTCACTCGAGACTCCCAATGACACCTGTGAACTGGATGAAGAGGACACTAATGGAGTTGACTGTGCCACCCCGAGAGATGGCGAGTCTGGTATTTGCTGAGCCCGCACAGACGCATCTGTACGGCTGCGGGTTCCAGACTCCGTCTGGAAATGGGATTGTTCACGAGATTTGGATAACTTCTTGTTGTCCGTCCTCAGCCATTCACCGGATGTATCGGAATCAGAATACGAGGCATAGCCTTGTTCCTGGCTGATGCTAGTCAACCATGTGTTGCTCCACTTTTCAACAAACCAACACCACAGCTCAAATGCTGCAAGATGTTCAAGTGTTTCAAAGTCGAATGCACGCTTGCAGCATTGAGCACGTGTGTGAACATGACGTGTATAAATGTCGACACTTCCATGTTTGGACTCTCGGTAACGACAAGGGCAATGAGTCGTTCGCTTGAAGAGCTGAAGAGCCTTAGCAAACTCGGACTGGCGACTATACCTGTTCTTCACACGGGTAGATGTGATCACAATAGGATGAGGGTCAGACAGGGCACACAATCGTTCAAAAACCCTGTCGACGTGTTTAATATTCAAATGGCGGCGTGGCAGATCTATCCAAACAAGGAGAGCATCAGAGAGCAATGTATGATTAAAAGAGGAATTAGTATGTGTACCGTCAACATGATTGACAAGTTCCCGAAGTGGAAACTGGCGGTAAGGTATTTTAGCTAATTTACTACCTATGCCGTCTGTAATAGCTTCTCCGGTTTGGGCAATATTACTATAGACCATGACAATGCGTGGATTAGGAGTTGGGGCCGTACTTGGACTGGTAGGTGGCTTGTGGATTACCTGCTGAGTGAGCTCACTAGCAGGTGCTGCAGGTGCCGAAGATAGTCACTCGGCCGCCTGCACCGGCAGGGAGATCGAAGGGCCAACGTCAAGTCGACCACTTTCCTCACGATCAACTGCTGCATATTCTCCACAAGGCAAGACCATATGTCCAGACGGCGCCAATTCACATTGGTAGGATTCAGTGCCTGCTGGAAGCACTGGAAGCAATTCATAATCTCCTGGACCGAGAAAGTGGATTTGCAAAGTGTTCAAGTCCATAAGGGCTCGACGTTCACGCAATGATGTCAAGCCGAGCAATCCAGGAAGATCTGAATGTGGCACAATGGGAAGCTGAAACACACCACGACTGTGAGTATTGTCAACCCGTTGAAAGGCCACTGGCGAATGACAATTGTGTGTGCACTTCCGATGACCGTTGCCAACACCGGAAACATGCAATGGACGATCGCGAACAACTTGTTTGGGTTTTCGCTGATGTTCAAGTGCAAGTTTGGCTACAATCTGAGCCCAACGATCACCACCAAGATTCCCAACGCTGCCAGGATCAATCAGGATGGCAGGACGGCCATCACGCAGACGTGTTTCCGTGTGAAAACTCTCTGCTGGATTTGTTGGTTCTGGCATGTATGGGACTTGGCTGAATCCGTCCTTAGCAAGACATGATCCGGAAGGGGTCACACACCACTCCCGAAAGTCCTGAAAGGTCGAGGGCAAGATAATGCCTGCAAATGTGGGTGTGCTGTGAATCGAACCCATTACTGATGCCCCAGAACGTTGAGTGTTCGGCGTTTGAAAGTCATACACAGTTGCCACACTGCGAGGAGTCATGAGGACGTGGGACTCAACTTGTGCAAGAGATTGAGCCTGTTCCTCAGTTGCCTCCTCAAGATTGTTGGGTGCTGATGAGCCGTCGGGCAGGTCCTGGGTGAGCACTTCATTCGTGGTATCGTAGTACTGCCACACTGCAACGACGACTGCACGTCCTCGGCAGACCGGACAGGTTTCACGGCGAATCGCATGACCGGTGCTGGACTGAAATGTATTCCAACAACCGGCGTGAAACATGTGGCCGCACTGAAGACGAAGGACCCAACCACCATGTTCATAAGGTGTGAGGCAAATGGTACATGACTCAACATCAGTAGCGTGAATGAGAGCTTGGTCGATGTTATCAGTGGTGGTCATCGGCTGAGAGGTAACGCCACGCCTGTTATTAGCCCACTCAGTCGGCTGGCCACTCACATCAACTGGATTCTCCGGATCAACTGGATTTGGGGGGATGTCTTCCAAAGTAGGCATGCCATCGAGGTCATCGTCTGACATTTCCACAAAGGATTCTTCAGATGAATCAATGTGCCTCCCCCTTGCATCTACACGATCATCAACAGTGGAGGCCCAATTCTGTGCGGCAGTGGTGAGTGTGCCGCCCACAGATGCCTGCCTGGCAAGCAGGTCGAGCTCTGCAATGTTGAAGTGGTGATCTGGAGGCAAGCCAGCACAGGCTCGAAGGACCGCTTCTGCTTGGCGAATATGCATGAATGCGGCACGAGCATGGCTGGTGCGTTCCTCAGGGGGAATGTGTTCCCCAGGTGCCGGGTCACGGAAATCCCAAGTGGTGGCACCATTGACACCTTCAAGAACGGGTATCATGACACCGTCCTGGTCCCTGAGGCGAATGACTTCTGTAGGGAAGACTACTTCCTGACCATTGTCCGTGTACGCACGACCCTCAACAACAAGTCGAGTGCGAAAGCCTGAAGTGTCAAGACGGGCTCGGTGCACTGTGTCACCGACACGAACATGGTTGCGAACAACATTGAATTGTTCCCGAAGGGGAAGTTGAGGTGTTGTAGAAGCTGGAAGTGTTGTGTCTGCTCGAGTAAAGACAGATGCTTGTTGTAGTCGAGCAAAGTCTGCCCTGCCCTGAGCCAGAAGGGCTTCAGCAGGCGTTTGGGGCTCGGTACTCGTCAGCTGACGCGGTACCGGTTCCCCTGCAAGATTTGCAATAGATCCTGTGTCAACAATTGTGGCTCCTGCAAGTGCTGTGACGTGAGGGTCAAGTAGTGAAACGGGATGGAGTGGTGGCGGTTGCACGCCAAAAGCTGCTTGGTATGGGGTCACCCCTGCAGCAGGTGCAACACCGTCCAACACTCCCCCTCCTCCTTCACCAAACAACAGAGATGATTGGCCACGATTCTGATATGATCGAGCTCGATTCAACTGGTTGAGGAATCCCAGAGACTCGGATGCAATGTTGGAACCCGTCGTGGGGGCGGCAACATTCATACCGATATTGACCTCAGCTCGATTGTCGACCACAGGAGGCGTAGTTGCCCGGGGAGGTGTAACTGCCGGAGGTGTAACATTCCCTTGGGCAAAGATGTTTGCAAAGAGATCGGCATTTGTGTCCAATGTATCAGCCGTCACTGGAGGCGGTGCAGGCAAAGGGGCACCAAAAATGCTGTACCCTGGAACAGTTTGTGCCTGCTGCTCAAGAATCTGTTCTTGAACTGGATGAAACCGGCTGGCACGTTCCAAAGCTGTGCGACCGCGCAACAGGACATCCTGGAGATCTGCCTGAGAGAGAAATCCAGGTGAAGCTGCAATGATCGGCGCGGGTGCTGCAGTAGGTTCTGCAGTCACTCCCTGTTCTGACTCCACATCGGCAGGCTCCCCAGCCATGGGCATTGAAGGTTGAGCGCTGCTCGATGCAGGGTAGTCGGCATTTGTCGCATTCACTGGGATGTATGAACCCCAAGTATCACGGCTGGGCGATGGAGATGGTGATGTTGGCGGTGGGGGCAAGTTTGCACCATGCCAAGGATCATTCTCCGCGTTCCAGGCCGGGGTACTGGAATTTGGGTTTTCCAAGACCATGAAAGTGGATGCGGCATCCCGAGCGCCGTATGCTGGCTGTGAGACACCAAGAAGTTCATCAAGAGGACCCTGTTCCGCTGCTGTTGAATCTCCTTGCGTATAGTACCATGGAGCAGCCGGAAGGGGCGTTGATGAAGCTGTTGCTGCAAAACTCGTTGGTGCCATATGATCATTCTGACATGCCGGGCCAGATGACCAAGGTTGATTGGTAAGAAAGTTGGGTGGAGGCATAGAGGCTCCGGCTCCTTTGCCTCCCTTCTTTGTTGGGCAGTTGGCCAAGAGGTGATCTGTGGATCCACAACCATGGCATTTCATTGTTTGGCCATCACGCCCCTTTGGATTGCCACGACGACCATGTGCCATGCCAGAGGTGTAGACACGATGTCCTTTGCCTTTACCTTTGAGGTAAGCATGCATGTCGTCATGAGTGAGGAAGACATGGCCGGTGCGACGGCCGTGACCACCAAAGTGGCCTTTGCCTCCCTTTCCAAACTTGTTGCGAGGGCCACCTCGCTTGCCTTTAAAGTAAGCGTGTTGGCTACGCTTGAACTTCCTTCGCACCTTCCGCACTCTTTTGCCTGTGAATCTGCGCCACTTGCGTTTGGCGAAACGATATCGGAAGAAGCATTGATCAGCAGCTTGTTCTTCACTCAAGTCACGCAAATCTGTCATGTCCACTTCCTCATTACCACTGTCACTGGAGGTGTCCGTATCTGTACCACTGTCGCAACTTTCATCGCCACCATCGGATGCCATGGCGGGAAAGGATTGGGATGGCTGTTGCCAAGAGCCATCTTGCGACCAGGAACCGAACGGATCTCCTGAGGCTGGCAAGCTTGCCCCACCCCAGGGATCGTGTTCATGACCCGACCAACTGGGAAAAGCTGACACTGGTTGGTAATCATTTGAAGGTTCAACAATGTTCCAATCGAACATGTTATCAGTGTCCTGCTGGGCAAAGCCTTGACTGCCAAAGTATGTGTTCATGGTAGGAGTGTTGCGGGCAGCATCCTGGAGAGCCATGTATTGGCCACGGCGGGCTTCACGGTTCCCACCCAAAGCCTGGCCAACATTGTTAGGTGAATGTTCCAAGATGTGACCGATGCGGCGCATGGTCTGCTGCAATTGGCGGAACTCTTCTTCTGTATGTGGAAGCTGATGATTGAAAGGCTGTAACAAGTTCAACATTTGCGGTGGTGAGACATGGCAGGCACGCATCAACTGGAGTGCACTGCCTTCAATGGACATTACAAATTGACCTTCACCACGGGCCCTCCCTCGAACGAGCTCGAACCGAGAGAGGACCATGTTGATAGTTTCCTGAGGATGGCGAGAGAAGGCGAGCATCTCAGTCATCGCTGCCATGCGTGTTTCTTCGTCCAACTGGCCATAACGGCCACGAAGACCGGCAATGATGAATGAGACTGGATCGTATTGAACACCTTCATAAACGCCACCGTTGAGAATCTCGGGGCCTGAGATTGTGCGCGCAAGTTCACGTGCTGAACCCTGTAAACGCATGAGTATTGCAGCAGCCTGTTGATGAGGCTGCAAATCTGTAAGCAAGACCCAATGCATGAGATCAGTCACATAGGCACGAAAGGAGTATACTGACTCCATCTCAGGGCCCCAAGCAGGGGGCCGGCGGTGATTAAACTCTGAGTTATTATTGCCACCGGGACCCTGCATCATAAAAATCACAACCAAGCACGATGCAAGCATGAGAATGTAGTACAAACGAACAAAGACACGCTGAAACAAAGTGGACTTGGAATTGGCAACGATGGGTACATCCATGAGATCACGAGCTCCAAAATTATCGTTGGATATCTTAAAGAGGGATCCTCGAAGGTTGAGCGTCGATTGGTGCACAGGAGCTGTCAAACTGACATCACTGGATATCTTGGTGAGGGATCCCCGAAGGTTGAGCGAGGTCCTGTGCTCAGGGGTAGTACTCATCGAATTCGCCCCCACTGGGAAGGAATCGTCCGACCGAGTGGGAGAGGAGACTGGAATGGTAGTGTATAAGGCGACCACGGGTGGTCCCCGAACTTGTGGTTCGGCGACAGCCTCATGTATGTTTGAGGCCATTGACAAGTTCTGCTTCAAAGGATCAATTGATGTAGAAAGCGTATTGGGAAAGAAGGCCGTGGAAGGAGCCGAAGCTCCGCTACCAAGTCGAAATATGGGTAACATATGAGATGATCCAATGAACCAAGAAGAAGTCAATGCATGCAACGCTGGTTTTACTGCCAACCCACCGCCATAGGTCTCTGTAGCATTGTCTCCGCACAAGACAAGAGGCACACATGCCATGCAAGTAAGGTATACAAGGATAGTAGTCGGCATGGTTATGCCTATGTAGAATAGAAGGGTCTACGAACTACCAAGTAGGCGTACTCTAGAGCTAGCGGCCTTATAAGCTTGAGCCACAGACGCATACAGGGGACCATATAGGAAGATACCCTGCGAGTCTGGTATTTGCTGAGTGGCAGAACTGGATGTTACAGTTCTGACATGCGGGGAGAAACTCTAACTAGACTGAAAGAAGAGCCAGATCATTAACAACTCTACCTCACAAGCTAGCTTTATCCTGGCTATGTGCCAGGGGACTTAGCATGGAAAACGCGCTTACTCAGAAACGCGACTAGCACTGCCAATTCCTACTACACACTGGAACAGAGCTACGGAAGGAAGATGCTCGAACAGAACATTTCTCCTAACCCTAACCGCGTATAGAATATTGTCGAGCGGTACTAGCTGAACCCTGTCTGAACCAACTGTCCAGAGAAGGCTCACCACGATCTATGTGAACATGGCGCATGTGACACAATGAGTGTCACGGCTGAGCACTTTCACTAGTGAGCAAAATATCTCAGTCCGCACAAAACTCTCAACAACACAAAATGTGAATGACTATGCCGCTGCATATGAGAGGTGCCTTGAATTCATGTCGCATACACACCTACTGACTGAGCTCAGTCCAGTAGGCATTGGGGAGTGAATGCAGCACACATGTTTGACTGCAATTCAATCCATATGTTGCAATGAGCCCATAGTTGGCTCAACCTCATCATCCAAGCTGGAACACTCGATGTCTTCACTCGAGCTGCGGCACGAGTCAGAGTCACCATAGTGATATGATTCACCATCAATGCTGGAGGGACGCACTCTGCGTTCAGCTCCACTCCAGTCCGAGTATTCATCAGGTTCACCAGAGGGTGAGACATATGTTTTCTCAACCTCTGCACGACTTGCATTAGCGCCCATAGCGGTGCTAGATGCACCTGGTTCCACAACATTTGCAAGAGCAGTAAGTGGTGGTGGACCAGAGTCTGCTGTCTTTGGATGAGGCTTTGTGGAGATCAAACGCACATAAGTCCTGCCTTCCCTTGATTTGTGAATCGAGAAGGTATCGTTATACTCAGAGAGCAGCTGCTCCAATGAGGAATACCGACGCCATACGGACTCATAGGCTTTGTTCACACCAAACTCTGACACGACTGCCAATCGTTCCACAGAAACTGCAACACGCTTAGAGGGACTAGTAATCTCATGACGGAATGTAATCCTCTGAAGCTGAGTCATGACACTTCGAATCACATGCTGCAATGGTGTTGTTGCAGGGGCTGGACGAATGGGTGCGTTATCATCCGGTGTCACTGGAAGTGGCGCACTCATTACAATCGCTGATGCAGCAAGTTCGGGTTGTTTTGCTGCTTTCTCAACGTCCATGCCAGCTGCAAAGAACGTATCTACTGATATCTCATTTGGACGAGTGGCATCAAGTTGGATATCATGCTTTACACCACGATGGCCAATGACACGTTGGGGTAAACTGCGCAAAAGATCCATGCGAGTAATTGTGTCATCTTTTGCCTTGAGTCCTGGCGGGACCATTGGCGGCTCTCCCTTAGACTTGATCTTATACACACTACTCATGGTGTCTGGAAACTCTTTGTCAAGATCAACCTTCGACGTGTCAAACGTCCTACCCTGATAAGTCACGATAGGAGCCGCAGGTGAGGTGACGATGGTCTCTCCAGCTTTAAATGCAACCTCACGCATGCCATGAAATGCATCATCATGCTTATCATGCTGTAGAGCCCACTCCACTTTTGCACGGATACACTTGTTACCACCTGCTGCTTTGGTGTACAAGATCTTCGTGTTCTGCACGATCTCACGGAGCTTATCGGCGGCCTCCTTCTCCGTAAGCACTTGTGGGTTCTCCACCTCACATGCATAGCGATGAGCAGTTTTGGAGATTAAGATCTTCGTGCCGATGCTAGTTGGATCGAGCATACCAGGCACTTCCTGAACATCACAACCTACAACACAATTTGCATAATTGCCCTTGTAGTTAGTCAATCGTTGGATGATTGCCATCGCCTCAAAGTCACCGAGTTGTTCGGGGTTATCATCACCTGCGAAGTTGCCACGTCCTCGAACCAACTGGTCACGCTGCTGTCTGATTTCTTGAAGTTGCTTT
>CAZBDA010000123.1:0-15229 GCA_964490445.1 uncultured Rickettsiales bacterium | reverse complement strand
GCCACCTTGGGGCCCGTTGCTGCCCTCGACGCTCAGTCTGTGCTGCTGTCCAGTGTGCTCAGCAGGCCGCGCAGGGTCGCGAGTTCCCGGGGACTGGGTCCCGAGGTGCGGCCTCGCCAGAGGAAGGTCACGGTCTCGTGGGTGGCGCCATGTACGGGGATCCGTGCTCGGACGCCCCGTGCCTGCTCGTCGTAGTCGCCGACCACCAACAGAGCTGCTCCCCGTTCCATGTATGCCGCACCCGAGATAGCGCTCTCAGAGGTGAGCCGTTCGAGTACTTCGTCGAGCCGATTGCCTGCGGCCTCGCCGGATTCTCGTGCCCGAATCTGGTGGGCCAACTCGGCCAGGGCCTGGTCGCGGGCCAGGTTCTTGACTCCCCGTTGCCACAGCAACTGCAGGTCGTTGGGATGGATGTAGCCGGTGACAAACAGTAGTGAGAGCAGTACCCCCGAGATCGTCACTGCCACCAACGCCTGGAGCGGCTCGATGCCGGTCACCGCTACCAGCGCGCCCAGGCACATCAACACCGAGACTCCCCACAGGCACAGCACGACGCGCCGATGACTGAGCCCATGGTCCAGTAGCCGATGATGCAGGTGGCCGAGCTCACCGAGGAACATGCCTTCTCGAAGCAGTGCTCGGCGGACCATCGTCAGGGCAGCATCGAGGATGGGCAGGCCCAGCGCCAGCATCGGTACGAGCAGTGCGAATGCCGTGCTCTCTGTGCGATTGGTCTCGAGCGCGACTACCGCCAGCATGTAGCCGACGAAGTTCGATCCGGAGTTGCCCAGGAACACCGATGCGGGATTGAAGTTGAACACCAGGAAGCCCAACAGGGCACCCGCCATGGCACCGCTCCAGGTCATCCACAGCTGGTTTCCCTCGAGCAGTGCGACGCAGAACATGGTCAGGGTCGCGATCAGCGCGATGCCCGTTGCCAGTCCATCCAGCCCGTCCATGAAGTTGAAGGCGACGATGACTCCGACGATCCAGAAAACGGTAGCTGGTGCGCTCCAGAGGCCCAGTTCCAGCAGGCCGATCAGGGGCAGTTCTAAGGCCTCGATTCGGTGGCCACCGAGCCACGAGAACAAGGCGATACCGACGAGGATGAGCAGACGCTTCTGGGCGGGAGGCGAGGCCAGGTCGTCGACGATGCCCAGGGCCAGCACTGCCAGCGCGCTGAGCAGCAAGGTCACCAGCATCCGCGCATCCTGGTACATCAACTCGCTGATCTGGTTTTCCCAGATGGCCAGCCCGGCGATGGGGCACAGCATGGCTGCGGCAAGCGCTACGCCCCCGACTCGCGGAATGGGGCTCTGGTGGATGCTGCGGGCTTTGCGTGGGTCATCGACCAGCCTGGTCATCGAAGCCCAGCGCCGCACCGCGGGCGTCAGCCACATGGCCACCAGGGCGCCGATCACGATTGCTGCAAGGCTCGTTTCCATGCTGACCATTCCGTGTCGGCGCGGCGCCGACCACGGCACAGGATAAGACTTTGTGGCGGCCTAGGCTGCCCCTTGTGGCCGAGAAGGCCCGCCAGTGCTACCTTCCCCCGACTCGAGCCCCGCCTCAGCGAGGAGTTGTAATACTCGTGCGCCAGATCCTGCAAAACCTGAAACACGGCGAGACCATGCTGGTCGATGTGCCCTGCCCGGTGGTTAAGGCAGGACACCTGTTGATTCGTACTCGAGCCAGCCTTTTGTCGGTGGGCACGGAGCGCATGCTCGTAGAATTCGGGCGCGCCAACCTGCTCGGCAAGGTGCGGCAGCAGCCGGACAAGGTGAAGCAGGTACTCGACAAGGTGCGCTCGGACGGGCTGTTCTCGACGCTCGAGGCCGTGCAGGCGAAGCTCGATACGGAGATGCCCCTCGGCTACTGCAATGCGGGGGTGGTGGAGGCCGTCGGCAAGGGGGTTACCGACTTTGCAGTCGGCGATCGTGTCGCTTCGAACGGAGCGCACGCCGAAGTGGTCGTCGTTCCGCATCGCCTGTGTGCTCGCATTCCCGACTCAGTGACCGACGAGCAGGCTGCCTTTACCGTGCTCTCTTCGATCGCTCTGCAGGGCATTCGCCTCGCAGGGCCCACCCTCGGCGAGAGCGTGGTGGTCGTCGGCCTGGGGCTCATCGGCTTGTTGGCTGCGCAGATGCTCAAGGCTGCGGGCTGCCGTGTGTTGGGCGTCGATCTCGACGCCGATCGCTGCCAGGCGGCGCGGGATTTTGGTGTCGATGCGGTGTGTCCCGGCGAGGGTGGCGATCCGCTGGCTGCCGCGCAGGCACTGAGCGACGGCCACGGCGTCGACGCGGTGCTGCTCACTGCCGCGACCAGCAGCAGCGAGCCCGTCCACCAGGCGGCACTGATGTGCCGCAAGCGGGGGCGCATTGTGCTGGTTGGCGTCACGGGACTCGAACTGAACCGAGCGGACTTCTACGAGAAGGAGTTGTCCTTCCAGGTGTCCTGTTCGTACGGCCCCGGGCGTTACGACGTCGAGTACGAGCAGCAGGGCCACGACTATCCCTACGGATTCGTGCGCTGGACAGAGCAGCGCAACTTCGAGGCGGTGCTGCAGCTGCTGGCCGGTGGCCAACTTCGGGTCAGTAGCCTGGTCTCGCACCGGCACCCTATCGACGAGGCAGTCGACCTGTATCGGCGCCTCGGTGAGGGTGAGAAGATCCTGGGGGCGTTGATCAGCTACCCCGAGCCTGCCGAGCGAACTACCGGTGAGTTGCTGGTACGCATCAAAGAACTCAAGCAGCAGCAGGACAGGTCGGGCAGCAAGGGGGTCGTGGCAGTCGTTGGTGCGGGCGATTACAGCTCCCGCGTGATGCTGCCCAACTTGAAGAAGACTTCCGCGCAATTGCGGACGATCGTCTCCAGCGGCGGTGTCAGCGCCGCGAAGATGGCCGGCAAGTTCGACTTCGACAGGTCCAGCTCGGACGTGCAGGAGATCTTCGCAGACCCCTCCATCGACGCCGTCATACTGACCACCCGCAACGACAGCCACGCAGCTCTTGCCTGCCGGGCCCTGGCCGCGGGCCAGGCCGTGTTCGTGGAGAAGCCCCTGGCGCTCACGGATTCGGAACTCGATGAGGTGATCGCGGCCTGGGAGGAGGCCGAGAGCCCGCTGCTCATGGTCGGCTTCAATCGGCGCTTCGCACCGCAGGTCCAGCGCATCAAGGGGTTGCTCGAAGGGGTCGAGGAGCCCTCGTCCTTCGTCATGACTGTCAATGCCGGCTTCATCCCGCCGGACTCCTGGCACCACGACCCCGCGGTCGGCGGCGGACGCATCGTCGGCGAGGCCTGCCACTTCTTCGATCTGCTGCGCTACCTTGCGGACAGCCCAATCACTTCCTGCCAGGTGGCTCGCCTCGGCCGGACCGGAGGACTGCAGGTCACCGAAGACAAGAGCACCTTCACTCTGAGTTTTGCCAACGGCTGCTGGGGCGTCGTCCACTATCTCGGCAACGGTTCCAAGGCTTTCCCCAAGGAACGTCTCGAGGTGTTTACTTCGGGGCGGGTCCTGCAACTGAATGACTTCAAGTCCATGACGGCCTGGAGCTGGCCGGGCTTTCGACGCATGAACCTGCGTCGCAAGGACAAAGGCCACGCGGCAGCAAGCGCGGCCTTTATCGACTCGGTCTGCAGCGGCGGTGCTCCCCCCATTCCCTTCGCCGAACTTGTCGAGGTCAGCCGCGTGTCCATTGCGGCGGCAGAGCTCGCCCGAAGCGGTGGTGGAGTCGTGCAGTTCTGAAGGACTGGTCGAGCCGGCAGTGAAGATCCTCTACATCCACCAGTACTTCGTCACCCCGGAAGGCACGAGTGGTACGCGCAGCTACGACGTGGCCCGCTACCTGTTGGAGCTGGGCCACGAGGTGACGATGGTCTGTGGCAGCCACCACCAGAGCGGCCTGGCGCCGATGCCGGCTGGCAGCCTGCTGCATCGCAGCGAGGTCGACGGCATCCAGTTGGTGCAGTGTGCGGTGCCCTATGGCAACAGCATGGGCGTGCCGGCGCGCATGTGGGCCTTCCTCAAGTTTGCCGGGCTGGCGACGGTTGCCTGTGCCCGGGAGCCAGCGCCGGACCTTGTGTTTGCTACCAGCACGCCACTGACCGTCGGTATTCCCGGCAGGCTCGGCTCGCTGCTCAAGCGCTGCTCGTACGTTTTCGAGGTGCGGGACCTGTGGCCTGAGGACCTGGTGGACTCTGGAAACCTGCCGAAGTGGGCAGCCTGGCCCTGGCAGTTGCTGGAGTCGTTCAGCTATGCGACTGCCGGACGGATCGTGGTCGTGTCGGAGGGCTTTCGCAAGCGGCTGATCGAACGCGGTTTCGATCCGCAACGGGTGCAGACGGTCGTACTCGGCGCCGATGCGCGGGCCTACGCGGAATTGCAGCCAAACCGCGAGTGGCTCGCTCGCCTGGGCCTCGAGGGAAAAACTGTCGCCGTCTACGCGGGTGCCCACGGTGATGAGAACGGCTTGTTTCAGATACTCGATGCGGCAGAACTTCTCGTGCACCGCGACGACATAGCGTTTGTGCTGCTGGGTCAGGGGAGTATGAAGCCTGCGCTCGAGCAGGACGTGGCCGAGCGGGCTCTTAGCAATGTTCATCTGCTCGATCCGGTTCCCAAGAAGGAGCTCCCGGGCGTGCTGGCAGCTTGTGACATCGGCTTGATGATTCTTCGGCCGATCGGCAGACCCCGCTGGTCGACGCCCAACAAGCTGTTCGATTACATGTTTGCGGGACTACCGGTGTTGGTGAACTTTTCCGGAACTACCGCAGAGCTCGTCGAGTCCGAGGGTGTCGGCGTTGCCACGGAGTCGGGTTCTGCTGCCGCGCTGGCGAAACAGGTGGAACACTGGGCAGATCATTCCGAGGAACGCACTGCAACGGGTGCTGCAGCGCGCAAGGTGGGCCTGGCGAAGTTCACTCGCAAAGAGGTGGCCCGAGAGTTGGCCAGCATATTCTCACAGGTAGTGGCAGGCGCTCGAGGCGCCTAGCTCTGCGGAAGGGTGTTGCGTTGACACAGGCTGTTGTAGTCCTGGGCGGAGGCGGCCACGCGAAGGTCGTGATCAGCACTCTTCGTGCCGCCGGAGTGCTTGTCTCGGCAGTGTACGACGATGCGCCCGGCTCGCTGGGGCGGCAGGTGCTCGGCGTGGACGTCTGCGGCCCACTGTCCCAGGCTGTCGCTGACGGTGCCCGCCGCGCGGTCATTGCGATCGGCAGCAACGAGGTGCGTAAGCGACTGGCTGACGACCCCGCCCTGGCGGGCCTGGAGTTTGCGTCCGTAGTCCATCCGCACAGCTTCGTCGATCCCAGTGTGCGTCTCGGCGCGGGCACGGTGGTCTTCGCTGGTGCGGTGGTCCAGCCTGAATGCGTGATCGGTAGGCACGCAATCGTGAACACCGGAGCGACCGTCGACCATGATTCTTGCCTGGGCGATTTCTCCCAGGTGTGTCCAGGGGCCCACCTTGCAGGCAACGTTTCTCTCGACGAGGGGGTGTTCATTGCAACCGGGGCGACCCTGGTTCCGGGGGTTCGGGTGGGAGCATGGAGCATCGTTGGCGCGGGGGCCGCGGTGCTCGGAGACCTGCCAGCTGGCGTCAAAGCGCTGGGCGTTCCGGCGCGGCCGCGCGATACCCCGCCAGCTTCCTGACCGGGCACGTAGGCTCAGGCGGCGCTTACTTGTCGACGCGGATCGCGTATTCCAGGTAGTCCCCGGTACGTGTGAAGTGGACCATGGAACGTACGAAGTTGGCCGTGGTTTCCTTGCGTTGGATCTTACGAGCTACCTGCCAGACCCGTGACTGGAACGAAGGAGGTGCAGGATCCCGAGGGGCCTTGCATTCCGCTTGCTCTGAATCCGGCAAGGAATCTGTTGTGGACGCTTGCAGGCGGCCGAACGGAAAGGGAGAACCCGCGATCCGCACGCTGAAGTCTCCCTTGAAGCCGATCTCTCTGAGCACGGTGGTCAGGGCACGCGGCGTCCAGAAGAGCAGGTGCTCGTCCAGGGCGAGGTGGATCCAGCGGTCGCGATAAAAACGGCGAGCGAGGCTCTCCCCATAAGGGCAGGTCAGCAACAGGACCCCGCCAGGCTTCAGCAGTCGATGGATCGACTGCAGCATGGGCCTGGGCTCATCCAGGTGCTCCATGACATTGAGCAGGACGGCGATGTCGTAGCTACTTTCGGCAACCTGTTCAGGTGCCAGCTTGCGCAGCGTGCCGTCTTCCAGGTCGTCTGGGAGGTAGGGGTCGATTCCGTCGGCCTGGTAACCGAGGCCGTTCGCGATCGAGACAAAGCGTCCGGTTGCGCAACCCACATCCAGGAGCCGCAGTTCGCCCGGCGGCCGTCGTTCCTGAAGTAGCTTTCGGCAACGTGCGAGCTTTTGCCTCGCGCTGTTGATGTCCGCCGGGTCGGAGTTGGGCTTGCCGGCTTGGAAGTGTACGTAGGCAGAGGAGTAGATCTCGTCCAGGCCAAGCTGGGTGGGAGCGAACTCCTTGTAGGTCAAGCTGCACTGCCGGCAGCGGATCACACGGCAGGGTTCACCCAGGAATGGGGCATTGAACAACTGTTCGGCGGAGGACGCCGGGGCTCTGCAGCCAGGACACGCTTCAAAGGCCTTTCGAGACTCCATCATGGAAAACCTCGTTCCTTCTGCTCAATGCAAGGTGCGCAGTGTTCGCTCTACCTGGTGTATGTCGCGCAATTGACTGGTTTGTTGTCGTCGTGGCCCGCCGGGGAGCCTGGGCGCTGTTGTACACCGACCGCATAGAAGCGTACACTCGGCCCGCCCTGGCCGTTGTGCGCGAGGCTTGCTTCTCGCAGGAGTCTGGTGCCTCTCGAAGCAGGCGACGTGAACCCCGGATGCACCGTTGACCGATAAGTTGAGCGAGCCTCTGTTCCCTTCCTGGCCTGTCTTCACCGACGAGATGGTCGAGGCGGCAGCCGCGGTCTTGCGCTCGGGCCGTGTCAACTACTGGACGGGCTCCGAGGGCAAGAATTTCGAGAAGGAGTTCGCGAACTGGGTAGGGGCTCGGTACGGGGTTGCGCTGGCCAACGGTACCGTTGCAATCGAGGCAGCCCTTCACGCAATTGACATCCAGCCGGGCGACGAGGTGGTGGTCACTCCGCGCACCTTTGTCGCCTCCGCTAGCGCCATCTTCAGGATGGGAGGGGTCCCGGTCTTTGCGGACGTGGACCGCGATAGCGGCAATCTCACGGCGGCCACGGTCGAGGCTGTCCTCAGCAAGCGGACTCGGGCTGTGGTCGCGGTGCATCTCGCCGGTTGGCCGGTCGAGATGGGGCCTCTCATGGACTTGGCGGCAGAGCACAAGCTCTTTGTGATCGAGGATGCCGCCCAGGCCCACGGCGCCATGCTCGACGGCAAGATGGCAGGTAGTCTCGGTCACCTTTGCGCCTTCTCCTTTTGCCAGGACAAGATCATCACGACCGCTGGCGAGGGCGGCATGGTTACCTGCGACGATGAGGATTTCTTCAAGCGCGTATGGGCCTTCAAGGATCACGGCAAGGACTATGACCGGGTGTTCCACGAGGAGCATCCACCCGGCTTCCGCTGGTTGGTCGAGGACTTCGGCACCAACCTTCGGATGACTGAGGTCCAGGCTGCCGTTGGCAGGCTGGCACTGAGCGAAATTGCCTCCTGGCTTGCCAGCAGGCGTCGGCAGGCAGGCCTGCTCATCGCCCACCTCGAAGACTGCGAGGCGGTGCGGGTTCCGATCCCTCGGGCTGGAATCGTGCACTCGTACTACCGTTTCTACTGTTACCTTCGGCCAGAGCGCCTGGCGCCTGGTTGGGACCGTGACCGGGTGGTCGTGGCCCTCAACGAACTTGGAATTCCGGTTCAGCAGGGGGGATGCAGCGAGATTTACCGGGAGCGAGCGTTCGAGCGGCATGGACTGGTGCCGGCTGCTCCGCTGCCGGTGGCTCGCGAGCTGGGCGAGTGCAGCATGGTGATTCCGGTGCACCAGGCCCTCAGTGACGAAGACACTCGCCGCGAATGTGCGGCGCTTACCGAGGTGTTGTCGGCGGCGACCGGCAGCAGCACAGCCTGAGAGCGCGGCTGGCTCGATGGCGGCAAGAGCCGTGTCCCCGTCGTTGCTTTTCTCTCTGTGGCGTTGAATCTGGCCGGCACGCTGTTAGAGTCGCGCTGCTTTGGTAGGTGGTCTGTCGTTTGCATCTTGTCGATTCAGATGGGATTTGAAGCAACACCGACCCTAGTTTGTTTGGCCAACGTGCTCCGGGGCAGGTTGAGACAAGGGATTCCTGAATGGCGATCATCGGTAAGCGCATTCTGATTACGGGTGGGACCGGATTCATCGGCTCTGCAGTGGCTGAGCGGCTCGTGGATGGCAATGAACTCGTGCTCTATGACCTGGAGTGCGGGGGGCCCATTCGCTACACCGATGTGCTTCAGCAACCGAACGTTCGCTTCGTCGAGGGTGATGTCTGCGACCCCGTTGCCATGGAAGCCGCCCTCGAGGGCGTCGACATCGTGGTTCATGCCGCGGCGGTGGTGGGTGTACACAACGTGCTCGGGCGCCCGCGGGTGACCATCGAGACCAACTTCACGGGCACTCAGTGCCTGCTCTCTCTGCTCAAGGACAAGCCGCTGGATCGCTTTGTCTACTTCTCGACCTCTGAGGTCTTCGGCGGCGCCTCGTTCCGTGCCGACGAAGCCCACCATGCGTCGGTAGGCACCGTGCAGGAAGCTCGCTGGTCTTATTCCATCAGCAAGCTGGCGGGCGAACACCTCAGCTACGCCTACTGCAGGGAGTTCGATCTGCCCATTGTTATCGTCAGGCCGTTCAACGTGTTTGGCCCGAAGCGTACCGGCGACCATGCGATGCTTCGCTTCGTGCTCGGAGCGCTGCTGGGCAGGAAGCTCGAGGTGCACGGTGACGGCACCCAGGTTCGAGCCTGGTGCTACATCGATGACTTCGTGGACGCCCTGGTCACGATGCTCGAGGCACCCGAAGCTATCGGTGAGGATTTCAACATCGGCAACCCGATGAATACGCTCACCATCTACGAGTTGGCACGTCGGGTGATCAAGCTTGCAGAGAGCGACAGCGAGTTGGTGTTCCGTGACATCGAGTACTCGGATATCGACATCCGGGTACCCCGAACTCTCAAGGCAAGAAAGCTGCTCGGCTACCAGCCTTCGGTGGAGATGGATGACGCGATCCTGCGCACCCTGAGCTGGTATCGAGACCACCTGGACGAGTTCCGAGACCGCTTCCCGGAGTAGCCAATAGGACACGGTATGTCACCACTTCTTACCTCCGCTCTGGTCGCGTTCTGTATCGCGTTCCTGTTGGTGTGGGTACTGACCACGGTGATCATGCGGATCTGCCTTCGCGTCGGGCACGTTGCTCGGCCCGACCCATGGCACGACCAACCCGTGGCCCTCAGTGCGGGCACCGGCGTGTGGCTCGGCTTCACGGTCATCGCCCTGACCTTTGCGCCGCTGGACTCGTGGGTCCTGGCGGTCATCGGTGGCTCGGCCGCCATGTTCCTGGTCGGACTACTCGATGACCTTCGGCCGTTTCGCGCCGATGTGAAGCTGGCCCTGCAGTTGCTGGTCGCAGCGGTGGTGACGAGTTCGGGAGTTCAGGTGGGGCTGATTTCGCTGCCGGTGGTTGCGATTCCCCTGACGATTTTCTGGATGGTCGGCCTGACCAATGCCGTCAACCTGATCGACAACATGGACGGCCTCGCGCCGGGCGTTGCAGGGATTGCTGCTGTCTTTCTGGGTGTGCTGGCGCTGGGGCGAGGGGATGTGCCGGTGGCCATCCTGTCCTTCAGCCTGGCTGGTGCATGTGCTGGCTTTCTGCCATTCAACATGGCTCCTGCGCGGGCCTTTCTCGGCGACGCGGGCGCCCTGTTTCTGGGCTTCTGCCTGGCTTCGGTCGGGATCCTGAGTACCTGGCAGGAAGCATCCAGCCTGTTCCTCACGCTCGGGCTGCCGGTTCTGGTCCTGTGGGTGCCAATCTTCAACACCACCTTCGTGACGGTCACGCGCTTCCTGCTTCGAGTGCCTATTTCGAAAGGCCAGGCAGATCACATCAACTATCGACTGGTTGCCCACGGCCTGAGTGCAAGGCATTCGGTTTGGTTGGTGTACGGGCTGGCCGTGCTCGGCGGGTTGTTCGGCGTGTTCTACAGCCAGATGAGTAGCGACATGGCGGTCGCTACTGCTCTGCTGGCGGTCGTTGTCGTAGGCGTACTCGGACTGTTTCTCTTCGAGGGCGATGTCAGCAGCCTGTACAAGCAGTTCAACATCGAGTCAGACGATCGACTCGCCCGGCTGGCGCGGCGCTACCGCGCCGTAGTGATGGTGATCGCAGATCTCCTCCTGGTCACGGTCAGCTACTACGGTGCCTACCTGATCCGATTCGAAGGAGACCTCTCACAGATTCAGCACGACAATTTCATCGATACGTTGCCGATGTTCGTAGTCGTCCGCGTGCTCGTGCTCGCCCTGTTCGGGATGCACCAACGGCACTGGCGCTATGTCAGCGTGGTCGACCTGGTCGCCCTGGCTCAGGCCATTGGTCTCGGCTCGCTCATCCACGCGGGCATCGTCTTCGGCTTCCAGTTGCCGGCCTTCTCCCGGTCCGTGCTGCTGCTCGATGCGCTGCTGGCCTTCCTGCTTCTCGGTGGTATGCGGGTTTCGACGAGGGTGCTGCGCAATTACGTGTACCGGTTCACAACGAAGAGCCCCGGCGAGCCGGTGCTTCTCGTGGGCGGTGGCGACGCTGGGGAACTGGCCATCCGCGAACTGACCCGGCGTCCTGTGCATGGCATGCGCCCGGTTGGGATTCTCGATGATGATCCCGCCAAGAAGGGCGCACGTATTCACGGCATCTCGGTCGTGGGGTCGATCGACAGCCTGGCTGACGCCGCGAAGCGCTGCGAAGTAGGGGCCGTTGTGTTGGCGATTCCCTCGGCAAGCGCTGAACTGCGAGTGCAGGTCTTTCGAGCAGCTCACGAACTCGGTCTTGGCTGCTACGAGTTCTGGGTATCGAGTCTGATCCGACGGGTTGGTGTAGAGAAAGACGCCGATGGCGGAGTGCAGATCACTCCCCTGGAGAGTCGGATGATCTCGGATGCTGCGCTGCATGCAGTCGATGACTCGGAACCGGCCTCTCCTGTCGTCGCGGGTCTCGACGACCGCTGACTTCGCACGGTTCGTGGCAATGTCGGTCCAGGAGTCTCCGCGGGTGTCGCTCTTTATTCGGTTCAAGACCGCATGGTCTCTCGGCGTGGGCAACGTTTTGCGGGTCCTGTGCTACCGGCTTGGCCTGCGTTTCGGCCTTCATCCCGTTCGCTCGTTGCGGGCCGAGTTGCCCGAAGGCCCTTTCTTCAGTGTCTGCACGCTGCCGCCCATGCCAGCGCAAGGGTCGAAGGGCTGGTGGGAAGCGGCACAGTACTTTGGGGCACACCACGTGGTGTGTGGCGCGCAGCCGCCGGACTGGCATGCCAATCCGCTGGCGGGAACGGTCGTGGCGGATCCCGATCGGCCCTGGTGGACGATTTCTGCCTTCGATCCCGCGCTGGGGGACATCAAGACCGTGTGGGAGGCTTCGCGCCTTGACTGGTTGTTGGCCTTTGCTCAGCGCTATCGGCATGGCGACCTGGCAGCCCTGCAGAGGCTCAATGCCTGGTTGGATGACTGGTGCCGTCGCAATCCTGCCTACCGGGGGCCCAACTGGATGTGTGGCCAGGAGGCGTCCATTCGAGTGCTTCGCCTGGCGGTCGCGGCGCTGATTCTGGGCCAGGAGCACTCACCCAGCACGTCGCTTCGCTCCCTGGTGCGGGCTCACCTGGTGCGGATTGCACCTACGCTCCAGTATGCAGTTGCGCAGGACAACAACCACGGTACCTCCGAAGCTGCTGCGCTGTTTGTCGGTGGGAGCTGGCTGGCTTCGCTGGAAGAAGACAAACAAGCGCAGCGCTGGGCCGCGCTCGGCCGCCGCTGGCTCGAGAACCGCGTGGCACGGCTCGTCGCAGAGGATGGCAGCCTCAGTCAGCATTCTTCGACCTACCACCGGGTCGTGCTGGACACGCTCTCGATGGTGGAAGTCTGGCGTCGGCAGCTCAACCTTCCTGCCTTCAGTGACGGCTACGAGCAGCGCTGCGTGGCGGCAACGCACTGGCTGCGCGCCATCGTGCGCCCCGACAATGGTGACGCCCCCAACCTCGGGGCCAATGATGGTGCCCTCTTCCTGCCGCTCGGGGACACGAAGTACCGAGACTTCCGGCCAAGCGTGCAGTTGGCGGCTACCTTGTTCACCCACCGCAGCGCGTATGCCGGGGAGGGGGCCTGGAACGTACCGTTGCGTTGGCTCGGACTCGAGGTGCCTGGGGAATCCCTGGCGGAGCCGCGCTCTCGAAAGCTCGATGACGGCGGCTATTTCGTACTGCACCGCGGTGCGGCCATGGCCTTGCTTCGCTACCCTCGATTTCGCTTCCGACCCAGCCATGCCGATGCTCTGCACGTCGATCTCTGGGTGGGGGGCGAGAACCTTCTCCGCGATGGGGGCAGCTACAGCTACGCTGACCTGGGCGGCGAATTCGATGGCTACTTCTCAGGCACCGCTGCCCACAACACCGTCCAGTTCGATGGTCGCGACCAGATGCCGCGCATCAGTCGGTTCCTGTTTGGCTCCTGGCTCAAGACCAGTGGGTGCAGTGCTCTCGAGGAGAGCGGGGAGTCGCTCTCGTCGCAGGCGGCGTATCGCGATGGCGAGGGCGCGGAGCACCGCCGAGAGGTCACCTTGTCGAAGCAGCAGTTGCGGGTAGTCGATCGGATTGGTGGCCACTGGACTACGGCGGTCCTACGTTGGCGTCTGCGCCCCGGAGAGTGGCAGCTCGACTCAGGGTCTGTTCGTCTCGGCCAGGAAGTGTTGGCGGTCGAGAGCACTTCCCCGGTGGTTCGGATGGAGCTGGTCGAGGGATGGGAATCGCGACACTATCTCGAGAAGACACGGATCCCGGTGCTCGAGGTCGAGGTCACCGAGCCTACCGTGCTGATTTCAGAGTACCGCTGGGCTTGATGACGCCCTGCAGCAGTCGGCCCGGGAGAGGGGCCTGGCCTTCTTTGCGCAGTTGGTCGTTCGGCCATGCCAGGGAGGGCATTTGCTGCCTGGGCCCACTCCCGGTACAGTGGCGCCCCTTCAGCCGGGGAGAGTCGCTCCAACGACCCCTCCAGGCTCCGTCGCAGACCCGGTTCGGCACATCCTGATCATGAGCGTTGTCCTCGGCATCAACTGCTACCACCCCGGCGCCTCGGCTGCACTGCTGATCGATGGTGTGCCGGTCGCTGCGATCGCCGAAGAGCGGCTCAACCGCAAGAAGTACTACGCGGCCTTTCCTGCCCTGGCGATTCAGCGCTGTCTGGACATGGCCGGCCTCGACTTCAAGGACATCGATGCGGTGGCCGTGGGTCGGGACAAGTCAGCGAACCGTGCGCAAAAGCTCAAGTATGTTGCCAGCAAGCCCAGCAAGCTCCTCAACTTCGTCAAGATCCGCGCGGCTCGCTCGGAGATGGACGACCTGAAGATGACCATGGCCAAGGAGTGTGGCGCCGAATTGGCCAGCCTGCGTTTCAGCCAGCACAACGTCGAGCACCACATCGCGCATACCGCCAGCGCCTACTTCATCTCTCCCTGGGATCATGCTGCCGGGCTCACTGTCGATGGCTCCGGTGATTTCGGTACTTCGGTGATGGCCGAGTGCCGAGACGACACGATCAACGTCTTGCATCGCAACTACGTGCCGCACTCTTTGGGCTCGCTCTACACGATGATCTGCGAGTTCATTGGCTATGGCCGCTATGGCGATGAGGGCAAGGTCATGGGCCTGGCGCCCCTGGGTAGCGATGTCTACCACGACGCGTTCGAGGACATGATTCGCCCCACGGGCAACGGCATGGCCCTGAATCCAAGCTACTTCCTGCCGTTCGGCTCCAACCAGGGGATGTCCATCGACGACGAGGGAATGATGGTGGTCCACCGACACTTCTCCGACAAGATCGTCGAACTGTTCGGTGCGCCGCGGGAGCGACACGCGGAGATTTCCGACCGAGACAAGAACCTCGCACATAGCCTGCAGGTGCGTTTCGAGGCGATCTACATGCATCTCCTCAATCAACTGCACGAGAAGGTCTCGACCGACAGGGTCGTGCTGGCCGGGGGCTGTACCCTCAACAGCGTTGCCAACGGCAAGCTGTTCGCGGAAACCCCGTTCAATGAGACGGTCATTCAGCCAGCTGCCGGCGACGACGGCCTGGCTCTTGGTGCCTCGCTGTACGTCAGCAACTGCATCCTCAAAGAGGGCAATCGCTGGGTAATGAAGCATGCGTACCTCGGCCCGTCCTACAGTGCGAGCGTGATGCGCCAGGCCCTCGAGGCGCGCGACGTGGAGTTCACGGAACTCGGTCGTGGCGAGTTGCTCGAGCAGACCGTCGACGAACTCGAGCAGGGGAACGTGGTCGGCTGGTACCAGGGGGGCAGCGAGTGGGGACCACGGGCCCTGGGCAACCGCTCGATTCTCGCCCACCCGGGCCTGCCCAACATGAAGGAGACGCTCAACGCGCGGATCAAGCACAGGGAGCCCTTCCGACCGTTCGCGCCGGCGGTGCTTGCCGACCGTCAGAACGAGATCTTCGCCCACGACCACCCGTCGCCCTTCATGCTGCACGTCTACGAGATCCGTCCCGAGTGGAGGGACCGGCTGTGTGCCGTGAATCACGTCGACAATACCGGCCGTCTCCAGTCCGTCTCCCGTGATGAGAACGAGCTGTACTACGACCTGATCGAGGCCTTTGGACGCCGTACCGGGATCCCGGTGATCCTCAACACCAGCTTCAACGAGAACGAACCCATCGTGGAGCGCCCGGAGCAGGCCATTGACTGCTTTCTACGCACCAAGATGGACGTGCTGGTGCTTGGTGACTTCTTCTGCAGGAAGGCCGCCAGGTAGTGGCTGTTGGTGGCAGTCTGGGCGGTTGGAGTTGGAGTGAACGGCCTGCCCTGCGGGGATTCACGGTCGAGTGGATGGACGAAGGACTTGTTCTGCTGTCTCGTCGCCGCTCCCTGTTTGCAGCGGAGTCTCTGACTGATGAGCCTCGACTCATAGGGACAGTCGACATCCCTTTGTGGAAGGCGGCCGCCAGCCGGGTGCGGCTCGGCCAGCGACTGCTTCGTTCGA
>CAZBDA010000122.1:11740-15367 GCA_964490445.1 uncultured Rickettsiales bacterium | reverse complement strand
CGAAGCAAGAAGAGATCTAGAGTAACCCCTACGAAGCTACTTGTTAACCGGGGCTTTCCAGCGAACTCAAACTATCCGCGAGAGGGTCGAGGACCTGGTGTCCCCGTTGGTCGACGGCGCGCTCATCGGCACTCCCCCTTGAACGATCCCCCTTCCTTCCAACATCCTGTGTTCAGATGAGAGCTTTCCTAAGTGATTCTAAGTGTTTTACTCATAACCGGGCGGTCGCATGCGCAGCTCCCCTGGGGACACTCTGACGCTGCGCGTGCAAGTCCTGCTGGGCCCACCACACACTCCCGGTCCCAGTCGAGAGCACGCCAGGAGTTGGACAACCAGGGGGGGGCGAATACCCCTGGCATGAACTCCTTCCCAGGGGTTCGTGCCCAGTTCGCTCTAGGGGAATCACGCTCCCAGGGCTCAGCCGAACTGGCATGATGCGTGTCATATGAAGCGGTTGGCATTGCTACTTGTGGCTGTACTCTGCTCAGCCAGCGCACAGGCCAAGTTGGCCATGAGCAGCTTTGATCAGATGGTTTCGAGTAGTGAAATGATCGTCTTGGCAAAGCCAATAGAGTTTCACGACATGGAAACCGTTTTCGAACTTCGTACCACCTACAAGGGCCAATCAAAGAGCCCACAGGTGAAGATCGTACGATCCAGAGAAGTACACGACCAGCGGGTCATACTCGCCGTTGATCACATCCTGTTTCTCAGGCGAGCAAGCGGCGAGGACTCATGGACAGGCACATCGTATGGTCGAAGCTATTGGCCATTGTTGCCCGTCAGGTCGGATTCCGGTTGTAAGCGAGGTGTACCAGTAGTTTATCCGTTCAACATGGTTGAGCCGGGGAAGCACCTCAAATCCAAAGAGAGCAGAGTCGTCCATTGGTATCTTCCTCGTGCTGCAAGCAAGACCAAGCAGCCGGTCTATTGTGAGGCGGAGATCATTCGAGCCATCGACCATCTCTCGACACAGGACAAGTAAGACCCACCACCTATCCTGGTGACATTGCGCCGGTCCCCTGGGTCCTGAAACGGGAGCTCCCGGCGGTCCTGTACACACCCCGACCCGAATAGGAGAACTGCTAGTGTTTGCAATGCCTTCAGCGCAGGAGTCGTAGATGAGCCTGATGAAGTCCGAAGTATTCGATCGTAGAGAGACCGAGCAGGCATTGATCGGCCGCGGTGTCTTCAATCTCATCCTGGGCGCGGTGCTTTGCTGGGGCTTCCTGGTCAACTGGTGGATGGTCGACAACATCGCCCCCGAAGCGGCGCTTGCCTACGGTTTCTGGCCGTTCCTGATCGGCTACTTCGTCTGCTGCTTCGTCGGCATCGCGATGTTCACCAAGTCGGACAAGCCTCTCATCAGCTTCATCGGATACAACTTCGTGGTTGTTCCCTTTGGCCTGATCGTCAACCTTGTCGTCGCCCAGTATGAGCCCGATGTCGTCCTCGAAGCGGTCCAGGTCACCGGCCTGGTGACGGTAATCATGATGGGCATGGGGGCCTCCTTTCCCAGGTTCTTCCTCGGCTTGGGGAAGATCCTCTTCATGTCACTGATCGCGATGATCATCATCGAGCTGCTGGCGATCTTCGTCTTCGGCTGGGATCGCAACATCATTGACTGGTGTGTCGCCGGCGTGTTCTGCGGCTACATCGGCTATGACTGGGCTCGCGCCTGCTCGATCCCCGCCACGGTGGACAACGCCATCGACAGCGCCGCATCCATCTACATGGATATCATCAACCTGTTCCTGCGCATCCTGCGCATCCTGGGCAGGAGACGCTGACAGCTACTGAGGCAGCCTCGGCAGGCTCTCTTTCGGACCCTTATTGGCGGAGTTGTCGTGACCGCATACGAGACCCTGGGCGCTCGACCCGAGATGAACCAGGAACAGATCAAGCGCTGCTTTCGAGCACGGCTGCGGGAGGTTCATCCGGATCGGAACCCCGACCTGCCCGGGGCCATGGGACTCACCAAGGAAGCGATCGCTGCCTACGAATTGCTCTCCGACACTGACCGCCGTGCACAGCTTGATGCCACGCTGCGGGCCGAGGCAGCCGAGGCAGCCGAGACAGCCGAGCGTGCCCGGCGCGCCGCTCGCGCTGCGCAGAACGCAAACAGAGAGCGAGACCGCAGACCTCGTAAAGCAGCAAAGAAGACTCAGCCAAAGACATCCAGGAGAACATCGCGGACGACATCCCGGACGACGTCGACCGCCCGCAGCGTGGTCGAGATCAATGGTCAGCGCATCGAACTCGACGGTGACGGCAGCATCGAGGTCAACATCGACGGCGCCAGGGTGGTGATGAGCTCCAGCACCAGCGGCGGGAGCTTCTCATCGGTGAGCTCGTCGACTTACACCTCGACAGAGAGCGGCTCGACTCTCGGTGACATGAGAGTCGACGGGGGCACGGTCTCGGGAACGGTACTGGGTGATCTGCACGTCACAGGAGGCGAGGTCCGCATCAGCGGCAAGGTGCTGGGCGATGTGTTCGTGGCCAGGGGCTGTTCAATCAAGGTGTCGGGCCAGGTAATCGGAGATATGCACCTGGCAGGCTCGTCTCTGGTTGTCACGGGGACAGTCATCGGCGACATCCACTCCGGTGGAGGGCGCGTGGACGTACGCGGTCGACACCTCGGGGACCTGCTCTGATTGCCCAGCAATAGAATCCACAGCTTATTGCCCTGGGGAAGAAGTCGGACTGGCGGGGGGCAGCTGTTGACCGTCGGGGGCTTTCCCTTCTCTTTCCTCGAGCCGCCGCGCAATGTTCATGATGGCCGCGTCGTCCATCCACTCGTCGAAGTTTCTCCCCGCACAAGCCGACCGCTGCTCGGAGGACTCGAGGTGATTGCACTCGCGGGCACTCTTATCAATCCAGAATCTCGCCTCAGCGGCGAGTTCCCTGTCCCGGTCACTAAGCTGCTCGGTGGAGGCGGGCTCAGTGGGCGCTACCACCCGCTCCGGCTCGGGGTCTGACGCGCAGCCCATGCTGGCCAGGATCGCACCCACGAGAAGTAGCTGACGCACTCTGACCACGGGGACCTCCAATGCCTTTCAAAGGTAGTCCTGTGCGTGGTCCTGGCAACCCGGAGCCACTCCGACGAGGGGTCGGCGCCCCCCCCAGCCAGCCCCTCGAATTGGCACCCGGCAGGGCGCGCCAGGGCCTCGATACTGGAGAGAATGAGAACCTATCGGACACACCCGCATTGACAAAGCAGGCAATTGAGGGTCTTAATTGCGGCGCATTGCAGTCTGGTGTGCGTACTGACCGATCCTCGCAAGAGCGGGTTTGGCCAGGTTGTCTTCCTGACCTTGTGATCGTTTCAAACACGAGCCGGGCATGTTGCCCGGATGCATAAACTCTTGTATTCAAAGGACAATCAGCCATGACCAACGGTACTGTGAAATGGTTTAATGCCACTAAGGGCTACGGATTCATCGAGCCCGAAGACGGCGGAAAAGACGCCTTCGTGCACATCTCGGCACTGGAAAAGGCCGGCATCGCTTCCCTGAGTGACGGCCAGAAGGTCAGTTACGAACTCGTCGCCGGAAACAACGGCAAGGAAGCTGCTGACAACATCCAGCTTCGGGACTAGCTTCGGGACAACGGGGGGCCGCCCCC
>CAZBDA010000122.1:0-11730 GCA_964490445.1 uncultured Rickettsiales bacterium | reverse complement strand
GGGCGGCCGGGGCGGCGGGGGTGGGGCCGCGGCCCCCCGAGTCAGTCCCGTTCCCCACCGGCAAGCGAAGCCGGAAGCGGGAACCAGAAGCTCAGCACAATGGCAGCCGTGGGTGGCAAGTACCACATAGGCCTGGGCCCCGAACACCTGGCCGGCAACGCCGGACGGGGTCGCTACGTCCTGCTCCCCGGAGACCGCTCCCGGGCCGAGCGGATTGCCGAGCACTTCGAAGACTGCCAGCGGATTCCCAACCCCCGCGGCCATGACAGCCACCTGGGAAGGCTGGGTTCCCACAGTGACTCGAATCCAGTGGACGTGCTGGCGATTTCGTCTGGCATGGGACCAGCTTCGGTAGAGATCATCGTCACCGAGTTGCTGGACTGTGGCGCCCGACGCTTGGTTCGGGTCGGCTCGGCCGCATCCATGAACCCCCAGCTGCCTCCGGGCAGCGTCGTCGTGGTGTCCGGCGCGGTTCGCGACGAGTCCACAGGTGACCGCTGGACTCCCAGAGGCTTCCCCGCGTTCTCACACCCCGACGCCGTACTCTCGATGCAGGAAGGGGCCGTGGCAGCTGGCCTCGCGGGGCAGACCTTTACCGGGCTGTGTCATTCCAAGGACTCGCTGTTCGGCAGGGAGCTGGGACGCGGGCCCCTGACCGCGGCCAACAAGCAGTACATCGAGACCCTGCAGACCGCGGGAGTCCTGGCCACCGAAATGGAGGCCTCGGCGCTGTTCGTGCTGGCCTCGGTGGCCTCGGCCGGCAGCGTCGAGCCGGTCAGTCGGGGCCCTGCCGGCGTCCCGGTACAGGCGGCCTGCGTGCTCGCCATCTACGGAAAGCCCAGCAGCGTCGTCAGCCAGGTGGCAGACCAGCGCGCCATCTCCGTCGCCTGCGAAGGAGTGCTCGCCTGGTCGGCTCGGGACGCTGGCTGAGCGGCAGTTCGGACTCGACTTCGGCGGACCCGGTTGTCTACTCGACCCGCGCGAAGGCCGCTTTGAGGTCGGGGCGAGTCAACAGGCTGAGCCCCCAGACCCCCAGGGGAAATCCGATGACGTTGCCTGGCGAAGCGAACAGCACAGCCACACAGGCAGTCAGTGCAAGGCGTCGACTACGAAGGTGCATCATGCGATGGCCACCGAACATCACCACAAAGCTCAGGGGCATCGACACGACAGCAAGTACGGCAAAAACGATGGGGTCATCGACACCGAAAAGTGGGAAGAGACCCGCGCACACCGTGATTGCCACCCAGTTCACGACGCCGACCGCAATCAGTCCGATCGCCACCGGACGCACCGCCTGGCGAGCCTCCTCCGCGGACAGGTCTCCCTGCAGTCCCGGGATCGATGAGCCCGCCGTCGTCCCGGCGGAGCCGGTCGTAGCATGCGCCTCTTCTGCTCCGACTGCTGCAACGTGGAATACCGAGAGGGGCTCTTCCAGGTTCTTGACCCGGTGCTGGCCCACCGACCGAAAGGTGAACTTGGGACGCGCCTTCAGCAGGGAAACCACGGTCTCCGAGACAGCGATGCCTCCCGGCGGTGCGAGGGGCTCCAGCCGGGCGGCGAGGTTGACTCCGTGGCCGAACAAATCACCTTCCCGCTCGATGATCTCACCCACGTGGACACCGATGCGGATAACGATCTGATCGTCGTGGTCCCGGGACTCGTTGTAGCGAGCCAGCGACTCCTGGATGTCCACGGCGCAGTCGACCGCGTCGCCGCCGGAGCCAAACGACACCATGAGCGCGTCCCCAATCTTCTTGATCAGGCGACCGTGGTGAAGGGCGACGATTGGCGTGATGATGCGGTCGTGCTCCGCCAGCAGACGGAGCGCCCTCTCTTCGTCCGTGCTCATGAGCGCCGAGTAACCTCGCATGTCACTGAAAAGAACAGCCTTGAGGCTTCGCTCACCCTCGAGCTCCTCCACACTAGCGTTGTCGCTGTCTCCCACTGCTTCTCTCTCCTACCGACAGGTCCTACCAGGCCCCATTATGTCCGGCCGCTCTGGGGAGACGAAACGTGACCGCCTCGAAAGCAGGCAGAACCCCGGTCTTCCTGCCCCCGGTTCGAACCGGCGACATGACCGCCAGGCCGCCTCTGGCTCGGCGGTCGACATAATGAGCCCATGCCGGGCCTGACCGGTTAGAATTCGCTGCACACGGAACCACAAACTCGAACTCGGGGAGAGAACAATGAACAAGTGGATCATGGCCGTTGGAGCAGCAGGGTTGTTTGTGGCTGGGGCTGCACTCGCACTGCCACCGGCATCTCCGATCATCAAGAATGGCAGTTGCCCGTCCGGCTATTCCACTTCGGGGAACTACTGCAAGCCGGGTTCGAATGCCCGATATGCAGTACCCAAGAATGGTAGTTGTCCGTCGGGCTATTCCACTTCGGGGAACTACTGCATCGCCAGCTCGGACAACTCCAAGACCGCGATCCCGAAGGTTGGCTCCTGTCCGAGCGGTTGCTCCACTTCTGGCAACTACTGTCTATGTAAGTGACTCCCGGCGCCTGTAGAGCACATGCGGGAACCCGAATGCATCCGACTCGCCTGCAAGGACTCCTCCTCTGCTGCTGTGTGTGCTGGTCGGTACTCACAGGCCCGAGAGCAGGAGCACGAACTCGGGGAAGCGACGGCTTCAGCCACCTGCTCCCCACCCTGGCAGTAGTGGCGCCGGCGAGGCCCAGGCGCACTCAGCGAACGTACATGCGCAGGTGATTGACCCCGGTGCCGGGGTCGGCCAGGTTCAGACCCAAGGCCTCACCGAAGCCCAGGCCGGGCAGCTCGATGAGGGATTCGTCGACGGGATCGACCCATCCGAACACGTCTACCCAGTAGTTGGCGCCCGGGCCGAGGCTGCTCCATCCGGGACCACTGCCACAATTGTACTCGGAGAGCTCCGGGCCGAGGCGAGCCGACCAGGAAGGGCCATAGGAATGCGGCGAAGTGGGATAAGGAGGCTCGTCACATTCCCTGCCCTCGTAGGTCGCATGGCCACCGAGGTGGAAGTACAGGTTGGTGTCACAGAGGGGGTCAGTGGCGACCAGGGTGCCGTCCGTTAGCGGGTAGGCAGTCGCCACGGCAGAGGAAGGCACGTAGGGCGGCATTTCCCACATGGGCAGGCAGGACGGCGTCACCTGGGTCAGCATGAACGCGGGAAGCGTCATGCTGCCATCGCCGACCCCGTCGTAGGCAGCCCAGGTCTCGAACGGGGTGACGCCGGCCGAACCGGTGTGCGCGCTGTGGTGAATAAACAGCAGGTCTGAGAACAGCAGCGAGTGGTAGGCGGGGGACTTGAAGTCCGAAGCGCTGGCGAAGTCCGCTGCCTGAGAGCCAAGATCGCCGACGGGTGCCGGGATGAGGGTCAACCACTGCAGATTCTCCCAGGTCCAGGTATCGACGCCATCGTCTGCGGCGATGAGCACCAGGGTCCAGCCGCCGCCGGAGTGACCCATGTCGCAGTAGACCGAATCGGCCGGCTCCGAGAGGTTGGGCTGTATGGTGTAGGTGCCCGAGCCCAGAGAGTCGCCTGCGTCGAGAATCTCGCGGCAGCTGCCACCACCCACGTTCCAGGGACACAGGAAGCTGCCGGGGGTCCCCTGGGCGCTGTCCTCGTCGACCTCGGAATCGCAGTCGTTGTCGACCCCGTCGCAGACCTCGACGGCCTCGGGGTGCACCCAGGAGCGGCCATCGTCACATTCTGAGCAGGAGTTCCAGCCGTCGCCGTCGGCGTCGAAGGCAGGCAGTCCGTCGGCGTCTTCGTCGACGAGTTCATCGCAGTCGTCGTCGAGCCCGTTGCAGGTCTCGGGCGCGCCGGGATACATCGAAGCGCCCCCGTCCTCAGGGTCGTCGTTGCAGTCTGTGGGAGTGTCGAAGCCATCGCCGTCAAAGTCGGCGCCGTCGCCGTCACAGTCTTCATCGAGGGGGGTGGCATCGTCTTCCACCGCATCCGGGTGCACGAGAGGATTGTCGTCATCGCAGTCGAACTGCGGCGAGTCGGCATCGGCATTGCCCGGATAGCCATCGCCATCGTGGTCCACACCGTCAGGCCCGTCGCAGTTTGAGTCGACGCCCCCTTCGTCGCCCCAGGGGTCCGGGGCGCCTGGGTGGATCTCCGGATCACTGTCGTTGCAGTCGCGCTGCGGAGGGCTGACCTCTGCATTGCCCGGATACCCGTCGCCGTCCTGGTCCTCACCGTCAATGCCGTCACAGTTTGAGTCGATGCCTTCGGGATCGATCTCGTCGTCGTTGCCGGGATAGATGTCCGCATTGTTCGGCGCGCAGTCGTACGCGTCCTGGATGCCATCCTTATCGAAATCGAAGGCAGTCGACGTCGATACGCAGCCGGCGGCAAGGACCAGCCAACACAGTGAGAAGGGACTTCCGATACGCATCCAACAGAGCCTAGCACCCGAGCAACGCCAGCAGGACGATCTCCGCACACGGGCACAGCCAGGCAGAAGTTCGGCGAGCCCGAACCCACGAGCCACTGCGCCGACTAGAATCCCTGTACGAAATCGGGCGGACCGATGTCGCCCCGAAGCCACCAGCAGGCAAGCATGAAGGTGCCATGACGACGCACACCGAGTGGGAAGCAACCGTCGTCGACGAGGGCAGTCGCGGTCCGGGTAGGCCGCACCCGCCGACGGGAGTGGTGACTCTCGCGTTCACCGACATCCAGGGTTCCACTGCGCTGTGGGAGCGCTACGGCGACGCCTTCGCCTCGAACCTGGAGCTGCACAACCTGGTCCTGCGCGATGCCATCGGCGAGCATCGCGGATACGAGGTCAAGACCGAAGGAGACGCCTTCATGGTGGCCTTCGAGGACGCAGGCGAGGCCGTGCGCTTTGCGGCCACTGCCCAGCAGCGCCTGCACGATGCAGACTGGCCCCAGGAGCTACTGGATGACCTCGCCGCGGGAGTCGTTCCCGGACTCGACGCAGATGACGACTTCCGAGGCCTGCGGGTGCGAATCGGGATCCACACCGGCCGGCCGCGCTGCCAGCCCGATCCACTGACCGGCCGCATGGACTACTTCGGCCGCATGGTGAACCGCTGCGCGCGGGTCGAGGGGGTCGCTCGCGGGGGCCAGGTAGTCCTATCGGCTGCTGCCTGGGAAGCGGCGGGCCTGGCCGAGGCGCTCCCCGCCGACCTGGTCGCCGTCGATCTCGGCTCGCACGCGCTGCGCGGGCTGGTGGGCGAGGAGCGGATCCACCAGGTCCTGCCTGCCGCACTGGCGACCCGGAGCTTTCCGGCCGAGCAGAACCCGGAGCAGACGATGATGGCCGATGCGATCGTCGAAACGCCCAGGCTGCGCACCAACCTCCCGGCCCGGGTTGCGTCGTTTGTCGGCCGCGAAGACGAGCTGGCAGACCTGGCCCAGCGCTTCGCCGCGGGCAGTCGGCTGATCACTCTGCTCGGGCCCGGGGGCACCGGCAAGACCACGCTTTCGTGCCGCTTCGGCGCCCTGTACGGCCACGAGTTCAGCGGCGGCGTGTGGCTGGCCCAGCTGGAAGAGGCCCACGACGTGGCCGGACTGTGCCAGGCCGTCGCCGCGGCCATGGAACTCGAACTGGGCAACGCCGAGCCAGTGAGCCGCCTGGCCGACAGCCTGGAAGCGCGCGGCAAGACCCTGCTGGTGCTCGACAACTTCGAGCAGGTGGTCGCGGCCGCCCCACAGACCCTGGGCACCTGGCTCGAGCGCTGCTCCGAGCTCAGCGTACTGGTCACCAGCAGGCTCCCACTGCACCTGGACGGCGAACAGCTCGTGCCCCTGGAGCCGCTGGCGGTGGCGTCGACAGGTGGGCTCTCGCCTGGGGAGCTGGTACAGGTCCCCGCCGTCCGACTGTTCTGTGATCGGGCGCAGGCGGTGCTGCCGGACTTCACGCTCGATGCCGGCAACGCGGCAGACGTCGCCGCGGTCGTACGCGAGCTGGACGGACTGCCGCTGGCCATCGAACTGGCGGCGGCCCGGGTGCGCATGCTGCCACCAAAGAAAATCCGCGAGCGCCTCGGCCAACGCTTCGAATTGCTGCGCGGCAAGCGCCGCGACGTATCCGCTCGGCAGGCGACCCTGCGCGGCGCCATCGACTGGTCGTGGGATCTGCTGCAGCCCTGGGAGCGGGCCGCCTTTGCCCAGTGCAGCGTATTTGCCGGGGGCTTCACCCTCGAGGCGGCCGAGGCGGTGCTCGACCTGGACGCCTGGCCCCGGGCGCCCTGGCCGGAAGACGCGATCGAAGCGCTCGTCGACCAGAGCCTGGTGCGGGCTCTGCCGCCTTCGCCGCACGGCGGCGATGCCCGCTACGACATGCTCCGCTCCCTGCAGGCCTATGCCGACGAGAAGCTCAAGGAAGAGGGTGCCGTGCGCTTCGCCGACGGCGCTTCGGCTACCGGCGACGGTCCGCTGACGAACGCCTGGGAACGGCACGGCGCCTTCTTTGCGCGGCTCGGCGAGCAGGACTTCCTCGACTCACTCGACGGCGCCGACGGCCTGCAGAGACGCCAGTTGCTGCGTGACGAGCAGGCCAACCTGTGGGTCGCCGCCGAGCGGGCGATCGCCCACGGCGATGCCGAGTCTGCCGCGGCCGCCACTTGCGCCCTGCTCGCCGTCCTGCGCCTCGATGGCCCATTCACCGGCGGCGCCGAGCTGGCGAGCGGGGCGCTCGACATGCAAGGGGTGCCCACCCGTCAGCGGATCCGGCTGCTGGTGGATCGGGCCGTCCTGGCGCTCGGCACGGGCGAGCCCGAGACGGCGGCGAGCGACCTCGGCGAGGCCCTGAGCCTATGTCGCGAGCACGGCGAGCGCAGCTGGGAAGGCCGGGTGGTGCTCAACCTGGCAGCCCAGGCCAAGGCGGGTGCGCGGGCGCAAGATGCGCTCGAACTGTACGAGCAGGCGCTGGGTGTTCACCGCGAGGTCGGCGATCGGCGTGAGCAGGGCAACTGCCTGGGCAACCTCGCCGACCTGCTGAGGCGGCAGGGCGAGGTGGAGCGGTCCCGACAACTGTACGAGCAGGCGCTGGTCATTCACCGCGAGGCCGGCAACCGCAGGGCCGAGGGGATCCACCTGGGAGAGCTGGCGCTGCTGGACTTCAACCAGGGACACAGGCCGGCGGCTCAGGGTGGCTTCGAGCAGGCGCTCGCGATTCACCGCGAGGTTGGCAACCGCCGGTCCGAAGGCACTGTGCTCAACAACCTGTCCCTGCTGCACCTGCAAGAGGGCCACAACCGCGAGGCGCGCATCCTGTTCGCTGAAGGCCTGGCGCTCAGCCTCGAGCTGGGCAGCCTGCGCAACATCGCGCTGCTGCGGGGCAACCTGGGCGACCTGGCGCTGCTGGAAGGCAAGGCCGAAGAAGCCCGGCAGCAACTGGGCGAGGCCGTGCGCCTCGCCCAGCGCCTGGGCTGGCGCGCCGCCGAAGGGGCCTTTTCGGCCTCTCTAGGCGAGGAGGCTCGACGGCGCGGCGACCTGGAGACAGCCCACGAGTTGTCGGATACAGCGCTGGCGCTGCTGCGCGAGGCGGGCGAGCAGCTGGAACTCGGCAAGGCGCTGTGCCGTCGCGGCCGGCTCGAGCTGGACCGCGGGCTGCGGCCAGCGGCGCAGGCGGCGATGGCCGAGGCCGAGAGCATCGCCGCAGAACTGGCAGCCGGGCCCGACTCCGAGCTGGGCCAGGCCCTGGCAGACCTGCGCGCGCAGAGTTCGAGTTCCTCCCCCTGAAGGTCTGGGATACACTGGCGAGCCAGGAGGACTGCCCATGTCTCAATGCCCTTCGCGCCCAAGTTGGATGACTGCCCTGCTGGCGGCCTTTGTCCTGTGCACCGGCTGCCAGGCAGAACCCGAGGGTGAACCCGACCCCGAACCGGTCCTTGTCAGTAGCGACGGCGCCAGCGTGCTGATCCCGCCGGGAGCCCTGGACGGCGAAGTCGACATCGCCATCGAGGCGGTGACCTCGCCCCCCGAGGGCGCTCCCGATGGGCTGGAGTTCCTCGGCCCGGCCTTCGCGTTTACTCCCCACGACACACAGTTCCACCTGCCGGTCACCATCAGTCTTCCCCACGGCTATGCGGACGCAGGTCAACTCACCCCCGAGGTCTACCGCCTGGGAGGCAATGACGACACCGAGTGGCTCATACCGGATGACCTCGTGCCTGAGTTCAGCGACGACGGCGTGCTGTTCGACACCGAGCACTTCAGCTACTACGCGGTGATGGTGGTCTACAGCGGGAGCGACGAGAACGAGGGGCTGCCCGCCGCCAGGTGAGCAGCAGACACCCCGGGCGCTTCGATCTCGTAGACGGCACATAGCTCGAGACATGTTCAGCCTGTCCTGGCTCGCCTGGTTGGTCGGTGGCCTTTGCGTCATGGACACCCTGTTCTCGGTAATTGCCTACCGGCGCGGCGGGCAGCTCCTGGACCTCGACCACGCCGCGGCACCGAAGGAGCGACCCGCCAGCGAGTGGCCCAGCGTGTCGGTAGTGGTAGCGGCCTGCAACGAAGAGGACACCATCGAGCCGGCGCTGCGCAGCTTGCTGGCGCTGGACTACCCCCAGCTGGAGGTCGTCGTGGTCAACGACCGCAGTACCGATCAGACGGGAGAGATCATCGAGCGGGTCGCAGCCGGCGAGCAGCGGGTGCGGGCTGTACACGTCGATGAGTTGCCAGGCGGCTGGTTGGGCAAGGTCCACGCACTTCACTGCGGCAGCGAAGACGCGCGCGGCGAATGGCTACTGTTCATCGACGCCGACGTGCACCTGTCGCCGAGCTGTTTGCAGCGGGCGCTGGAGTATGCCCGGCTCGAGCAGCTCGACCAGGTCAGCATCCTGCCGCAGATGGAAGCGTCCAACCCCCTGTCCGGAGCGCTCATCGCCACCTTCGCAGCGGCCCTGCTACTCCACCTTCGCGTCGATAAGGTTGGCGACCCGGACCATCCAGCCGCGGCCGGGGTCGGGGCATTCAACCTCGTGCGGGCAGAGGTCTGGCGCAAAGGAGCGGGCTTCCCGGCCATCCGCATGGAAGTAGCCGACGACATGGCTGTGGGCCTGCTGATGAAACAGGCGGGCGCACGGATTGGCCTGGCCTCGACGGGCGAGCACGTCCGAATCGCCTGGTATCCGAGTCTGGGCGCCATGTTCTCTGGGATGGAAAAGAACATCTTCGGGGTGATGTTCCACTGGCGCTTCCCTTCCTTCTTCGTGGTCTTTTCGGCGATGACCCTGCTGGTACTGGCGCCCTTTGTGGCCTTCGCCCTGGCCAGCCCGGTGGCCGCGGCTCTGGGCTGCTTGTGCCTCGCCGGGCGCTGGACCCTCGGCGCAGCATTCTCGGGGCGAGGCACGGTGCCCGGGCTCGCCGCAGTGCTGTTTCCCGTCGGCCAGTTCCTGCTGCTGGCGCTGCTGGCACACTCCGCCCGCGTCACCTGGCAAAAGGGCGGCATCAACTGGCGCGGAACCCATTACTCGCTGGCCGAGCTACGCGCCGGCCAGGTCTTCAAGCCGCCACCGCTGGGAGGCTTCTAGCGCCCCCCAGGAGCTCCTCGGCAGCCTGTTCTATCCAGGCGACGGGGGGCTGTTTTCAGCCGGCGTGCACCAGGATCACCAATTGCCAGGTCGCCAGCGTGGTGATGCCGTCCCCAATCACGCTCATGTCGAAGATGAAGACCTGGTCGGAGCTGCCGATGGGCACATCCGGGTACAGCGTCAGGTCAAAGACGACTTCGACTCCGATGGGCGCGTTCACGACCACGGCCGGGTTGATGTCGGTGACAAAGTCATAGGGATCATCGTCGACCTCGAGAGTCAGATCGAAGAGGCCGTCGCCGGCGAGCCCTGCGATGCCCGCGATGATGTTGTTGACGGTTGCCGTTCCCGAGCCGGTAAAGACCAGCGGATCGGGAATGCCGTCGCCATTGAGGTCGGCCTGGGAGCCGGTCTGTGTCGCCAGGGCCTGCATCTGGCCGATGGCAGGCGAAGGGAACAGGGGAAATGAGAACAGCGGGGTTTCCACCGCAATCAACTTGGCGCTGATGGAGTTCAGGGCAGAGACCACGTCCGACTCGCCCGCTGGGCTCGGGCAGGAGGACGGGGCCGAGTCGCCGCTGTCGGGATCTCGCATCGGGGCATCGGTCGCATAGGCGATGATCGGCACCGAGCCGGCACGAAAGCCGACTCCGCCGATCGTGCCGGACCCGGGGGTCGAAGAGCTATAGGTGCCGGGCACGGAACCACCGAACGCATCTCCTGCGCCGGCGATGAAGGGCCGGACATCGGTATTCGAATCGTAACTTCCGTTGCAGGTGAGGTCGTGACCTGCGCCGGTCGCTGCCTGGTACAGCGCCTCCATCGACGACTCCGGCTCATCGAGGCCGTCGTGAAGGAACACGCTGTTGAGGGCTGTCTGCACAGCTGCGGTGTCGCTGGTGATCTGCTGCACCAACTCAAAGGGCAGGTCGCCGCTCGGGGAGCCATGGGTCCCGTCGGCGTAGTCGTCGAAGGTCGCTACCCCGAAGGCAATGTTCGGGATCGAGACGGTAGAGACCACCGTGCTGAAGTTCGACTTCATGCTGTTGAGGGCCAACAACATCGAGCAGGTCGTATCGAGCATGAAGAGCACGTCCGCCTGCTCGATCTGAGGCGTGAATGGCACCTGGATCGTGGTGGTCGTGCGCGGACTCAGTTCGGCGTAGAAGCCGGTGATGTAGTCGTTCGGGTCGTTCGGGTCCGTCCCCGCCAGGCTCTCGACGAGATCCGAGAACCCATCGCCATCGCTGTCGTCGCTGTTCGGGTCGGTGCCGTCCTCGACCTCCTCGCCGTCGGGCGTGCCGTCGTTGTCACTGTCCTCATCCTGGAAGTCGGGATGACCGTCGCCGTCACTGTCCAGGGGCTGGTTCGGATCGGCGCCGACCTCGTCCTCGTCGGGGATGCCATCGCCGTCGCTGTCGAGGTCGAGGAAGTCGGGCACGCCGTCGCCATCAGTGTCGACGGGCGGGGTCGAGGCGTCGTCGTCGCCGGCCTCCACCGCGTCGGGGATGCCGTCGCCATCGCTGTCCGTGTCCTGCTGGTTGGCGATGCCGTCGCCGTCCGCGTCACCTGTCCCCTCGTGGTCATCCGAGATGGTGTCCCCATCAAGATCGCTCGGCCCGGCCGCGGCATCGTCATCGTCATCGTCATCGCCTGCTGCGGTGTCGTCGTCATCGGATCCGGTGCCGGTGCCGCTACCGGTGTCGTCGTCGTCGGGAGCAGAGCCCGGCCTTCTCGCGTCGTAGCAGCCCATGAGCACCACGAGGCACAGGCAGAGGGTCAGGCGGACAGCCCAGCGGAGTCGCAATGGAATCGTGTCGATTGGCTGAGTCATGCGCTCCTACCGGGTGAAGTCCAGCACTCGGGACCTTGGGCCCGATGAGGGCTCATTATGGCAATGGGCAGCGGCGAGTGGGGGGAGATTGGGCGGAGGGCACGCTAAGCTGCCCTGGTGAGCTTCCTATCAGCCACTCCGAACATCCGCACCATCGGCATGCTGCTGTCCCTCACGTTGGTGACAGTGCTCGCCGGCGCAAGTTGCCGGGGACACGACATGGAAGGCAACCAGCCCGGCGAGTGCTCTGACCGCGCCGACAACGACGGCGACGGCATGTTCGACTGCTTCGACGACGGTTGCTTCGGGGCACCGGTGTGCCAGGCCACAGGCGACGACGACAGCGAAGGAGACGACGACAGCGAAGGAGACGACGACAGCGAAGGAG
>CAZBDA010000121.1:0-15494 GCA_964490445.1 uncultured Rickettsiales bacterium | reverse complement strand
TGTAGCTCAGTTGGTAGAGCAGCTGATTCGTAATCAGCAGGTCAGCGGTTCGAGCCCGCTCATCGGCTCCAGTCACTCCCCGCTTCGTGCCAACTCTCCGCATGCCGCATTGCTGCGAGCGGCGAGGACCTGCGCATGTATGGTGCCGCGAGGAGACACGACGATGGACGAGTCCAAGGCAGCCATGCAGCCGCTTCACTTCGAGCTTCGCGATGCTTCGGCCAGTTGCCGGGATGCAGCCGAGTTTCGCTGTCGGATCGAAAGTCGCCGATCGGTACGGCACTTTCGCGCAGAGCCAATCCCCCTGCCGGCCCTGGTGGACTGCATTGCCGCGGCCGCTTCAGCACCCAGCGGCGCGAACAAGCAGCCCTGGACCTTCGTGCTGGTGACCGACCCGGCTCTCAAGCGTCGCATCCGCGAGGCCGCCGAAGCAGAGGAACAGGCGTTCTACGCTGGCCGCGCGTCGCAGCGCTGGCTGGACGACCTGCAGCCGCTGGGCACCGGTCCCGACAAGCCCTTCCTGGAGGAAGCGCCGGCCTTGATTGCAGTGTTCGCGCAGCGCTCGGGAGAACAGCGGGAGGAACGTCACTACTACGTGCAGGAGTCGGTGGGAATCGCTGTCGGCATTCTGCTCAGCGCGCTGCACTTTGCGGGTTTTGCGACCCTGACCCACACTCCCTCGCCGATGGCCTTCCTGCAGGAGATCCTCGAACGGCCCGCCCACGAGCGCGCCTTTCTGCTGATTCCCGTGGGGCTGCCCGCCGAGGCGTGCGAGGTGCCGGCCATCGAGCGCAAGAACCTGGACGAGGTGCTGGTGCGCCGCTGAGTGTCAGTCGTCTGAGCGCAAGGAGCGCTCCCTGAGCTCGGCTTCCTGCGCGTCGACCGTGGCGTCCTCGTCTCCTACCGCTTGGGCGTCCGAATCCATCTCTTCGGGATCTGGTCCCCACGGGGCCACCTTGAACAACAACAACATGCCGGGTACGGCAATGACCGTGCACAGTACGAAGAACATCGTCCAGCCGATGCCCTCGACGATGAAGCCCGTGGTCGCGTTGGCGAGGGTCCTCGGCACACCGGTGAGGCTGGTGAGCAGGGCGAACTGGGTGGCGGTGTAGCGACGATCGGTGCTGCGAGCGATAAAGGCGACAAAGGCTGCGGTGCCCAGGCCGACGCCGAGGTACTCGAAGCTGACCACGAGGAACAGGACATAGGGGTCATTGCCCACTTCAGAGAGCACCGCAAAGCCCATGATCGAAACGATCTGGATCACGCCGAACACCCAGAGCGCACGATTGATCCCGATCTTGATCATCACGATGCCGCCGATGAGCCCGCCGACCACAGCGGACCACAGCGCTGCCACCTTCGCGACACTGCCGATCTCGGTCATGGTGAAGCCAAGGTCCAGGTAAAACGGCGTCGACAAGGCAGTCGCCATGCTGTCGCCCAGCTTGTAGAGCAGCATGAAGAGCAGGCAGAGCAGCGCGTCGCGGGTGCCCCTGGCGACAAAGAACGCCTTGAACGGCAGGACAACGGCGTCCTTGAAGTTCCGCGGCGCGGCGGCCGAGCCCTTTTCATTCTCGGGCATCCACAATGTCGTCAGGATCCCGACCACCATGAAGGCTGCGACGACCAGGTGCACCTGGGACCAGGAGATCCGGTCTGCCAGAATCAGGGCCAGGGAGCCGGGCACCAGCGAAGCTATCCGGTAGGCATTCACGAACAGGCTGTTGCCCATGCCCAGCTCGTGGTCAGGCAGCAATTCGCGACGATGTGCGTCGAGCACAATGTCCTGGCTGGCGGAGAAAAAGGCCACCACCACCACCACCACTGCAATGGTTCGCACACCCTCGGCAGGATCGCAGGCAGCAAAGGCAGCAAGCCCCAGGAGCAGGCAAATCTGCGAGACCAGGGCCCAGCTGCGGCGGCGAGTCAGGAAGGGCAGCCGGTAGCGATCCAGCAGCGGCGACCAGGCGAACTTCCAGGTATAGGGAAAGGCAACCAGCGAGAACAGGCCGATGGTCGCCAGGTCGACGCCCTGATCCCGCAGCCAGGCGGGAATCAGCTGGTACAGGACATACAGGGGCATGCCCGAGGTGAAGCCGCACAGCATGCAGACCACCATGCGGCGATTGAAGATGGCGGCAGTCAGCGAGCGATTCATCGCGCGCATCTTGCCACGTTGCAAAGAAATTCCCGACCCGGCATCGGCAAGTTATTCTGCGCACGGAGAACTACTATGAAACGACTGCTCCCACTCCCCTTCCCTGCCCCACTGGCCTGCGTCCTGGCGCTCGCTCTGTTGGCTTCCTGCGCACCCGCCGAGGATGTCGATGTCGATGTCGATGGCGACGGCATCGCTGCGAGCGCGGGGGATTGTGACGACAACGACCCCTCTGTGGGCGCCCCGCCCTTCGAAGCGGTCGACTGCGACGGAAACTTTGAACGCATGGTGCTGAACGAGGTGTTCAGCGGTTCTACCTGCGGCCCCTGCGCCGGAGCAGATGAACTGATCCTCGATGTGCTGCACCAGAACGAGGGCCGCTACGTGCTGCTCAGCTACCAGGTAGGCAGCGACCCCTACGTTACCGCCGAGGGGGTCACGCGACGCACGGGATACATCCCGCCGCCATCCACCGGCAGTTACTCGATTCCGTGGCTGCAGGTGGATGGCAGCAATGGCTTTCATCCGGTCGAGGTGAACGACGACCAGGGCTACACCGATGCCGACTTCGACTCGTTCGCCGCAGTCCCCTGCCACCTCGGGCTGGAAATCGACGTATCGATAGAGGGTCAGACGGTAACAGCTGAAGTAACACTTCTGCCTGGAGCCGAGTACCCGAGCGAGGACCTGGTGTTGCACACCGTCATCATCGAGGACACGACCTTCCTGAACGTCGGAACAAACGGCCAGACCGAGTTTCACCACGTGATGAAGAAGATGATGCCCGGCGTCGGTGGGTTGTCGATCGATCCCCTCGTGCGCGGCGAGGCCGTGGAGTACCAACAGAGTTGGACCTTCCAGGGAGACTACGACGACACGACCGGCATCTCGAACATGGTCGACCACGGCTCGGCGCACACAGTCGAAGAGTTCGAAGACCTGTCGGTTGTCGCCTTTGTTCAGGACACCGACACGCTGCAGATCCACCAGTCGATCTGGTCCGGCCAGTCGCCCGTGGAGTAGCGGCCGCACCATGCCGGAGCTTCCGGAAGTCGAGACCACCCGGCGGGGAATCGAGCCGCACCTGGTGGGGCGTGGCGTGGCCGAGGTGTGGATTCGCGACGCGAGGCTGCGATGGCCGGTGCCCGACGCGCTGGTCGATGAACTGGCAGGCCGCCGCATCGAGCAGGTGCAGCGCCGCGCCAAGTACCTGCTGCTGCGGGCCGGCGACGGCACCGCGATCCTGCATCTCGGCATGAGCGGTAGCTTGCGGATCCTGCCCGCTGACGAGCCGCCGGGGAAACACGACCACGTCGATATCGTACTCGACGACGGACAGTGCCTGAGGTTCCGTGACCCGCGGCGCTTCGGCTCCCTGCACTGGACCCGCGAGAATCCGCTCTCGCACAAGCTGCTACGGGACCTGGGCCCCGAGCCGCTGGGAGAGCAGTTCGATGGGGCCTGGCTGCATGGCCGCGCTCGGCGCCGCAAGGTGGCCGTGAAACAGTTCCTGATGGACAGCCGCACGGTGGTGGGCGTCGGCAACATCTACGCCAGTGAGTCTCTACACCGAGCTGGCATCGACCCTCGTCGGGCTGCCGGGCGAATCTCCGCTGCGCGCTACGAACGCCTTGCCGCATCGGTAAAGAGCACCCTGGGCGACGCGATCGCGGCCGGAGGCACCACCCTGCGGGATTTTCTCGATAGCGAAGGGAATCCCGGCTACTTCCGCCAGGAGCTGCTGGTCTATGACCGGGCTGGCGCGCCATGCGAGGAATGTGGCGTGGCCATCGAGCGCATCGTGCAGGGTGCCCGGGCCAGTTACTTCTGCCCGTCCTGTCAGTGTTGATTTGCGCGGGTCAATTTCTGGCCCGGGATGAAATCTGCAGCCGTTTTTAAGTGGCTTTCCCCTGCTAGTATCCGGGTCTCCTTCGACGCTGCCCCAACCGGACTCCTCCTCCGCAGGCCCTGCATGACTGCCCAGGTACTCTTCGTCGGCGACATCCACCTGGGTAGGCGCCCCGGTCACCTGCCGCCATCCCTGCAAGAGTCAGACTGGTCTGCCAGCGACCTCGGCCCCGCGGCTGTATGGCGGGCAACAGTCGACCTTGCCATCCAGCAGAAGGTGGTCGCCGTTGTTCTTGCGGGAGATGTCGTCGACTGCGTCGAAGACCGCTTCGAAGCTGCAGGCCTGATTGAATCGGGGCTGGCATCTCTGTCCGATGCGGGGATCCCCGCGTTCGCCGTAGTCGGCAACCACGACGTCGAGGCGCTGCCCCGCACCGCCGACCTGGTACCCGGCTTTCGACTGCTCGGTCGCGACGGCAACTGGGAGCGATTGCGGGTGGATACAGCCGACCAGGGCTTCTTCTACCTGCTGGGCTGGTCCTTCACCCACGAGAAGGAAGTCGACAACCCCGTCGAGAAGCTGTCAGCAGACACGTTCGAACCCCGCGATGCGCTGTGCCTCGGCGTTCTTCACTGTGACCTGGGCAAACAGAAGAGCCCCTACGCGCCGGTGCCACGACGCGCCCTCGACGAGGGGCCTGCCGCCCTTGCCGACGCCTGGTTTCTCGGCCACGAGCACAAACCACACGACCTGGCGGGACCGCGCCCCGTCGGCTACCTCGGCTCACTGACCGGCCTGGACCCGGGCGAACCCGGCAGGCACGGCCCCTGGCTCGCCACATTGGGGGGGCAGCGGGCAATCGAGGTCGAGCAGGTTGCCCTGGCGGCCCTGCGCTGGGAACGGACCAGCCTCTCCATCGCCGGGGTCGAGGTCGACTCGGCTCGCGACGCAGCGGACGAGTTGTACCGACTGCTCGACGCGGCGCTCTCCGACATGTCTGGCCAGCTTCAGGCCGAGGCCACTCACCTCAAAGCAGTCGGACTTCGGGTCACCATCAGCGGTGCGGCTGAGCAGGCCCCGTTCTGGCACGCAGCGATCGAGGCGGCGCAAGGGGATGTAGCGAGCCGACCGGCGCGCTCCATCGAGAAGTGCTTCTACTTCATCGAAAAGCTGGTCGACGAGGTCAGGCCCGCGCACGACCTCGCCGACCTCGCGCGTGGCAACGACCCGGTCGGCTTGCTGGCCCAGCGCCTGGTGGCCCTGGAAGCCCTGGATGAGCGAGGCCGGGCGCTGGTCGAGCAGGCCCGAGAGCGCTTCGACAAGCTGTCGGCCTCGGGATCATGGATCGCTCTCGACTACGAGGACCGCGAGCAACCCGACACCCGCGAACTGCTGCTCAGCGCCGGCTACGCGAGCCTCGAGAAACTTCTCGCCCAGGACCGCGAGCAGAGCACGGAGCCGAACTCGTGAAACTGACCCGGGTTGACTTCGACCAGGTCGACGGCCTGCAGGATCTGCTTTCGGTCGACGATCTCGACCCCGGTCTGAACGTGGTCCTCGGCGAAAACGGATCCGGCAAGAGCACGCTCGTCGCGGTGGTCCGGCGAAGCCTGTGGCCAAAGAAGAGCACTCGGCGTCTCGAAGCCCGGACCTCGTGGAGCCTGGCTGGTGGGGCCAGCCAGGAAGCGGTCGTCCGAGGACACTCGGTCTCGTGGACCCGGCAGCCCGAAGGTGCACTGTGCCCGGTGCCGCCCGAACAGCTGGGGCCATGCTACACGCTCGGCATCCGCGACCTGTTGGCGGCCAAAAACCAGGGCGACCAGGAATTGGCACGCCGCATCCGTCGAGCCATGCGCGGCGGCTTCGATCTCGATGAGCTACGCGACGCCTTCCCCGACCGTGACAGCATGGCCAGGAAGGCCCGCAAGAGCCGCGATGTCCTGTCTTCGGCATCGACCACGCTCAGCGATCTGCGCAGGGAGTTTCGCAAGCTTGCCAAAGATGAAGACCGCCTTGCACAGCTGGAAGAGCGTACCGAGGCGGCCTACGAAGCGAAGGCTCGGCTGGGGCTGCTCGACACTGCCGCGAAGTTGAGCGCCGAGAGGCAACAGCACGTGTTGGCCTCGGCGCGCTTGGCAGAGGTCCCGCCTGCGATGGCCGCTCTCAAGGGCGATGAGGCAGTGCGTGTCCAGGAGATCCAGGACCAGGGCCTCGCCGCCAGGGAGCGCCTGGAAGCCCTGCTGCTGCAACTGCAAGGGGCGGGGCTGGAAGCTGAGAGCACAGGTCTGGGTGGCGAACCACTCGACCCTGGAGTCCTCAACGGCCAGCGAAAGCGGGCACAGCGGTTGGTGACCGACATGGCTGCTCTGGCCGATCTTCGAGAGCGCAGTGACGCGGCTGACGGCGCGCTCAAGGCACGTCACCAGCACCTGGCTGCGAGTACTGCCGACACCACTGCCGAGGTACCGGGCACAGCAGCCCTCGATCAACTCGAACAGCTCCTGTTCCGCTGCCTCGACAATCACGGCCAGATGGTCGCCGCTGAGTCCAAGCTCAAGCTCCTGGGGGAGCCCGTCCAGCAGGCCGAACGACAGCAGTTGGCCGCCGCGGTACACGCACTCCGGGAATGGTTGCGGGCGCCGGCCTCTCAGTCGCAGCTGCGGGCGCCCTCCTGGCTCGCCATCGTCGCCACAGCATGCATAGCCCTCGGTATCGCGGCCGGATGGTTCATCACCCACGGTCTGTTCGCCGTAGCCGGACTGGGTGTCGGGCTGTTGCTGGGCCTGGTCGTCCTTCGCCAGCGCAGTACGGCAGCGCCGTCGGATCTCGAGGGCGCCCGCAGCGCCTTCAATTCGACCGGTCGACAAGCCCCCGACCGCTGGCAACGCGACTCCGTCTCCGAGCGCCTCGGCGAACTAGAGCAACTGCTGGTCAGGGCAGAAAGCGAGCTTGCCAACGAGAGCCAGCGCAAGAGCCTCGAGGCCAGCGTCGAGGCACTGCAAGAACAGGCAGATGGCCTGCACCACAGCAGTAACGAGCTGCGGGTGAGCATGGGGCTGGAGGGGGAAACAGGCATCATCGAAACGGTGGAGACTGCGCGACGCCTGGCAGCCTGGCGGGACTCGGCGGCACACTGCGCGGAACTGCAGGAGCAGCTGGCAGCGGCGGATTCACGGCACGGCACTGAGCTCGCCGAGCTCGCCCACTACCTGCAGGAGCATGGCGCGCAAGAGGGCAACTGCGGAACCGCCGAGATGGTCCTGGAACAACTGGAAGACCTCAGAGTGCGCAACGAGCGGCTCGCCACGGCGCACACCGAGCAGCGGCGCCTGGAGTCAGAGATCGAGACCAGTACAGAGGCCATCAGAGAGAGCGACGCAAAGCTCGAGCAGTTCTTCGCCGACCTGGGGCTGGGTGATGGCGCCACAGGTCGCCTCGACGAGCTGCTGGCTGGCCTGCGCGACTACCAGGCACAGGTGGAGCAGGCACAGGTCCTTGCAGTCGCCATTGCCACCCGAGAATGTGCCTTGGCGGAGGAGCCCGGTTGGTTGCAACTCAGCGAGCAGCAGGTACAGGAAGTCCGCGCCGAACTCGAAGCACTGGTCGATCAATACACCAGCCTCAACGAGGAAACTCAGCGCATCCAGGTCGAGCGTGACCGGGCGCGCAGCGGCAAGCGGCACGAAGATGCCAATGCGGCAAAGCACGCGGCCCACGAAGCCCTGTACCAGTTGCACGAAGACGCGCTCCGCAACGACGCGGCGCACTTCTTGATCGACTCTGTCGAGTCCGAGTTCGAAGACGAGAGCAGGCCGGAAGTGCTGCGCAAGGCCATGGAACTGTTCGCCTCGTTCACTCGGATGGCGTACAGGCTTGAACTTCGCGGCACAGACCCGCCCCGGTTGCTGGCCTGTGACACGAGCACGCGACTTCGCTACGAGCTGAGCGAGCTGTCTGACGCAACCCGAATCCAGTGTTTGCTCGCGGTACGTCTCGCCTTTGCCACTGCGCAGGAAAGCGGCACTCCCCTGCCGCTGTTCCTGGACGAAGCCCTGAGCACCTCGGATCCCACTCGCTTCGCAGCCGTTTCAGACGTGCTCCTCGACCTGGTGCAGAAAGGGCGACAGGTGTTCTACCTGACCGCCAACCCCGCTGATGTGGCGGCGTGGAGCCGAGTCTGTGCAGAGCGTGGCATGCCGGGCCCGAAGGTGGTCGAGCTCGGCGAACTGCGCGATGAGCACCGGGCAGTTCGCAGTGCGGACGAACTTCGCCCCATCGGCCCCTCCGTGCCGCCGCCGGGGGCACTTGAACCAGCGGAGTATGGCGCCCTGCTCGGTCCGCCGCGACCCAACCGGTTCGCGCCAGTCGAATCCCTCGACCTGTTCTATCCCCTCATGGACAGACTTCCTCTCCTCTACGCTCTGCGCTGCAACCACATCAAGACCACCGGTCAGTGGCTGGAATTGGACGGCCTCCGTTCGGCCGCTGGCTCCGTGCTGGACAAGTCAGAGCGGCAGGCTCTGTCGGTACGAGTGCACATGGCCCGGCGCTACCTGGAACATTGGCGTGTTGGTCGTGGGAAGCCCGTTACTCGGGCCGACCTGGAGGAGAGCGGCTGTGTCTCAGGGACCTTCCTCGAGCCGATGGGTAAGTGCCTGGCAAGCCACGACGGGCAGGCCCAGGCTTTGCTCGATGCCATTGACAGCAAGACCATCAAGCGCTTCCGAGGCGGCAATCGCAACGAACTCGCCGAGTACTTCATCCGCGAGGGCTTCATCGACCGACGTGAAGTGCTGAGCCGAGTTGAATTGGAGGCTATGCTTCTCTCGGACCTTGATGCAGAGATCGGAGAGCGAGCGCTCGACACATCGGCTGTGCGGGACTTCGTCACGGTGATGAACTCGGTCTGTGCCGTAGGCTGACGCGCGCCACTCCGAGGCTGCTAGTCTTTGTCCTGGGGATTGGTCTTGGGACTTCGTACACGCGTCATTCTGCTTGTCGTCGGCTTAGTCGTCGTCGTGCAGTTGGGCTGGGGCTTATCGGTCGTACAGGCTGACTCCGCGTTGTTGCGGGCCGAGGCTGAACGACGCGGCATGGAGGTGCTGCGCGCGCTCTCAGTGCCGTGTTCTGTCGCCCTGGCGAACCGCGAAATCGAAACTCTCGACGCGATTCTTGCTGGCTTCGCGAGCGATGAAGGGCGCGACCTGGACATCCTCGCCGTAGCGATTCTCGACGGTGACTCGAGGGTGCTCGCCCACACCGACCCGGTTCAGTTCGGAACGACTCTTGACGACGCCTTCAGCCAACGGGCCATCGCAAGCGATGCACAGCTGGTTTCCGAATTCCGCGCCGACAACACCTCGTTGCTGCAACTGAGCATGCCCATCGTCTCGGGGCTTCGCTGGGGCACGGCCACGGCAGTCCTTTCGCTGTCGTCGGTGGAAGAGCGAGTGCGGCAGAACCGAAGGCGGGTTCTACTACTGAGTCTCGGCCTCACGGGATTCCTGGGCTTGCTCTTGTCTCTCCTGCTGCGCCGCTCCGTCCTCGAGCCGTTACGACGCCTGACTGGGGCAGCAAAGGAAATCTCGGGTGGCAGGTTGGCGGCTCGTGTGCCCGGTAGCGATGGTGGCGACGAGATGGCCCTGCTGGGCTCTGTGTTCAACGAAATGGCCGAGAAGGTGCAGTGGCAGACCGAGGCCCTCGAGGGCAAGGTTGCTGAGCGGACCCGCCAGTTGCAGGAGACCAACAATGAACTCGAGACGGTGGTAGAGAAGCTGGAACAACTGGCCCGGACGGACGGGCTGACCGGGCTGCGAAATCACCGGGCCTTCCAGGAAGCACTCGCGTTTGAGATCGATCGTGCTCAGCGCACCGGCAGACCCCTGTCCCTGGTCATGCTCGATGTAGACCATTTCAAGACCTACAACGACACCCACGGCCACCCGGGCGGTGATCGTGTGCTGCGCACCCTGGCTCGCATTCTCAACCAGAACCTACGTACTGTGGACGTAGTGGCACGCTACGGTGGCGAGGAATTCTCCATCCTGATGCTGGAGACGCCGGGCAGGGATGCGCAGCTGGTCGCCGAGAAGCTGCGCCTGGCAGTCTTCAGCCACAACTTCGAAGGCGCTGAGTCCAGCCAGCCGGGAGGCCGGTTGACCGTCTCTTTGGGACTTGCGACCTATCCCCAACAGGCGACTACCGGCGAGGGGCTGCTCGACCTGGCGGATGCCGCTCTCTACCGGGCAAAGAACGGTGGGCGGAACCAGGTGTGGCGCGACCCATCGAGGGACCCATCATGACCGTCAGCCAACGCTCTTGGCCGGTATGGGCTCTGGTCGGCCTGTTGGTCGCCCAGTTTCAATGTCTGTCCTGCAGCCCCCCCCCGAGGGACTCGGAGGCGCTGGACGTGGCGCGACAATCGACGGCGACGAGGAAGGCCGAGGTGTACGAGCGTGCCCGCACTGCGCTGGCACATAAGGGGATCGATCGACTTCGCTGGGGCTTGATTCCCTATGTCTCCCCAGATGAGATTGTCTCGCGCTACTCGCCGATCATTCGCCGGGTTTCCGAGAGTCTCGGTCACCCCATCGAAATCGTCGTCGGAACGGGCTACCAGGACCTGGAGGCCATGGTAGTCAGCGGCAGTGTCGACGTAGCGGTACTCGGTCCCTACGCCTATGTCCGAGCCCGGAAGGAGCAGCCAGGCCTTCGGGTGTTCGCAAGTCACGTGGCTCTCGGCAGCACCACCTACGGCTCGTACATCCTGACCCACGAGGACAACGGCTTGCGCTCCTTGGCTGATGTGAAGGGCAAGGTGTTTGGCTTCGTCGATCGACGCTCGACCTCGGGTTGGCTATCCCCAACCGCCCGGATGCTTGCAGCAGGAATCAATCCTGAGACAGACATCGTGCCCCGCTACCTGGGCACCCACGAGAGTGTCTTTGACGCCGTGGCGGCTCGACAGGTCGACGCCGGTGCGGTCTACGACGCCAGCTTGGCTGAAGGAAGAACTCGTAACCCTGCCGGCTCCCAGGTGGTCGTGTTGGCCAAGTGTGCACGGATCCCCTACGACGCCTATGTCATACGATCGGGCCTGCCGGAGGTGGTCGGTGAAGCCCTTGCCACCGCTCTGGGCGAGATATCCACCCGAGACCGGGCCGGGCGCCAGACCCTGGCGAGCCTTGCCCGGATCAATGGTTTCGTTGCCGTCGATGACAGTCACTATGACTCGATTCGAAGCCTGGAGCGCCAACTGCTCACCGTCTTGGGACCTGGTGCATTTGCTCCCGCGCCCGACCTGCTCCCTACGAAACAGCCCAGTGACGGAGAGGAATCGGCGGGTTCTGCCTCAGGGGCGGCGGGTTCGGACTAGTTCGAGCCGAAAGACGCCCCCCTCCCGCAGCTAGGGGAGAACGAACTCCTTGCGGAGGTACTGGGTGTTGAGGTTGACCGGAAAGTGGTCCCAGATCCAATGGGCCGGGCTGCCTGCTGGGAACGACGACGGCGCATTGCCCCACGGATTGCTGGGATCGCCGATGGGGCCGATGTCCAGGACCAGGTCCCAGCTGCTGTCGTCGAAGTGGGGAGCGCACCAGCCGATTCGCTCCTTCTCGCCGGCGCTGGGGTTGGGGTCGTAACGCCAGCTACCATCTGAGGGCCACACCTGGCCTGTCGAGATCTCGACCTGCGCGATTGCCGCCGTGATCACCTGGCCGGTATCCCAACCCTTGATGCCGATTGTGTGGGTACCCGAATCAAGCCAGTACTCGTAGACGGTGCCGTTGACCCAACCTCCCGTTTCTCCGAGGACATTGTCCCACGTGTCGATGCACAACTCGCCGGCATCATCCACCGCCACGTAGATCGTCACACGCCAGTCGCGCGCACCGTCACAGTCGCTGTCGACCCCGTCGACCAGCGCGGGGTTGCCGGGATAGATCGCGGGGTTGGAGTCGTCGCAATCGCCGCCTTCGGACACCAGGTCTGGCGCCGGATCGCATGTCACCTGTACAGAGGCGTCGAGTCCGTAGCCATCACCATCGTTGTCGACGTACCAATTGTCGCCGGCGCCCTCGTCGATGAGTCCGTCACAGTCATCATCACGATCGTTGCAGAGTTCGGGTGCACCGGGATAGACCGACGGGTCCTGGTCGTCACAGTCGTCGGGCACAACCCAGCCGTCACCATCGAGATCGACAGGGCCTGATGTGTCGTCATCGCCCGAGGGGCTGCTGTCGTCGTCATCGCCCGAGGGGCTGCTGTCGTCGTCATCGCCGCCGTCGTCATCGTCATCGCTGGCACCAGAGGCCGGAGCGATGGTGCCACTAAGCTGGTAGCAGCCTGCCAGGACGACCCACACCGCAGACAGGGCAAACAGCTTGGCAAGACGCATGGGCGGGACGATACAGCACCGGAGGTCATTGCCAAGGGGCAAGATCTGCTAGGGTTTTTGCCCGCCACCGCAGCACCACTCGCATCACTCGGAGTTGTCTTGAACTGCAACGACTCCCTCCTCCTGCCGACCAGCATTCTTGCCGGTCTCTGTTTGCTGGTGCCCTGCCCCGCCTTGGCAGGGTCACAACCCGCGGCGACAGCAAAGTCGGAGGCTCCCGGAGTTCCGGCGGGCCCGGCCGGACCCTTCGCCCTCGAGGGTCCTCTGAAGGCGCGGTTCGAGGCCCTCACCAAAGTTAATGTAAAGCTTGAAAACACTGTATCGATATCCTCGGAATCAATATCGGATGCGTTTCTTTCACTTTCGCTTGATAGCGGACTCGCTGCACCCGTCCATGCAGACAACGGAGCCACGATTGGCTTCTGGTTCCAGGGCTCTTGCACCGTCTCCTACGCCCCGCCTCTCGGGCAGGAGACCGCTGCCTTCGAGCGGGGAACCGGCCGACGGAACCTGAGCGAGGCGGAGTGTGCTGAAGCTCTGGTCCTGAGCGATGCTCCCGAAGTCCTGGCCATCGTTGCCAGCGGCGCTACGGATGGCGTCACTACGAAGCTTGTCGTGAGCCCTTGGCTCCGCTATCGGCTGAAAAGAGAAGAGATCCCCAAGCACAAGGGCCAATACTTCGCAGAGTTCGCTGTCGCGGCCCTCAGTCGCAGCATGACCACGGCAGAGCCCGACAATGAACAGATCAACTTGCTGCACCTGGACATCCTGGGCTCTGATTTCGGGCGTCCCCCCGCAGCGCCGTCTGCCAAGGCCCTTGATTGGCTGGCCTATCGTCGCGATCCGCAGGGACGAGTGGCCCCCCACGAGTCCTTCACCCTCTCGGCCGGACACTTTGCTGATTCCGGGTCGCGCTACGGAACAGGACTGACCTCTCATCCAGGACAAGGGGAGCCAGAGACAGCCTTTCGACCCGCAAACCTCGACCTCGTCGACGCGGAACTCGATCTCGACATCTCCGTGGGCTTCGACCCATGGGCTGAGATGAAGGCAACGGCCACCGTGGTCTTGACTACCCGGCGGCAAGCAGTCGAGTCGGTGGCACTGAGGCTCCTGCGCGAGCACCGCTTCGACCGGCTCGGCATCCACAAGGCCCTGGGCTTCACGGTTTCCGATGTGACCGACTTCAAGGGCCGGCAACTGGACTTCCTGCACTTCGCTGGAGTCCTGCTCGTGCGGCTGCGTTCGCCTCTGCCTCCAGGCCAGGCAGAACTTCTTAACGTCCACTACGCGGGCAACGCAATGCCCCGCTTGACTGCGGATTCATTCGGGCTGCTGGCGAACTATCCGTGGTGGCCCCAAAGCGGCAACCACGACCGATTTACCTGGGGCCTCAAGATCTGCACCCCGTCGTCCTTCAAGGTGGCAGGGACAGGAACCACCCTGCGCACCTGGAAGGAGGGCCAGAAACGCTGTGAGCGCTGGGAAGAGCCGGTCCCCATTACCTTTCCAGCGATCAACATGGGCCGCTGGGTGAGCGCTGAGAAAGAGGGGCCACGGGGGATCCGGATCCGAGCCTTCTTCCTGGTCGAGGATGAACTGAAGATGCAACCGGCGCTGAATAGCGTCGCCGAGATGCTGCGCTTCTTCGAGCAACTCTACGGACCCTACCCCTACGCTGAGTTAGACATTGCCGAAGCGCGCAACAACATGAACTTCTGGCAGGCACCAGCAGGTCTGCTCGAGCTCAGCCGGAACCAGTGGGGTTTCCGCTCCGCTGCCAAGAACCAGCGCAAGGACTTCTACCCCCATCCATCCCTTGCCACCTTGGCCCACGAAGTAGCCCACCAATGGTGGGGTCACGTCGTCGGCTGGAAGACCTACCGCGACCAGTGGATCAGCGAGACCTTTGCCGAGTACGCGTCCTTCCTGTTCATGTCTCAGTACGAGGGTGAGAAGTCCTACCGTGGCCGACTGGAGTGGTGGGAGATGGGAGCTCGCAAGGTCAAGCAGCGTGCACCGATGGTGCTGGGCTTTCGGGACCGACGAGGCTACCAGGGACAGGTCTACCGGCGCGGACCCTATGTCCTGCACATGCTGCGACGAATGGTGGGCGACGAGCCATTCACCGAGTTCATGCGGCAGGTCGTGACCATCGCGGCCAACCGAAACCTGTCGACGGCCGATCTCGAGACCATCGCGGCCAAGGTGCTCGGCCCGGATGTGCACTGGTTCTTTGACCAGTGGATCTCTTCCAACGGCCTGCCCGACCTGGAGGTCGCCTGGCAGTGGCGTGGCAATACGGTGAACCTGACCTTGAAGCAGACGCAGCGGAATGCCCCGTATCGACTGCTGGTACCCATCCGAATCAGCAGCGCCAAGGGCAAGCAGTTGACGCACACCGTCGCGATCGATTCTCGTGAGGTGACCGTAAAACTCAGGGCTCCGCCAGGAGGCGCGGGCGGCGTGGAAATTGATCCCGACCGAGAACTGCTTACTGGCGCCAAGAAGAGCGCCCGGAAATAGCGGAGCAACACGAGTCAGCAGTCGTTGTTGCTACTGCGAGACTCCGTCGCAGTTGTCATCGATGCTGTTGCCGATGACCTCGGCCTGACCGGGATGCACGGAGCTGTCGGTGTCGTCACAATCGCCGCCCTGGTCGGTAAAGCCGTCGCCGTCATCATCACTGTAGATGGTCCCCTCGTCGATGAGTCCGTCACAGTCGTTGTCGATCCAATCAGCAAGCTCAACGGCGCCACTGTAGGTGTCGACATCGGCGTCGTTGCAGTCACCGCCGCTCTCGGTCATGCCGTCGCCGTCATCATCGAAGTCCGTTGTGCCCTCGTCGATCTGCGCATCACAGTCGTTGTCGACACCGTCGGGAAGCTCTTCTGCCCCCGGATAGACCGTGGCGTCGGAGTCGTCGCAATCGCCGCCGAGGACACCGTATCCGTCGCCATCGAGATCTGTTGTGCCCGGGTCGACGCTGCCGTCACAGTCATCGTCGTAGCCATTGGTCTGATCTTCGGTAGCGCCGGGGTTCACGGCCGGATCAGCGTCGTTGCAATCGCCGTCGAGCTCGGTGT
>CAZBDA010000120.1:9941-15893 GCA_964490445.1 uncultured Rickettsiales bacterium | reverse complement strand
GACGATACCGGCGACGACGATACCGGCGACGACGATACCGGCGACGACGATGACACCGGCGGCCCCTTTGCGGGGGTGGTGTACCTGGGTGACCTTGCCTTTGTCAGCGATGCCGAGATGCAGTGGTTCTGCGAGTCCTACGACACGGTGGCCGGAGACGTCCGCATTTCGGGAATCGGCGTGACTACCCTGGCGGCGTTGGATTGCCTGGTGCGCGTCGATGGCCTGCTCGAGATTTCGTCGAGCGACATCCTCGACCTCGAGTTACCCGCGCTGGAAGAGGTCGGCGGCGATCTGCACATCTTCGATAACTATCCCCTCGGCGGGGTCGAGTTGCTGGCGCTGCGCGGAGTTGGCGGCAGCGTGCAGATCGATGGTCATCCCTGGCTCGATGAACTACGCATGCCCGCATTGGAGTCCGTGACCGGCGACCTGTTCCTGCGCGAAAGCGCGTCCCTGGCACAGCTCTCCCTTCCCGCCCTGGAGGACGTGTCCGGCTCGCTGTGGCTGCGCTACCTCGACGCACTGGTCGACCTGGAACTGAACTCGCTGACTACCGTGGGCTCCGACCTGTGGGTGAGCGGCAATCTCGCACTTGCCGAGCTTGCGATGCCGGCCCTTCTCTTCGTCGGCGCCAACCCTGCCCTGCAGCAGGTGACTCTTGCTGTAATCACCGATGCAGGTGGTCTTCGCATCACCTCGAACCCTATTCTCGATGACCTGCAGATGCCGCAACTACGCGACATGGTGAGCCTGCCGGGCTGGCTGCGCGTGTCCAGTTGCGCCGGCCTGGCGGTGCTTTCTCTTCCTGCCCTCGAACGGGTCGGCGACTTCCTGATGCTGGCCGGCAACGCCCAGCTCAGCCAGTTGCAGTTGGAGGAGTTGGAGTTTGTCGGCGGTGACTTCTACATCACCGACAATCCCTCGCTTCCGGCTGCTGCTGCCGAGGCGCTCCGCAGTGCCGTCGGGGACGGCAACATCGGCGGGGATGTGGTGATCAGCGGCAACGGGAGCCGCTGACACGGTTCAGCCGTCGATCACCATGGCTTCCAGGCGTGCGTGGATGAACTGTGTCTCCACGTGGCAGACCCCTTCGGGAACCTGGACGGTGAAGGAGAGGGGGAAGTATCCGGTGGCGGACACCCGAACGTCGAACTCACCGGCCTGCTCTTCGCCACAGAAGAACCGTCCATTGTCGGTGGAAAGGCATGCCCAGGGCTCGACCGGCTTGGGGTGCGGTACGAAGTGCACCTCGGCATCAGGCATGGGGGTGCCGCCCATGTCGATGACCGACACCACGATCGAGGGGAGGACCCCGTCGTCGCAGGGGCCATCAACTGGTTCGAGGACGACCTCGACGTAGCGGGTCTCGACGCGGCATTCACTGGTCTCGACCTCGACGTTGCCGAGCCACGACAGGTAGCCCTCGGCTCCGGCTTCGATTTCCAGGATGCCGGCTTCGCCCCAGCCGCAAGCGAGATTATTGAAGGCGGTGTCGCAGGGCTGCGGGTCGCTGTCGGCATCAGGGCGTCCCCACTGGGCCCAGGCTCCCTCGATTCGCCTGCCCTGGTCGTCGACGAGGCTGAGAATCACTGACGGGGCGGTCTCGATGTCGCCGCAGCCCAGGGGCTCGAGCTCGACCTCCAGGGCTTCTGCGATCACGTGGCAGGCGCCCTGGCTGACGTCTACCACCTGGCTGTTGGATTCGTAGCCCTCGGCTTCCACGAGGATCTCGATCCTTCCGGCGAGTTCCGTTCCACAGGCAAAGGCACCGTCACCGAAGCTGTCGCAGGGCGCAAATGCCTCGGATGGATCTTCGTCTGCGCTCGGGTCGTGCTCGCCGAGGGGACGGAAGAACACCTCGGCGTCCAGCACCGTGCCCAGCGCCGAGCTCACATTGACGTTCACCGAGTATGCGGCGCGTTCGTCACATAGCCAGCCCTGAGCCGGCTGACAGGCTGTGGCAGAGCTGAGGATGGCAAGGGCGGCGAGAGACAAGAGAGAACGCATGCAGACTCCGGGCAGGGGGTGCTCGGTGCCTCGAGCAAGCTTCGTGCCAGGGTGGGGCGTGCAGGTTCGTGCCCGGCGACTGCTGGAGAGTCGCAGTTGTCTAGGGGCAGGCGGCGTTGCTGGTGCTGATCCGGCACTCGGGGCGGCTGGTCATGAAGGAGCAGGACACTGTGCTCAGCTTGCCGGCGCGCACCCGTACTTCGATTGCTGCCTGCTGGCCGACCGCCGACATCGTGATCGCAGCGCGTCCAACGGGCAGCGACAGCGGCTTGTTCCGTCGCGAGGCGACGCCGGAGCTCTTGCTGCCCACCTGGACCTCGGCACCGATAGGCTCGCTGCGAAACACGAGGCAGCCGTGACTGGTGGCCGTGGAAGTGTCCGTCTGTACGCCCTGAGGTGTGGCTGTCTTCGCTGCTGCGCGCGCTTTTTTGGCGCGCGCTTCCCGTTCGCTCCGGCGTTGCTCCTTCGTCCGTTCAGTAGCCTCTGGCTTCGCGTCTTCGGCCGGTGCCGCGGCTTGAGTCTCTTCGGCCGGCGTCGCGGCTTGTGCGGCCTGGGCCGGCGTCACGGCTTGTGCGGCCTGGGCCGCCGCTGCCGGGGGCTGGGCCTCTTCCAGCGCAGATGCTCCTTGCTCGGGGCCCTGGTCCCGACCGTACAGCACGAACAGGGCGGCGGCGACCACGACGACCGACAGGGTCGCCAGCACGAGGTTGCGGACAGGGCCAGCAGGACGCCCGTTGGCGACTCCTGTTCGCCAGAGGGTCCCTGAACCGCGGCTGATCGGCTCTTCGCCGGCGATCCTGTCGTCCATTCCGGCTTGCTTCACATGGCGTCGTCCCAGGTCGATGGTGTCGTCGTCTGCCAGGCCAGGGGGCGTCATCCGGCGGGTCGTGGCAGGGCGGTCGGCTGCGGGCGTTGCCTTGTTCGCCGCAGGGGAGACCCGCCGCTCGACCTGCGCTGTGTCGAACTGCAGCGCCAGGGAGTCTGTCTCGAGGAGTTGCCGCCAGCGAGGGTCTGTGCTCGCCTTGAGGGAGTCTGTGGCGCGCCGTGCCTTCTCCGAAGTCAGCTCTCCGCTGGCGTTCTTGAACAGCGAGAGAAACAGGTCGAGGCCGCCCGGGCTGTCGCAGCCCCTGCGCAACTCCTCGAGTTTCGTTTGCGCGTCCCAGGCTGTGCGAGTGCGTTGCTCTGGATCGCGTTGTAGCAGTCTACGGACTACCGATTGGAGCTCTGGCTGGTGCAGCTTGAGGCGCTGTATTTCCTCTTCGATGTCGCCGTGCATCGCAGCACCGATCACTTCGGGCAGGGTGCCTTTGAACAGCGAAGCTCCGACGGCCATCTCCCAGAGAATCGCGCCCACCGCGAACATGTCCACCTGTGGTCCGAAGTCACGGGAACCCGCCCAGATCTCCGGGGCGATGTAGCCGGGGGTGCCGCGCAGTGTTCCCACCTCGGTGCTCTGGCTGGTGGTGCTGGCCTTGGCGAGCCCGAAGTCGGCGATCTTCACGCCGCTGCCTTGGCTCAGCATCAGGTTTGCAGGCTTCAGATCACGGTGGACCAGGTGCAGCGCATTGCCGTCGTGATCGGTTGCCGTGTGAGCATAGTCGAGCCCCTGGCATACCTGGATCCCGATGTCGAGAGTAACGGCCAGCGGTAGCTTCAGGTTGGCCTTGCGCAGCCTGTGCAGGAGCAGGGCGAGCGTGGTGCCCCGAATGTACTCCATGGCGATGAACGCGACCCCGTCGCTGGAGCCGACGCCGTAGACATCGACGAGGTGCGGATGGTGCAGCAGTCCGCACACCCTGGCTTCGTCCTGCAGAGCAACGACGGTCTCCTCGTCGGCTCGTTCGCGTTTGAGGATCTTGAGAGCGACCTCCTTGCGGAAGCCGTGGCTGCCGTCTTCCAGGGCCAGCCACACTTCGGCGAAGGAGCCGGCACCCAGTTGGCGGATGAGGCGGTAGCGGCTGATGCTCTGATCGGGGGCAAACAGGGACTGGTTGCGTTCCGTGACGATGATGCGCTGGGAGTCCGGTTCGTCGGGCCCTGGCTGCGACGGAAAGGCCTCCGTGTGGCGTTCGACCTGCTCAACGCCCGAGAGCTTCTGCCACTCGTCGCCGCCCTGCTCGGTCTTGTCCTCGGGATTCACCTGTTCTACTCCCGCCACGGGTCCCAGTCGCGTGATTCACGCTCGAGTCGCTTGCTTCTCTGCCCCAACGATACCGTTACACCGATACTGACGGCACTGATTGTCGCGACTACGGCCGAAGAGGAGGCAAATCCGAGTTGCCCACTGCGCTTGTTGTCATAGGTCTCTGCGAAGCTCAGGAGCCGCTCCATGTCGCCAGATTCGATCGCGTTGGCTTTGGCGGTTCGTGCCTGGCTGTCGAACACTGCCGCCGAACCTGCCAGCACTGCAGCGAGGATCCCGGTTCCCAGCGCGATGCCACCCATGATCCTGGGACGGATTCGTTCCTTGCGGAGTTGTCGTTGTTCCACCTGCCAGTGCTGATAGGAGCCTGTCACGGCCTTGACCCCCTGCAATGCCTTCCAGTCGAAGCTGGCCGAGTTTCGCTCACCGGGTGCGAGCACGATGTTCTGGCCGGCGTTGCCCAGTACAGGGTGGGAAATGAACAGTCCACCCGTGCCGCCCGGCAACGAGTCCCAGTCATGCGCCGGCGCCAGGAGCACGCCGGTCATCGGGTCAATGGAGCCCAGCTGTGCAGGTAGCGTCACGTCGCGAACGACGGCTTCGGCCCCGGGTCCCTCGACGTACAGGCGGATCGACGCTCCTGCTGGAAGGCCGGTCACCTTGAGCGCTGCTGGCATGCTCGGAGTGGGCGCGAAGCTCGCCTCACTGTCGGCTTGCACTTCCAAAGTTGTCGTCGTCGAGCCGAACTCGTTGACGCACTGCAAGTGCACTGTGCCTGCCGAGACTTCGACACTCGTCTCGCTTGAAACCGGCGAGGAACCCCACGGGTTCACGACGGTCACCGACGAGCCTTCGGCCAACTTACGGTCCAGTCGAAGAGTGCCCGTGCCGACCCAGAGCACAGAAAAGTTGACCTCTACGGTCATTCCCGGGCTGAGCAGGGGGAGCCCCTTCTCGGCTTCGCGAAAGCCGGCACCGAAGGCGTGCAGGCGGAACTCCACGCCGGGGGGCAGGTCCTTGAAGCGGGCCCGCTCGGGCTCGGGCCAACTGGCCTCGATCAACTCGTCGCCGAGGTGTAACTGCAGCGTAGGATGCCGCCCCTCAGGGGTGCCCTTGTTTGCAGACAGCCGCACCTCCAACACGCTGAGCTGGTCGCGTAGGGCGTCGAGCAGGACGTCTACAGCGGGGTCGTTGCCCGCCAGTTCCTGGAAGTGACGATAGGCTAGTGCGGCTGCCCGGGTCTCGTTGAGGCAGCGCAGAGAGTCGCCGAGTAGCCGCCATAACTGCGCTGAGTCGGGTGCGCTGTCGACCTTTTTCTGCAACTGGTCCCGAGCTTCGCGGCACTTCCCCGACTCGACCATGGCCCGCAACTCGTCGGGACTCGCCGCGACGGCAGTCGTGCTCTTCGTTTCTGCTGCGAGCAGCGGGCCGGCGGGCAGCAGAGCCAGGGCCAGCAGGAGTGCAGTCGCCCTCTTTGAACGGCCGCGGGGCCCCGCAGGTCGCCGCCGGCGACCCGCCGCCATCAGCACGAACAGAGCCATCAGCACGAAGCGTGGCGTGCTGACGATGCGCACTCCGGTGGCGGTGGAGCAGTCGCAACCTACCGGCCAGCATTCGGGATCATCCACGCCCTCGCCGCCCAACTCATCGCAGTCGCTGTCGATGCCGTCGTCGCATTCTTCGGCAGCCTCGGGATGGATGCTTGCGTCTGTGTCGTCACAATCCTGTTCGGCGCACCAGGTGTCGCCATCGACATCGATGCACAGAGTCTTGATGGCGTTGCTGGGAGCAAAGTAAAT
>CAZBDA010000120.1:0-9931 GCA_964490445.1 uncultured Rickettsiales bacterium | reverse complement strand
GCGTCATCACCGGTCGAGTCGTCGTCATCACCGGCCGAGTCATCGTCGTCACCGGCCGAGTCGTCGTCATCGCCTTTGCCCTCACAGTCGCCTGGGCTGCCTATGTGCAGGTCTGCGTTGCTGTCGTCACAGTCGTTGCAGGCCAGGTAGCCGTCCTGGTCTTCGTCCGCCTCGCCGCCGTCGGCTTCGGTGTCTTCGTTGCAGTCGGTGTCGTGGCCGTCACAGATCTCTATGGCCCCGGGGTAGATGCCGTTGTCGTTGTCATCACAATCGTCACAGGCGAGGATGCCGTCGCCGTCGCCATCCGCCTCTCCGCCGGGCTGGGCTTCGGTGTCTGGATTGCAGTCGGTGTCGACGCCGTCACAGAACTCGTCGTTGTTCGGTGCGATGCCCGCATCGGTGTCGTCGCAGTCCACCAGCCCGCTTCCCGACGGACTGTTCGGGCCGCATACGTCGAAGCCATCGAGATCCCGGTCAAACGGGAAGCAGGCCCAGGCGCGGAAGTTGGGGGAGCTCGCGCCGATCGCCCCGACCCGCATGGAATGGCTCACCGTGCCGGCGACCTGTCGGGGCAAGACCAGGCGTAGCGAGACCTGGTCACTGAATACACCGTCGCTGACCAGATCCCACAAGAGGGTGTAGGACTCTCCTGTCGGGCTGGGTTGGAGATCCGTGGTGCCCTGGCCACTTAGCGAGGCCAGGGTGACTGGCTGCCAGGGCGTCTTGTGGGTCGAGTACTCGATTTCGACATCGGTCCTCTCTACGGCATGAGTGAGGTTTGGGTGTTGATCGAGGTCATAGAGGGTGAACTCGATAGGCAGTGTGTTGCCCACGTGAATTTCGCCGGTCAGTGAGTCGGCAAGCGGTTTGAGATCTGGTGAGTGGATGACCCCGTAGCCCGGATTTTGCGGCAGCCGATCGCTGCCGATCCGGAAGGAGCGGTGCAGCTCGAGCTTGCCACCGAAAGTGGCGAGTAGCAGGTCGATGTCGCCGTCTGCGTCGATGTCAGCCGGGACGATGGCTTCCGCCTGGTGCGTGGCGACCGACTCGAACACCTCGTCCAATACCGCCGTGCCTCCCACGTTGCGGTAGAGCTTGTATCTCTGGTTGCTGTTGGCGACCAGCAGATCGAGGTCTCCGTCCCCATCCATGTCCGCCCAGGCGGCGTCGCGGGCGTCGCGGTGGGGCGCAGGGCTGCTCCAGCTTTCGGTCAGGCCGCCGTTGTCGTAGCGATAGACCCGGTCTGGGCGGTTGTTTCTCGCCAGAACGAGGTCCTGGAAGCCGTCGCCGTCGAAGTCCCCCCAGGCCGCAGCGCGGCTGTCGTCGCTTTGGAGCGACCACCAGGTTGCCTGGTGGTCTGCGGGGAGGCTGCTTCCCGAATTCTCGAACACCTGGTCAACGCTCGTGGCATTGGCGACTGCCAGGTCGAGGTCTCCGTCCCCTCCCATGTCACCCCAGGCCACAGAGGTGGTCGCCAGGGTATCCGCTGATGACCAGCTTGCCTGGCTCTCGAGGCTCGTACCGAGGTTCGTATAAAGGCGGTTGGGATTCTCGTAGTTGCCGACTACCAGGTCGAGGTCACCGTCGTTGTCGTAGTCGCCAAACGCCAGTGATCTGCTGTTGTCCGTGTCTGCGGAGAACCAGTCGTATTGGTTTGGCAGACCGACGTTGTTGAGTGCTGCCGGGCCCTGGTTCAGGTAGATGACATTCTGGCTGCCATGGACGGCCACAGCGAGGTCGAGGTGGTGATCGCCGTTGACGTCCCCCCATGCGATAGCTCGGCTGTCATGGCTATGGGCGGAGATCCAGTCGGGAGTGGTGGAGAAGCTGTCGCCATCTCCGAGGAACACCATGTCGGGTCCGAAGCTGACGGCTACGGCGAGGTCGAGAATCTCGTCCCCGTTGACGTCTCCCAACGCGGCGTCATAGCTGTCGTAGGAGTCCAGGGACTCCCAGGACATGACCGGGCCGGTTTCAACATTCCGAAATACTCGTTCTGCACCGTCATCCCTGGCGACGCCGAGGTCGAGGTCTCCGTCCCCATCCGCGTCGGCCCAGGCCATGCCTTGAGCGTTGATGGCGTTCGCCTGGATGTGTGAATGGGTGGCGGTCAGCGGAACGAATGCGTTGGGGTCACCCAACTCGTTCTGGTGCACGTGGGGTTGGTGGTTGTCATGGATGATAAAGAGGTCGAGGTCTCCGTCCTGATCCCAGTCTCCCCAGTCGAGATCAGTGCTGTCCTGACCCTGGTCTGAGAACCAGGTTGGGCTCGATGTCAGAGGAGGCCCACTCGGCTGAGGATTGTTCTCATAGACCTCGTCACGCTCGCCGAAGTTGGCCACGGCGAGGTCGAGGTCCCCGTCGTGATTCCAGTCACCCCAGGCAAGCGCCTCGCTGTGATTGGTGGCATTGCTCGATGTCCAACTCGGCGTGACGGCGAGCCCTGAACCGACGCCCAGGTTTTCGTACACGTGGTTGCTGGCCTCGTAGTTGGCGATCGCCAGGTCAGGATCTCCGTCGCCATCCCAGTCGCCCCAGGCGACGTCCCGACTGTTGTGCTGGTGGCCCGGAGGAGAGGTCCAGGCAGCCGACATGGACAATTCATTTGTGATGGGGTTCCACTCGTTGAGATACACGATGTCTTCGGCAAGGTGGTTGGCGACCGCCAGGTCGAGGTAGCCATCGAGGTTGTAGTCGGCCCAGGCCAGGGCCCGGCTGTCGTTGGAGTTGGTGCCCGAGTCCCAGGCGCTGAAGCCCATCACGCCGCCGAGGTTCTCGTAGATCACGTTGGCGCCCGACCGGTCCGCTATGGCGAGGTCGGGATCGCCGTCGTTGTCATAGTCGCCCCATGCGACGTCGGTCGCTTCAAAAGAATCTGGCGTGCCGCTGGGCCACTCTGGAGCCAGTTCGAAGGAGCCGTCGTTGTTACGAAACAGCAAGCAGGGGGCAAGGTTGTCATCCTGGTCGGCAACTACGAAGTCGAGGTCACCGTCCAGGTCGTAGTCGGCCCAGGCGATTGCACTGCCGTCTTGGGCACCGCTACCCGTCCACAGCACGGAGTTGCCCGAGAGAATGCCCAGGGCGTCCTGCCCCCAGAGTTGCAACGATGGGCTGTCGCCAGGGTCCGTGCAGCCGGCTGCGAACGGGCCCAGGGCCAGGCACAAGAGAGAGAGCCCCGTTGCTGTCCAGTTGGTGGATGTCATTGTGGTTTCGGCGGGATGGCTGCCTGGATCCCCTGCTGTTGTACCAGTGCGAACCCCGCCCCGTGCTGCAACGAGCGGGAACGGGACGCGTCGGGGACCATCTTAGGTCAGCGAGGCTGCCTTCGCGCCCCCTGTCGCAAGTCGGGCGCACCCTCGCCTGGGCTCCGCCAGGTCGGTGCGGGTTGGTTGTTCAGGGAACGGTTGTCTCTGCGGAGTCGTCATCGCCCGCCGAGTCGTCGTCTTCGTCGCTGTCCTCTTCGGAGAGCAGCGCGTTGAGGTCGAGGTTGCCGAGCGGCAGCAGGTTCCCTGCGGAATTGTCACTGCCCGGCTCGCCCTGGCGGTCCGGCTCGAGCAGTTCATCCTCGAAGGAGATCTGGTTACTGGAGTCGGTTTCGTCATGTGACCAGGTGGTCATTGACGGCACGTAGGCGATGAGCAGCACGCCGACCGCCAGGAGGGCGAGGAAGGGCAGGGCTACCTTGTACATTTCGGTGACCGGCTTATCGAAGCGGTAGGCGCCCAGGAACAGGTTCATGCCTACCGGGGGTGTCAGGTAGCCCAGTTCGAGGTTGGCCAGGAACAGCACGCCCAGGTGGATCGGGTCCATGCCGAACACGGCGGCGATGGGGACGATGAGCGGCACGACCACGACGATGGCGCTGAAAATGTCCATCAGGCAGCCGACCACCAGCAGGAACAGGTTCAGAGCGAGAATGAAGCCGACCTTGCTGCCGATGTGGGACTCCGCCCACTTGGTGGCGAGCATCGGTACTTCGGCATCGATGAGGTAGTTGGTCAGGCCGAGTGCTACTCCCAGGATGATGAGCACGCCCCCCATCAGCGTGCCGCACTCGATGAAGATGCGGGGAACGTCGGTCTTCAGCTTGAGATCGCGGTGGATCACCACCTCGATGAAGAAAGCGTAGGCGGCGGTCGCGGCGGCAGCTTCGAAGATGGTGACGAAGCCGCCGAAGATTCCGACCAGGACGAGCACCGGCAGGGCTGCTTCCCACTTTGCCTGCCACAGGCTCGCGGCGGCCTGCCGCAGGTCCAATGATGAGGCTTGCACCTTGTTGCGCAGCGCGTGCACGACGCTGGCTCCTGCCAGCAGCAGGACCAGCAGAATGCCCGGCACGGCGCCCGAGATGAACAGCTTGTCGATGGGCACCTGGGCGACGACTCCATACAGGATCACCGGCAGGCTGGGTGGGAACAGCAGGCCGATGCTGCCCGAAGCGATCAGCAGGCCGATGGCGAAGCGCTCGCTGTAACCGGCTTTTGTCAGGCTCGGCAACAGCAGCCCACCCAGGGCCAGGATGGTGACTCCGGAGGCGCCTGTGAAGGTCGTGAAGAAGGCACAGACCAGCACGGCAGCGGCGCCAATGCCCCCGGGCAGCCAGCCGAACCAGTGCCGGAACAACTCCACCAGCCGCTTCGACGAGCCGCCTTCGGCGAGCAGGTAGCCGGCCAGGGTAAACAGTGGGATGGCGGGCAGAGTCGGCGAAGCCACCAGCTGGAAGGTCTCTAGCGGCACGGCGGCGATCGGGGTGGGCAGAGGCTGCCCGTAGAACAGCAGCATGGCCATGCCGCCCATCACCGTGTAGATGGGGGCACCGAGAGCCACGGCTGCCAGCAGCACCACGCCTCCGAGCCAGACGATGGGACTTCGGCTGCCGATGGGCACCAAGGCTATCGCTGCCGCGGCGAGCGAATAGACCAGGGCGACCACTCGTCCTTTCCAGTTCGAGTTGCCGACCCAGGCCAGGTACAGCGCCATAGTTAAGAAGCCGAGCGGCATGAAGACCTGCAGCAGCCAGACCGGGATGCCTCCCGGCAGAACCTTGGCCGCGGGCATCTCGGCGAGTACGAACTGGGCGGAGGCGTAGGCAAGCATCACCGTGACCGCCGTGGCGACGGCGCTGGTGAAGCCCTTGATACGTCGTACCTTGACCTGGTCGAAGCGCAGCAGTTCGCCCGTGCTGAGGCTGAGGTGGCGCCCGGTTCGGGCAGCCACCACTGCTCCGACGAAGGCAAGGACCAGGTTGAGATGCTGTACCCACAGGTTGGGCCCGGCCGAGCTCCAATCGAAGGCCACGCGTGCCACGATGGAGCCCACCGGTAGGACGACCATCAGCGCGAGGACAGCAACCAGGATCCTGCCTTCCAGCCGTGCCAGAAAGAGCACGGGTGGATGGGGAGTCTTGTCGGGGCCAGGCTGCGACGGGTCCGTCACTTGGTTGACCGATACTCCTGTAGGTAGCTCTCGGCTTCGCTGAAGATCGCGTCACCGACCATCTTGTTGCGAATGGTCGGCCAGGCCTTGGCCGAGGCGTCCTGCCACTTTGCCCGCGCCCCATCGGGCAGCGAGTGCACCTTGAGGCCGTATTTCTGCATCACCTTGACCGCTTTTCGGTCCTGGCGACGCACTTCTCGAGCGGACTCCTTGCCGGCCTCTCTGGCGACCTTCATGAACTCTGCGTGGTACTTCTCGGGGATGCTTTCCCAGGTGTCCTTGCGGATCACCGTGGCGGCCAGCAACGGGGCCCAGGGCATGTCGAGCATGTGCGGGGCGAGCGCAAACCACTGCTGGCTCAGCGCGGCCAGGGGAGTCGTGGGGAAGCCGCTCAGCAGACCGCTTTGCAGGCTGGGCAGGACATCGGTTGCTGCCAGTACGACCGGCCGCAGGCCTGAAGCCTTGTAAGCGTCGATGGTGGCGGGGTCACCCTCGAAGGCGAACATCTTGAACTTCGCCGCATCTTCGGGCACGAGCATCGGCCCTTTGGTGAAGATGTGCATCCAGCCGGCATCGCTCCAGTTGAGTACGACGAAGCCATTGTCCTGCAGGAGCGCTTCGAACTTGGGTCCCATGCGCTGCATGATGTAGTCGAGTTCGTCGTAGTTATGGATGAGCATCGGGCTCTGGGTCACCATCGCCGAGGACTCGATGTCGCCCAGGCCTACGCTGGTCACCGCCGCTGCATGCAGTTGGCCAATGCGCATCTTGCGAACGATCGCAGTCTCGTTGCCGACTACGCCACCGGGGTAGATCTTCACCTTGACCTCGCCGTTGGAGATCTCCGCCCAGCGGTCGGCGATGGTGCGTACGGCCCGGTACCAGACGGTGCCTTCGGGGGCGAGGGTGGCCAGCTTCACCGTGATCTCTGCCCTCGCCTGCGGCACCACGACCAACGTCGCCAGCAGGAGCGTGGCAAGTGCGAGAGAGGCTGCCGAGGCGTGCGGTCTCATGAGAGGCTATTCCAGGAACAGGTCGTCGAGGTGGTCGAGGAGGAAGCGGGCTTTGCGTTGAGCATAGTCGTTGGCGAGCCTGTGCTCCGGATAATCGGTCAACTCCACGTCCAGTGCCTTGTTCAGCAGGGCGACGAAAGCCGTCTTGTCCTGGTCGCGCAGGGCGGTGGCCGTTGCGAGGCTGACGTGGGGACCCGCTTTGGTGCCCTTCTGCAGTTCAAGGCAGCGCTTGTAGTGCTCCTGGGCACGTTCGGCACCACCCGGCATGGGCAGCGCGGGCTCCAGGCTGATGAGGATCTCGTGGATCGCCCCATGGTCCCAGTCGGGGGCCAGCTCGAAGGCCCGTTTCATGGTGGTGGCGGCTATGGGCATCAAGCCGAACATCTCGGGGTCCTCGAGGTCCGTTGCGATGGCTGCCAGCCAGGACGCAGCCAGCCAGTACAGCCAGGGCACGTCGTCAAGCGTGGTGGTCGCCAGGGCAGCCTTCGTGTCAGTCAGAAGGGAAGACCGGAAGCCGGGGTGTTTCAGGTCGAGGCCGTCCATGGCGTAGTCGTTCGCACGTAGGTAGAAACCCTTGGCGCGCTCGAGCCCCTGGCGATACTCACTGTAATTGTCGAACTTATTCTGCTCTGCCGGCCACTCCACGAACACCACGCCGTACTGGGTGAAGCCCGAGGCGAGAGACAGCTTCATTCCCAGGTGCTCCGGTACCGCGGCGGCGATGCTCTCCATCAGTTTGAGAGCAAAGGGCAGGCTCTCACCGACAAACTGCAGGTCTTCGTCCTGGGTGAAGGTCCCGCCGGTGCCCGAACTCAACTCGTCGGCTACCGAGGTCAGCGCGATCTGCTTGATGGAGCAGCCGCTGAACAGGGACAGGCAGAGGGCCAGAGCACTCAGTATTGTCAGAGTCCTGTGGCGCATGTCCTCCGCCTTCTCGGGTCGGTTCCTGGCCGGCTGGCGGCCTCCTGTCGAGGTAGCCGAGACTACTTCACCTTGGGTGGCAGAGGCCAGTGTCGACTCAGTTGCCCAGGTGTTGCTCGAAGAAATTGGCGATGTCCTGGTACTCGTTCAGGAAGTTATACGGAACCTCGAAGACGGGCATCGTGGCAGTCGTAAAGTCGTTGATGACATTTGACCAGGGAAACAGAGCCGGGTCGGTTTCGTCCTGTAGCGCACCGCCGACCCAGTTGAAGTAGTCGTTGCGGTTGTCGGTCACGTAGGCGTCGATGATGTCGTGACCCACCCGGATCATGAGGTTGCCTACGCCGCTGCCACCGGAGTGGCCAATGAGGCCCAGTCGGTCGGCATCGATGTCCGGCCGGCAGCGCAGCAGCTTGTGCACCAGCATCAGCTCGTAGATGCGGATCGCCATCATCGAGAAGCCGCCCAGTAGCGCGCTACGCGTGACCAGGTCTTCGGTGGTGTAGCCGTCATAGGCGCGCGGACTGATGATCGCGAGGGCATGGCCGCGACCCGGGTAGCTCGCTCCGTCGTGCAGGTCGCGGAAATCAAAGGCGGTCTCGAAGTGGCCTGGATGGGCGATGACCACCGGATGCGGGCCCGGATCGGTGGGCAGCAGGAGGACTACCTGGATGGTGCCCACCCAGGGGTCGGTGAGGCCGAGGACCAACTGCGTGCCGGGGTAGCTGGGTCCTTCGAACGTGGTGAAGGTGCCCACCGACAGATCGGCGGGTTGCACCAGGAGGTCCCGTTGGTCGAGCCCGTCGAGGAGGAAGCGCAGGTTTGACCCGTCGACAATGACGTCTGCCAGGGCCTCGGTCGCCACGGGGTAGTCATCCACCCCATCGCCATCCCAGTCGCCTTCCAGGGCCGGGTATCTGCCCACCTGGTCTGTGGCGATTGCATAGAGGCGTGCATCCAACTCCGTTGGGCTGATGGGATGCCCGTACTGCTGTTCTGCTGCTGAGAAGAACGAGAGGTAGTCGTGCGGATAGAAGATCGTGGCGAATTCGTCCGCCCAGGGCCAACTGCCCAGCTCCCAGGGCCAGCTGGTTATGGCTTCGTCGGACTCAGTCAGGTTGATCGCGAAATTGCCCAGGCCAGCGGGGCCACACAGGGCCGGGCAGGCAGCATCGCCGCTGCAGTCCGAGTCATCGCAATCTGCGTCCCCATCGAGGTCGTTGTCCTCGCCGTCGTCGCACACCTCGGTGGGGACCACGTCATCATCTCCCGAGTCATCATCTCCTACGTCGTCGTCTCCTGAGTCATCGTCTCCTACGTCGTCGTCTCCTGAGTCATCGTCTCCTGCGTCGTCGTCATCGGCGCTGGGAAGACAGACCGGCGCGGGCCAGCAGCGTGGGTCGTCGCAGTCGATGGCTCCGTTGTTGTCGTTGTCGATGCCATCGTCGCACTCGCGGCCACTAGTACCCTCTGGTTCGACAGCGCACGAGCCGAGCGTGAGCAGGCTGCTGCCGAGCAGAAATGCGAGGACCTGCGCGGAGCCGTGCCAGCGGGTCGTCTGGAGTGGCCGACTGGGGTAGTTGGGATGGTCGGTCACTGGTTGTACTCGATCCTGATGCTGCCCTGGATGCCGTTGGCTGCAATCACCTGGTCGCGCAGGGACTCGGCCTGGGAGGTGGGCAGCAAGCCGTTGTCGCTGATGGTGAAGTCTCCCCCGACGCTGCCGAGCTGTGGCATCGAGAGGAAGGTGAGCTGGTCTTCAAAGCGAATGAGCAGACTGCCACCTACAGAAGTCAGCGCTGCGAATTGGATTTCGGTCACGTGCGGCCCGTGCCCCAACTCGAGGTTGCCACCGATCGAGGCGAGTTGCGGCAGGATCACGTGGGGCAGGTCCCCGCTGAAGGTGATGTAGAGATCTCCGCCGACGCTGGTGAGAGGGCCGATCCCACTGAGGTCGGTCAACTGGAAGTTGTGATACAGCGTCAAATAGGCCCCCACCGTCGTCAATTGGTCCAGGCCAGCATCGATGAGCGACGGGTTGTAGAACAGAGAGACAAAGCCCGGCACTTCGATGAGGTTCCCGAGGTCCACGGAAAACAGCCGATGGTTGAGCGAAACCTCGAGGGAGTCGACCACGAAGAGAGACGGTATCGAGATCTCCGTCAGGTCGAGGTTGGAGCGTAGGCTCAGAACCCCACCGATGTAGCTCAGTGACGGCAGGTTGATGGACTGCAAAGAGGTGCCCAACGCGGAGAGATCGCCCGTCACAGCGGTCAAACACGACAAGGCCGCTGTGTCAGTCAGTGTCCCGCCGACAAGGCTGACGTTGCCGTCGATTGCCGTGTAGTGGTTACAGAACGAGAGCATCTCGGCGGAGTCGCTGAAGGTGACGTCCCCCAGCCAGGTGCCGCCGGCATTGCTGTCGTCGTCGCCGAACGGATCACTGTCATCGTCGTCACCGGCCGAGTCGTCGTCACCGGCCGAGTCGTCGTCACCGGCCGAGTCGTCGTCTCCTGAGTCGTCATCACCGGCCGAGTCGTCGTCACCTGAGTCGTCGTCAC
>CAZBDA010000119.1:14228-15944 GCA_964490445.1 uncultured Rickettsiales bacterium | reverse complement strand
CGCCGGCTGTGTCGTCATCGCCGGCTGTGTCGTCATCGCCGGCTGTGTCGTCATCACTTGCAATGTCGCGGCTGTATCTCTGGGCACAGCCCGGCAACGCCGACAGCAGCAGGCAGGCAAGGATCAGGATTCCCATCTTCTCGAGCTTCATCACAACCTCCAGCCAGGAAGACTCCCCGCAAGGGCGAGCACGACCAGGCAACGCTTCTTCGTCAGGACTACTCAACCCGGCTCCGTGAGCCTCCTAGGGCACCGCCGTGATGGCGCCCTGTCCGTTGTCATTGAGGACCGCAGACTCCGCCTCGAACGTGACGCAGTCGCCGTTGCCCGTTGGGCACGAGTGGCAATTCAGCGCGAACATGCACGCGCCCCAGGGCAGGGACAGGTTGCTGATGTCCAGCTCGCCGACCAGGGTGCCGTTGCTGATGGTGCTTCCGTCGCTGCTGAAGTTGCCTTCGATCTCGACGTCGTAGAGATCAACGGTCAATGTCCCGAGGATGATCTGCAGGTCTGAGGGCCCGACCGCGAAGTGTCCGCCGCTGTAGCTGCCCGGCTGGGCTGCGGTGAGGTCGAAGGTCGACTGGCTGAGGTCCTGTTGACAGCTACCCGTGATGGCCGAGCCGGCGGTCATAGAGATCTCGCCGGCTGCCTCGTCCACGGCGGTTGTTCCCAGCAGCACCGGGTAGTCGTTGAGGTTGATCCCCAGGTTGCTCAGGTGGCTGGCCATGGAAGACGGTGAGGTGATGTTGACTGTGTTCCAGTCCAGGCAGTGGGTCTGGTCCACGAAGGGCAGCGCCGCTGTGGGGCTCGGTGTGGGGGTCGGGCTCTGGCCGCTGGTACCGGAGCCGCTGTTGCTGCCGGGGCAGCTGAGGTCGAGAGTGTAGGCCCCGGCTGCACCGTTGTAGCCGTCGACGACGACGAAGTAGGTCTCTCCGGCCACTGTGTTCCAGGTCGCAGATGAGTTGCCGAACTCGACGCAGTTGTCCTGGTCACAGCCCGCGCCGGTGTCCTCGAGAATATAGACATCGAGGTCCTCGCCGGGTGCGATCCAACTCAGTTCTGCGGTGACGGAACCGGAAGTGCTGGCAACGAACTCGTAGACGTCCTCGGGGCCGCTGGCATCCCACGAACTGCAGGAATATCCATCGAGGTCGTCGGAGGCACCACTGCCGGTGGTATCGCCGCCCATGGGGGAAGCGCAGGTCGCGATCCAGCCTACGGTGCAGGAGCTGGCCGCGCTGCTGCCGGAACTGCTGCCGGAACTGCTACCGGAACTGCTGCCGGAACTGCTGCCGGAATTGCTGCCGGAAGAGTTGGCGCAAGAGATATCGAGAGTGAAGCTGCCCGCTGCCCCGTAGTAGCCGTCGACGACCAGGTAATAGTTCTGGCCAGCGACTACGGAAAAGGTAGTGGAATTGTTGCCGTACGCGATGCATTGATCGGCTGCGCAACCCGTGCCATTTTCCTCGAGCACGTAGAGGTCGAGGTCTTCTCCAGCCTGGATGGACGAGAGACTCGCCGTGACATCGCCGGAAACTGCGGGCACGAACTCGTAGACGAGCTCGGGTCCGCTCGCGTCCCAGGAATTGCAGGAGTAGCCGTCGATGAGCGAGGTGGCAAAACCGTAGGTGGTGTCGGAAACAAGGCTGCTGCCGCAGCTCAGCGCGGTGCCGGGGGTGCAGGTTCCGGCACCAGCAGCTGGGGTACTGCCACCCG
>CAZBDA010000119.1:0-14128 GCA_964490445.1 uncultured Rickettsiales bacterium | reverse complement strand
AGGAGGAGCCACCCGAGGAGGAGCCACCCGAGGAGGAGCCACCCGAGGAGGAGCCACCCGAGGAGGAGCCGCCCGAGGAGGAGCCGCCCGAGGAGGAGCTACCCGAGGAGGAGCCGCCCGAGGAGGAGCCGCAACCGACTTCGAGGGTAAAGCTGCCCGCGGCGCCGTAGTAGCCGTCGACGACCAGGTAGTAGGTCTGTCCGGCAATGGCGTTGAACGTGGCCGCACTGTTGCCGTAGGCCAGGCACTGGTCAGCTGCGCAGCCCGTGCCGACATCTTCGAGCACGTAGATGTCGAGGTCCTGGCCGCTCTGGATGGACGACAGGCTGGCTGTGACCGAGCCGGAAGTTGTGGGAACGAAGGCGTAGACGAGCTCGGGACCGCTGGCGTTCCAATTGCTGCAGGAGTAGCCGTTGATTGTCGAGGTCGCGTTCGGATCGGTCGTGTCGGAGGCCACGCTGGCTCCGCAGGAGGCCGACTGGGTCACGGCACAGGCAACGGGAGCAGAGGAGCCCGTGCCGGGACTGCTGTCGTCATCGTCGCCTGCGGCCACGGAGTCGTCATCGTCGCCTGCGGCTACGGAGTCGTCGTCGTCGCCTGTGGCCACGGAGTCGTCGTCGTCGCCTGTGTCGTCATCATCGTCGCCACTGGCGTCATCGTCGTCGCCGCTGCCAGTTCCGGGTCCGTCGTGCACGCGGTCGCTACAGTCCAACTGCAGAGTGAAGCTTCCGGCCGAGCCGGCATGGCCGTCGACCACGACGTAGTAGGTCTGTCCGGCCTCGGCTTCCCAGCTGACTCGTTCGCCATGGAATGCGATGCACGCCTGGTCATCGGGACCCATCCCCTCGTCTTCGAGGACATAGAGGTCCAGGTCCTGGCCCAGGCTCATGTCGAGCAGGGTCACGGTGACTTCGCCGGCCTCCGCTGCGGTAAAGGAGTAGACCAGCTCGGGGCCCGATGCGTCGCGAGGCGTGCACGAGTACTGGTCGGCGGCCTGCGTGGCGCCGGAGTTGAGGGAGTCGCCCGTGACCAGGGCACCGCAGGCGAGGAACCCAACCGGGCTCAGCACCGGCTCGCTCTGCTCGGGTGGGTCGTCGCTTCCGGAACCGTTGCCGGGATTCTCGGGGCCGTCTTCCTGGCCGCCATCATCATCGCCACCGGAACCGTTGCCTGGACTCTCGGAGCCGTCGTCGGCGGGGCCGCAGTCGGCGGGCGGCTGGGCGCCGTTGTCGGGACCCGCACAATCCGAAGATTCGTCGCCCGGTTGTTCAGCAGAGTGCTGGTCGTCGCTTGCCGAGGGATCGTCTTGCAGGGCTGCGTTCATACAGCCCCCGAGCGCAACCGAGACTGCCAGCAGGGCGATGCAGAGGTGAGACAGGCGGGCGGAGGAGATAGGAGTCATGGCGGCCTCGTGTTTTGTGGAGTGCTTATGTTTATTTCAGACATAAGATAAACGCAACTTATTTAAAAAAAGATGTTTAAAAAATGTCAAGAAATTGCGTTTTGACGCCGTCCCCAGGCTCCGATGCTGCGAGATTGGTCGAGATCGTGGCTGCGCTGGCAGCTTGTCGGTCTACACCGGAGGTCGGAGTTGTATGCTTCGGCGATGCGCTGCCTGGCCCCTCTACTTGCTTCGCTCGGGATGTTCCTTGCGTGCAGCTGCGTAGGTGACGAGGACCCGAGTGGTTCGGCCCCTTCCGCGCCTGCTGTGCCCGGTGAGATCGAGCACCTGTTCTCGTTCGTGGTGGTCGCTGATCCCCATATCGCCGGCCCCATCGACCACGAGGTGCGACTCCAGACAGCCATCGACTGGCTCAACGAGCACCAGGTTGAGCACAGCATCGAGGTGGTGCTGGTACTCGGCGACATTGGTTGGAACGAGGGACTCGCACGTGCTTCGCAGCTTCTCGGTGGCCTGGAGTTGCCCTGGGTACCCGTCATTGGTGACAACGTCGTGCAAACCAGCGGCGACGAGTCATTCGCGCAAACCTTTGCTCCCCAACTGGCAGAACTCGAGAGCAGCCTGGCCGCCTGGAGTAGTGCGCCGCAGCCAGTGGACGACGAGCGCCAGGACAGTGGCGTGGCCTGGCTGCAGAACCTGCATTTTGAGCACCGCGGTGTACTGTTCGTGAGTCAGGACTGGAACATTCGGCATCTGCACGGGAACCTGGCCGAGTTCGGCGATTTCAACGATGTCCCAGGTGGCTCGTGGGAGTGGCTCGAGGCGGCCCTGGATGGCGCAGAGCAGCGCCTGGACGAAAGCATCGTGTTGCTGTCCCACGTTCCCATGGCGCCGGCAATCTTTGCCATCGATGAACGCGAGCGTTTCGCGGGCCTGGTCTCGCCCATCGGCGACAAGGTTTACGGCAACTTCGCGGGGCACCTGCACGTGGACTACGACGAGGACTTTCCCGAGGCCGGTTACTCGACCTTTGTCACCGACGCCACCTGGGATGACGAGGTTCGGATCCGCCTGGTTCGGGTGCTCGGCAACGAGGTCGAGCGCCGCTACCAGCACGAAGTCCTCGTGCTGGATTGAGAAGACCCGCCTCTCGCCCTTTCAGCGAAAGCGCCGAGCCGATGTACGGGGGAAGGGGGCCCAACTCGGGGTGCGGAGGACGTCTGTTGCCTGCTCGGGGAGGGGGAACCAGGTGCCGTTGTGGGCACTGGGTGCGCTGAGCACGTGCAACTCTTCGGCGGGCATGAAGCCCTGGCCGACCAGGGCGAGCGCCTTGCCGCTGTCGTCCTTGGCGATGTCGAGGATCATGACTGCGTGGCCGGGGAATCCGGGGTCGACGAAGAAGTCGCCTGCCTGCAGTTCATCGCCCGTTCCGAGCCCTGGTGTATCCCGAGCCAATGACGCTGTGCCGGCGTAGTTGAAGATGAGGTCGAGCCAGCGCCGATAGCTCCTGTGGCTGTCTGTTCGGGCGCTGCCGAGCTTGCGTTGCACGCGGTTGCCGGCAATGACGAAGCGCTCGCCCTTCTGCCAGTCCGTCCAGCGGGACAGGTCGCCGCTGGTGAAGCGGTAGCCGGCCTCTTCGGCACGACCGTTCGCCCAGAGGAACTCGGCATGCAGCCGAATCAGGGAGTCGGCGCACTGCATCAGGTCTCGTTTGCCGACATCCATGAGGATTACCGCGGCGCTGGGGCGATGAAGCCTACTGCCATCGTAGGCGAGCACCGTGGTCCGGTCAGTCCGCACAGGGAGGCCACGCAGCCAGGCTGCGAAGGACCCGGGAGTGACCGGCGCCCGGGCAAAGCCGCGGGGAGGAGCGAAGCGTGCCTGCAACGAGATGGCCCTGGATGTGGCCGGATCCTCGTCGTCCAACCAGGGATAGTCTGCGGCCTGGACCGCTGGGCCCCGCAGAGCGGGATCGCTGCGTTCCGGTGGGGTGTCGGTCGCTTCGGGTGGAGTCGCCTGGGCCAGCGAGACGGGCTCGGACGACAGGCAGCCCGAGGGGCCGAGCGCGAGGAGCAACGTCGTGCAAAATAAGGTGGGTAAAGACTGTCTACTCAAGTGACTCCTCCGCGCGCGTGAACTCCGGAGACCGACCGGGCTCGGTCGGACCAGAGTCGTCGACTGTTGATCAGTAGGGCCTGCTGAGCCCATGGCGCAAGATGCAACTGCTGGCCGGCGCGCTTGCCAGCTATTTTCGTGTCGCTCGCGGCCGCGCCTGGCCTGCTCTATTGGCTCTCGAAGTTCAACTCGATGAGGTAAATGCCGGTGCCGTCGTCCGATACCTGGCCAGCCAGCCAGGTGCGGTCGGGGTCCTCGAAGGGCGAGCTGTAGTTGGCGACCAGGAAGCGGTGTTCATCGAGCTGCACCACCGAGGGGAACGCGGTGTCTCCTGCCGAGGGCAGGTCCTGGACGTGCACTACCTCGTGGTTGTCCCGGTCGATTCGGTACAGGGCGGTTCGCTTGGGTCGCGAGGAGTAGTCCAGCAGATAGGTCCGCCGTTGGTTTTCGAAACTCAGATCGGTGCGACCCTGGTCGTAGGGACCGCCGATGTCACGTCGAGCCAGTAGCCAGATCTCATCCTCGTGCAGGAACATTCGAGGCGAGTCATAGCGCTCCGGGCTGGACTCGGTCGGGCAGGTCCAGCGGGTTGCTTCGCCGGGCGGGGCAGTGCAGAGCAATGAGCCGAAGCCGCTGTCGTCACCGTCCTCGTTGCGCAGTACGGCCCAGAGGGCGCCTTCGCTGTCGAACTGGAAGGCAGCCTCCGAGGCTCCGCCGGTGTACACCGTCACCGCTTCCCAGTTCAGTCCATCCGTGGACTGCGACAGGCGTACGTCCAGGGCTTCTGGGCCCGCATCCAGGTCGTAGTGCTCGCCCAGGTAGCTGCTCAACCACGCGCCGTCTTCCCGGACGATGACCTCCCAGGGGACCTGGCCTTGCTCGCCCCAGGATTCCAGATCCTGCCACTGGCCGGCCTGGTCGCGTCGGGTGCGCCAGGTGTGCAGCGGCTCGAATGCCAGCGGGTTCGTTCCCGCCTCGAACATCTGGAAGTGAAGGGTGCCATTGACCACGTACAGCAGGGGTTCCCGTACATCCGCGCCCAGAGCCCAGGTCGCCTCGTAGCTCCAGTTGTGACCCAGGTCGGCGGACGCGGCCATGTACATACGTGAGTCGGCGGATGCGAAGTGGCTGGGAGCGCTGCGCCAAGCCATGAACAGGAGCCCATCGTGCAGCGCGATGGAGACGTTGTTGTTGGCAGCCAGGGGGGCGGTCTCCAGGGGGATCCCGGTGGAGGGAACGACCCAGCGCGGCTCTCCCAGGACGGGAGTCCACTGGGGCGGTGTACAGCCGAGCGCCAGGACAGCGCATGGCGCGAGCAGCACCGGTACTGCGTGCGAGAAGTTCATGGGGCCTCCACCGCGGCAGCCTAGCGTGCGCAACTGCTCGGGGGCCAGGGGAGCAAGGCTGCGGGCTTCAGCGGGTCGAGAGCACACTCCAGGCGCTGACAAGCACGTGACTTCGGGGGATCCGGCTGGTCGTGGAGTTGCACTGATCAGGGGTCATTGCTTGTCAGGAACAGGGAGCCTGCTAGAAATGTAGCCATGCACAAGCTCGCCTTTGTTCCGAAACGTCTTCTTGCCATTGCCTTGTCGACTGCACTTTTGGGTTGTGTAGGAGGGTCAGGCGACGGGGCCTGGGGCGATTCCAGTAGTGGGGGAGGGGATGGCGGTAGCAGTGACGAGGTCATCCTGCACGACGACGTGGTGCTGGTCGAAGATGCGCCCTGTTTCGTCAAGGTCGATGTGCCCGAGGACCGGGTCACGCTCCGTTTCGAGTCGTCCTGTGATCCCTCGAGCCTTTCGATTGAGCCCGGCAAGATCGTGGTCGGCGCGACCGGTGGTGGCTACCTGCGCCGCGTGGTCAGCGTCACCCAGGAAGGTTCGACGCTCATTGTCCACACTGAAAAAGCCAGCATTGGAGAGGCCCTGGTCCAGGGGAGCTTCTCGCAGACCTTGACCGAGGTGGGGGAACGCAGCCTGATCAACCTGGGCAATACGTCCTTGTTCTCGGGTCAGATCGGTCCGTCCTCGGTGTCGGTGGGACTGGACACCGGCTACATCGACATCGATCCCGTGTTCGTCGTCGAGGGGCACTGGGCACAAGGAAGCGTCGAGCACTTCGAGGCCTCGATGGGCCTGGGTCTGAATGGCAACTTCAGCGCTTCCATCTCGAGTACCAACGGCCTGAGCTACAGCGACAGTAAGAACCTGGCCGGCTACTCATGGCCCTTTGCAGCGGCCATCGGGCCCCTGCCGATTGCGGGCACTCTCGACCTGAGAGTGAAGGCGGGCTTCCGGGTCGACGCTCCGGGCCAGGCCAGCATCAGGATGGGTGCCAGTGGCGACCTTGATTACCGCACAGAGAACAACTACGTGCGTGGCTTCGGTTGGACCAGCGAGGAGACCGCCGAGAACAACTGGGTGCTGCAGCCGCCTGACTTCAACATCAGCAGTCATGCCAGCGCCCGGGTCTATGTCCGGCTCGAGATGACAGTCTCTCTGTATGGCGTCGTCGGCCCCTCGAGTGCCAACGACCTGTACCTCTCGACCAAGGCTGACCCGAAGTGCGACGGCATCAACTGGGACCTCAACGCAGGCTTCACGAGTCGCGTGAACATCAAGGTGAACATCCTGGATAAATTCACGCCGACAAAGACCTTCGCCAAGGTGAACTTCACCGCCGACGTTGCGTCTGGGGTCATCGAGTGGCCCCTGGATTTCCCGTTGCCCTGTGGTCAGCCTGACATCCGCTGCAACGACAAGGTCAACGGCGACACCTCGGTGGGCTACGAGGCGCAGCTGTCCGGGTACTCGTGCAACGTCGGCAACTACGATGCCCCAGAGGCCATCTGGAAGTGGACTGCTCCATCCACCCAGACCGTCAACTGGACTTTGATTAACCCCACTCCGACCGCCACCAACCATGACGTCATGGTGCTCGACGGTGCCTGGGGACTGGTGACTGCGGATTGCCTGACCTGGGGTTCTAATTCTATTGAGTTCGAGGCCGAGGAAGGCAGGTCCTACTACCTGGTCATCGATGGCTACGACGAGGATGCCGGCCCCTTCGAGGCCCAGTTGGAGTGCTCCAGCCAGAGCAGCACGGGTTCGGACGACGACACCTTCAACCCCTTCTAGGGGCCCTCGCACAGACGCCCGGTCGGTGCCGACTCAGCGGTGACGTTCGTGGTGGGATGCTGCGCAGCGGAAGCCGCTGATTGTGCTCCGCTCGTCCGCCTGTACCCGCCAGCGCACCCAGCCGGCGGCGTACCTGGGCAGTGGCTGCCGCCAGTGGCCGCCGCGTCGCTCTGCCACGCCGTGCTCTAGGTCGACCAGCGCCTTGGCGCGGGGTCGGCGGGTGATTCCCAGCGCCGTGCGCAGGTCTTCGGCAAAGTCCCCATGCACCCATTCGCCGGCGTTGCCTGCCATTTGCAGCACGCCCTCGGGGCTGAGGTCCTGGCCCATGGCATCGACGGGCGCCAGGGCGGCGAAGCCGTCGATGGCCCCCTTGTCGAGCAGGTTTGCCCGCTGGCCATCGAACTCGGCGCCCCACGGGTAGGCTCGGCCGTCGCGGCCTCGCGCCGCACGCTCCCATTCCCAGGTGGTGGGGAGGTGGCCCCTTCGCCAACGGCAGTAGGCTTCCGCGTCGTCCCGGGTGACCAGCACGACCGGCAGCCTCTCGCGTCCGGCTGGGGGCCGATTGCCGGACCATGATGCGGCCTTTGCCCAGGCATCGTCCCGTCGCGGGTGCGGGTGGCCGGTGGCCTGCACGAATAGGGCGTAGTCTGCGTTGGAGACCTCGTGGCGATCCATGTGGAAGGTGGGCAGATGCACTCGGTGCATCGGGCCTTCCCAGCGTTCCGCGTCATTGCTACCCATCTGGAAAAAACCACCCGGGATCCGGACCATGTCCAACGGTGGGCCTTGCGATGCGGAGGCTGGCAGGCAGGCCGCCAGCGAGCCGAGAAAGAGCAGGATGAAGGTCTTCATGGTCTGGTCGACGGGAAGACCCTCTTCGCCTCAGAGCTGACCTTCTTCAAGCGATTGCAGTCCCAGGCATCCAGGTCCAGGTCGCTGCCCTCTGTGCAGGCCTTGCGGGCGGTGGCGACCTCGAGTACGCGGAAGCTCTTGCCGGCCCGGCTGCTGACGTCGACCCAGGTGGGGCGGAGCTCGAAGCCCACCACGGCAGGTCGACGCATTCCGGGGGCGTGTACCCATCGAATGGACGCGATGGCGCCCAGGTCGCGGGGGAACTCGCGCTGGTTCGAGGTGAAGTTGCCCAGGGAGTAAAGCACCGGGCAATAGCGCCGGCTGCCTTCCTTGTTGCTCAGAGTCAGCAGTTCCGCTGGCTGCAGCACATGCGGGTGGCTGCCGAGGATCGCGTCGGCGCCCGCTTCTGCGAGGGCCACCGCCAGGCGCCGCTGCGCCACGCTGGGCTCGTCCTCGTACTCTCGGCCCCAGTGTAGGGCCACCAGTACCAGGACTGCTCCGGCCTCTCGTGCGGTGCGGATCTCGGCAGCCACGCGTTTTACTTCGATGGGACTGTTTACCAACCAGGGTCGGGCTTGCGGCACCAGTATGCCGTTGGTGCTGTGGGTCCAGGACAGCAGGGCCACCTTGCCCAGGGGGCTGTCCAGCCAGGCAATGCCAGCCCCGGTCTCAGGTCCCGCGGCTGTGCCCGCGTGCGCCAGGCCGAGGCTGTCCAGGTTTGAGACCGTACGAAGCACCCCGTATTCGCGTCGATCCAGGCTGTGATTGTTGGCGGTGGTGACAGCGTCGAAACCCGCTGATTTCAGGCCTACCGCCAGGGCGGGGGGCGCGTTGAACATCGGGAAGCCGGCAATCACGAACTCCTCGCCGGCCAGGGGAGACTCCAGGTTGACGACAGCGAGGTCATGCTCGGAGACGAGCTGCTTGATTGGGGCAAAGGTGGGCCGGAAGTCGTGCCCTCCCTCGACTTCCGAACTGGTCACCAGCTTGACGTGGGGGATGACGTCGCCGCCCGCTGCCAGGGTCATGGTCTGCGTGCTGCTCGGATCGAGCAGCGGCACGATGGCTGCGGCTGGCAGCTCGTTGTCCGCCAGCCCGAGAGGCTGCTTTTGCACCACAGTCCACGTGGGCGCGACCGCCTTGCCTTGCGGGGCAGGCTCGCTGCGGGTCCAGCTCGGAGAGAGCAGCAGGAGTGAGAGCAGCAGGCAGGCTGTGCCGACGCGGCGCAGCGTGTCGGGCCGGGGCCCTGCTTCGTGGCGTATCGACCGGGTGGGACGCATCGCTGCCGAGAGGCTAGAGCATGTCCCGGGTATCGCAGGCCCACTGCATGCTGTGCGACTCGCACAGAGCCGTGCAGGCTTCCAGCCGGCAGGCATCGTCACACGCGCCGCTCTGCTGTCCGCGGCACTCGGCCTTGATCTCGTCCAGGTCTTCGGCGGCCTTCTCTTCCACTTGCTGCACCTCGGCCTGCTCGTTGATCTCGTCCACCGTGTCACCGAGGCTGTGGAACTGGTAGGCCATGAAGCCGCCGAGCACGAGGAACATCGAAGCAAACTGGGCGACGACCTTCATCTTGCCTTTGCGGTCGGCTTTCTTGATGTCAGCCAATTGGCCCTTGATCATCGCGATCTTGGGCTGGGCCTCGGGGTCAGCTCCGTGCACCTCGTCCATCTTCGCGATGATGCGGATGGCGACCGCAGAGAGCATCTTGTTCTTGGAGGCGACCCGCGCGTTCATCGCGCGGTTGACGTTGCCTGACGTCTCGATCTGGCCGGTGACCTGGACAAAGAGCTGGACCTGAGCCTCGAGGGTCCGCGGGATGTAGGCTTCTTTCCAGAAGGCAGCCAGGCGGTCGCCGCCGCCGCCGCCGGCGCCCTGGGTCATCGCGTCCATCATGCTGCTCAGGGAACCGGACTTGCCGGCGAGCTTCTGTGCGCTGCGCGCCAACTCCTGGATGGCTTTCAACTCGTCGGCGAGGCTCTCGAACTGCACGACGGCCTGGCCGCACCACTCGCAGGTGAGCATCGCGGGGTTGGTTCCTGCGCCACAGGACGGACAATTTTCGGGAACGTCGGTCATGATCACTTCTTTCCCTTTGCCGCGCCCTTGCCACCCTTGCCGCCGCCCTTACCGCCCTTGGCGGGAGCCGCTGCCTTGATCGGAGCCATCGCTTTTGCCGGTACCGCTGTTGGCGCCGCCGCCGGTGCCGCCGCCGGTGCCGCCGGCGGTGCCGCCGCCGGTGCCGCCGGTGCTGAGCCACCTGCCGCCTCCGCTTCCTTGGCCTTCTTTCGCTTCATCTTCAGCAGGTCGCGAGCATCACAGGCCCAGTCCATGCTCTGCTCCTCGCACAGAGCGGCGCAGGCCGAGAAGCGGCAGATGTCGTCGCAATCTGTGGCCTCGGATTCGCCCTTGCAGCTGGCCTCGAGGTCTTTGTCTTCCGACTTGCCAGACAGGGTGGCCGAGTTGAAATCAAGGCCCGTCGACATCTGGCTGGTCATGTCCCCCATCTTGCCTACCATGTAGAAGCTGGAGCCCACGGCCAGGCCCATGGCGAGAAACCCCAGGACCAGCGTCTTGCGCCACTTGCCCTTGGCCGTCGAGCGGATCTTGCCGAGGCGCTTCTCGGCTACCACCAGCCGCTGGCCGTACTCACTGCTGCCGGTGTGCTGCAGCTTCATGGTGCCCATCAAGCGGTCGGCGAAACCCAGCATCGCATCGTTCATGTCGTTCTGGCCCTGGGCCTTCATGGCGGCAAACCAGTTGAATCCGCCAATCCCCACGCTGCTTGCAACCTGGGTGTCGGTAAGCGCGAGGATCTGGGTCAGGAGCTGATCCTGGGCATCGAAGCTGCGCGGTACGAAGGCGTTCTGCCAGAAGGTCAGCACCTTGTCCTTGCGGGTCTGTGCGCCGAGTTGGCTGCCGAGGGTGCCGGCAACATTCTCGAAGAACGCGCCCTTCTTGCTCAGCATTGCCTGCGCCGCCGCGGCGAGTTCCTTGACGGCTTTCAGCTCGGCGTCGGCGGTATCGATGTCCTGGACAGAGATCCCGCAGAACACGCAGATCAGCTTCGAGCCGTCGTGAGGCGCTCCGCAGCCGGGGCAATTTTCCATGGTGCTCTCCTTTTCTGTGCGCCCCGCCAGGGCCGCAGGGGGGGCGACTACTCGCCCATAATTTTCTTGCGTTGCTCGCAGGCTTCGCTCGCGCCCGCCTTGCAGGCAGCGGAGCAGGCCGCTAGTTGGCAGACCTCGTCGCAGCCGGTCTTGTGGCCCAGGCAGGCAAGGGTGTCGCGGCGGGTGCAGGAGTCGCTATCGCTGAAGGTCGTGCAGGCCTCCTCGCAAGCCGCCAGCTGGCAGCTGGCGTCACAACTCTTCGAGTCCCCCGCGCAGTTCGTGCGAGCGGATTCAAAGCCCTTGGGGTCACTGCCTCGTGCGAACCCCTTTTCAATCTCGGCTTGCTGCGTTGCTACCTGGGAGTTGATCTGCTTGAGGGTGTTTGGCATCTCGTTGAGCATCTTCATTGTGCTCATGAAGAACAAGATCCCGAACCCCAGCACAACGACCCCCATTGCGATCGGGATGATGGTTTGCTTCTTCTGCGCTTTGCGGCTGGCAGCGAGGGCGGCGCCAGCCTTTTGTGCCGCCGCTACTGCTTCGGGGTCGACATTTGCCTGCATCACGTCGACGAGCAGTTCCGCGCGGTCCAGCAACTGACCGTTGGTGAGCCTCTTCTTCTTCGAGAGGCCCGACATTGTGCCGAGCCTGGTGCGGCGCATCGCCTGGTCGAAGGCTGCCTGCTGCCCCTCGAGGGTGGTCGGTATATAGGCCGTCGCCAGCAGGGCTGGCTTCAGGGTTTCCAGCTCCCGGACCAGGGCGACCTCGTCGGATCCCATCGACACGTCGATGAGTGCTGCGCCACAGAACTCGCAGATCCGTGCGCTCGGATTGACCGCCGCGCCACACCCTGAACAATTCGACATCTGAGCCTCCCCGGTTCCGTTCCGGCCCGCAGCTTCGCACAGCCGCCCTCCTATCCGTCAACCGATCCGAGACAAACTCCTTTGGGACTGACAAACTGTGATCTCTCAAAATGCCGCCAGGGTGGATCCTGGCGGGGTTCTAGGGTGTTTCGAGGTGGAGTGCTCGGGGTGAAGAGACACCGCGCGCAGGCCGCCAGACGAGGAGCAAGGAAATGGCATTGATCGATGTTCTGAAGTGGGATGACACCAAGGGCGGGGACTCCAAGGACCTGATCTGGAAGCACCCGAACAGCGAGCTGTCGACGAAGACTCAGCTCATAGTGAACGAGAGCCAGGAGGCGCTGTTCTTCAAGGATGGCAAGCGCTGTGACACCTTCGGGGCCGGCCGCCACACGCTCTCTACCAACAACCTGCCGCTGCTCAACAAGCTGGTGAATCTGCCCTTTGGTGGGGACTCGCCCTTTGCCGCAGAGGTCTGGTTCGTCAACAAGGCCATTCCCTTGGACGTGAAGTGGGGCACCACGGATCCTATCCAGTTGGAAGATCCGCAGTACCAGGTGGTCATTCCGGTGCGTGCGTTCGGCCAGTTCGGTCTGCAGATCGCGGACTCCGGTGTGTTCGTTACCAAGCTGGTGGGGGTCGCCAAGTCCTTCAGCCAGGCGATGTTGCAGAACCACTTCAAGGGCATTCTGCTCACCCAGCTCAAGACGGCCATTGCCCAGGCGATGGTCAAGCGCAAGATCGGCATCCTCGAGATCACCACCGAGCTGATGGCGCTCTCCGAGCAGGCCGAAGCAGACCTCAACCCCTCGTTCGAAAAGTACGGAGTGAGGCTCGAGTCCTTCCGGATCATGTCGATCAACGTCCCCGAGGACGACGAGTCGTACAAGATGCTCAAGGAGGCCAAGGCCAATGCTGCCCGTCGTCGCATCGAGGGCATCAGCTACCAGCAGGAGCGTTCCTTTGACGTGATGGAGGGCGCTGCAACCAACGAAGGTGGCGCCGCAGGAGCCATGATGTCTGCCGGCCTCGGGCTTGGCATGGGCATGGGTGCCGGCGGTATGGCCGGGCAGATGATGGGCCAGCAGATGGGCACGGCGCCCCCGGCTCCCGCTGCCGGTCCGCCCGCGAATCCGTTCGCGCAGCCCCCGGCCACGGGCGTCCAGTTCCACGTCCACCTGAACGGTCAGCAGATGGGCCCCTATGGCCTGGACATACTGAAGCAGGGCGTCGATTCCGGGCAGTTCACCAAGGAAACCAGCGTCTGGCGTGACGGCATGGCCCAGTGGATGCCCGCAGGCCAGGTGCCTGAGCTGCAGCAACTGTTCGGACCTGCAGCGCCTCCTCCCTTCGGTGGCGGCGGCGGTTCGGGAGGGCCTCCCCCCTTCGGAGGCTGAGGCTGAGGGATGAGCGAGTGTCCTGACTTCGGTGCGGCGGAAGCCGCCGCGCGGATGCCTTGCGAGTTCTGGACGCCTTGCGAGTTCTGCGGGACGACGTAATTCACAAGATGGGGCAGCGACGCTGACCCAGGAGGAGAGCGAACCATGACAGATTCACGCGGCCTGGTAGCAGGCGCCGGCGCCCTGCTGATCGGGATCAGCCTGGCCTTTGTATTCCTGGTACTTCCGGATGTCTACACCAGCACAACGGTCGGTAAGTCGGGCCTGACGCACCTGGTGCTCGCAGAGATCCTGCTGCTTGCCACCTTCCTGTTCGTCTCGCCGAAAGACGGGGCCGACAAGGCGGACCTGCCGGCGCGCCTGGTACTGCCCGCGATCGTCGGCGGCTATACGCTCGCTGTCGCTGCTGTCTTTCTGGGCACACCGCTGCTCGACGAGATGGCGACCATTGCCATCGGCCTGCACCTGCTGCTGGCGGCCGGCTTCGTGGTCACAGTGGGGGTCACCGTGTTCGCTGGTGGCCACGCCAAGGCGACCGAAGCCAAGGACGAAAAGGCCCAGCAGGGCTACGAGTTGATGACGGTCGCAGCTCGCTCCATGGAGCGGGCGCTGTCCGAAAACCCCAACCGCTCCGAGCTGGGCGACGTGCCCAAAGAGGTCACGCAGCTCAAGGAGAGCGTCCAGTTCTCGGATCGCGGTGGTCTCGCGGAGACCGCCGACATGGAGCAGGCCATCGCCGACGGGCTCCGCTCGTTCGGGACCAGCCTGGCGAGCATGAGTGCCGACGGCATCGACGATGCCCTCGGCCAACTGCGTGCTCTGCGATTGCAGATAGCCGAGCGAAACGACATCTTGAAGACCAAGAAATAGCCCGTCGCCGGAGCGACGAGCTACTTCTCTCGGTTCATTCTGTGTCGGCGCTGTCCTGCGCAGGGCGTGCGCTCACCACCGGCGTGGCAAGCGCACACACCTGGGCGGGCTACTTGGCTGCCCAGTCACCACTCATGCTGGCGCAGTAGTCATAAGTTCCTGACATCAGGAGCTTCACGCCGGTGTCTGTCTTCGTGACCGTGCCATCGCACCGCCAGGTGTCTACCCGGTACTTGTCACCGACCTTCTTGACGTCGGTGATGCGCATCGTCTCAGTGTTCCCTTCCCAGGCGTAGGTCAGGTTCTCGCCGACGATGGTGACGGTTGCGCCGTCCTTGCCGTACATACCCTCGAATTCCATGACCAGTTCCGTGGC
>CAZBDA010000118.1:0-16007 GCA_964490445.1 uncultured Rickettsiales bacterium | reverse complement strand
GGGGGGGGGGGGGGGGGGGCGGGGGGGGGGGGGGGGGGGGGGGGGGGGGGGCGCGCCCCGCGGCCACGGCTCTCAATTGCCTCGATCAGCCCATCGCGACCGACGTGAACCACCTGGTTGGGCTCAAGTCGCCCATCGATCAGCGTGAAGTCGGCTCGGAGAGATACGGACACTACCCAGGAGGATACAAGACCCGAGCGCGTAGGCCCGGCACAACCCGGCTCGGAAAGTCCTGGTCGGGCAGTAGTTCGCAGGTCTCGACATTCGGCAATTGCTCCTCGAAGGCCGCTGTACCGCGAACCGCCGACATCACCAACAACCAGGCGCCGGGAGCCAGGCAAGGCCCGATGTGCTCCATGAGCCGGCTCTGATCCCGCGCTGGGTTGAAGCCGCGGGTCTTGCCCTGAGTGGCCACCGGCGGCGGATCTGCGATGATCCCGTCCCAAGTATCGCCGCGCTTACGAGCCCTCTTGAGGAAGGCAAACACTTCCGATCGAAGGTGGCTTCGCGAGTCTCCGGGCAGGCCGTTCAGCGCGTAGTTGGCGCGACCGCGCTGCACTGCAGAAGCAACCATGTCGACATTCTCGACACTGCGTGCGCCACCGAGAGTAGCCGCGACTCCAAAAGCCGCCGTGTAGGAAAACAGGTTGAGGAGCCGGCGACCCTCGCTGTGACCCCGCACCCAGCGACGCATGGACCGAGCGTCGGCGAACAGCCCCGTGTTGTGACCGTGGCATAGGTCGACAGCGAAGTGCATACCCTCCTCGTGGACCCGCATTCGCCCAGGACGCGAGGCAAGTAGATCACCCGAAATCGGTGCCGACTCAATGCCCCGTACCAGCCGACCATCGCCCCCCAGGGAGCGCGGCGCCCGGGGTTCCTTGAGATAGATACTGAGGCTGCTACCCACGAGCGAGTTGAGGGCAGTGAGCAGTTCATCGAGCAACTCAGGCGGTGCGCCTCCCTCGACGAAGCACTGCAGCAGCAGGGCATCGCCATAGCGGTCCACGGTCCAACCGGGTGCACCCTCCTCCCGGCCATCCATCACGCGATAGGCGTTGCACCGGTCAGAGCGCTCGTGGAAAGTCTGCCGACTCGCCCAGGCCCGTGCCAGGGCGGAGCCCAACGAGGACTTCATAGGTAGTCTCTCAGTCCGAGAGAGTTGCCAACGCGCTGGACGAGGCCTGCTCCATCAACTGGGTGACTCGACGCGCCATGCGGTTGGGATCGTCTAGCGGCGTACCCTCGCTGAGCAGGGCCTGGTCGTAGAGCATCTCGACCCAGTCTTTGACCTGCTCTGAATCGGGCTGAAGCTCGTGCAACTGCTTGAGGTTGAGCACGAGGGGGTGACTCGGGTTGACCTCGAGGATCCGCTTGCTGCGAGGAATGGCCTGGTCCTGGGCGCGCATCAGGCGCTCGAGGTAGGCATTTTGGCCACCCTGAGGAACTACCAGACAGCAGGGCGAGTTCGTGAGCCGCACCGACAGTCGCAGTTCGCTCACCTGCTCGTCGAGCACCTCCTGCATGCGCTCGAACAGCGCCTTGAAGCCCTGCTCCTGCTCCTCGCGAGCAGTCTTCTGCTCCTCGCTCTCGTCGAGGTCGAGCTCGGCGTCCTGCGCCGAGACCAGCTTGTGATCGTCGAAGTCGCCGAGGCCCTGAACCGCCCACTCGTCGATGGGGTCGGTCATGTACAGGACCTCGTAGCCCTTCGCCCGCAAGCTCTCGAGGTGCGGACTGGAAGCAACTGAGGCCTCGGTCTCGCCAAACGCGTAGTAGATGTCGCTCTGACCCTTGGGCATGCGCTCCACGTAGTCCGACAGCGAAGTCAGACCTTCGACTCCTGAGCTGCGATAGCGGAGCAGACCGCTGAGCTTGCCGCGTTGCTCCGGATCGAGGTGTAGTCCCTCTTTGAGGACGGCGCCAAAATGGCCCCAGGCCGCCAGGTAATCCTCGGGACGCTCGTTCGCCAGCTCCTCGAACATATCGAGCGTCTTCTTGGTTACCTGTTTGCGAATCACCCGCACCACCGACGAATCCTGCAGCAGTTCACGGGATACGTTGAGCGGCAGGTCGTCGGAATCGATGACGCCGCGCAGGAAGCGCAGCCATACGGGAACCAACTCCTCGCAGTCGTCCATGATGAAGACCCGGTTCACGAACAGCCGCACTCCACGGCGGTGCTCACGCTGAAACAGGTCGCCGGGCGGCCGCGACGGTAGGAACAGCAGGCCGGTAAACAACTGCTTGCCCTCGATCTTGAAGTGCTTGCGGGCCAGTGGATCGCTCCAGTCGTGGCACAGGTGCTTGTAGAACTCCGAGTACTGCTCTTCGCTCAACTCTGAGCTGGGGCGCTGCCACAGCGCACTGCCCTCGTTTACCTGCTCGAAGGTTTCCTGCTCCCCTTCCTCGGTCGCAGCAGAAGGCAGCATGATGGGGTGACTGACGTAGTCCGAGTAGCGGTTGACCAGGGTGCGAAGGCGCCAGGTATCGAGGAACTCGTGCTGGTCGTCGCGAAGGTGCAGGACCAGGGTCGTCCCGCGGCCGTCTCGTTCGGCAGGCTCCACGGTAAAGCTCTCGGATGCATCGGAAGTCCAGCACCAGGCCTCGGCACCCGCGGCGCGGCTGATGACCTCGACCTTGTCCGCAACGACAAAAGCACTATAGAAGCCGACCCCGAACTGGCCGATCAGGCGGGCGTCTGTCTGCTCGGCCTGCTGCAAAAAAGCCAGGGTGCCCGAGTGAGCCACAGTTCCCAGGTTCTCGATGAGCTCGTCGCGGGTCATGCCGATGCCGTTGTCGGCAATGGTGACCGTGTGCGCGTCGCTGTCGCTAAAGATGCGGATGGCGAGAGCCTCGTCCTCACCCAGCAGTGCGTCATCGGTCAGCGCCGCCAGCTTGAGACGATCGATGGCGTCCGAGGAGTTGGAAACCAACTCGCGGAGAAAGATCTCCTTGTTGCTGTACAGGGAGTTGACCACCAGGTGCAGGAGGCGCGACACCTCTGCTTTGAACTTGCGCTGGGTCTTCTTGGCTTTAGCCATGTCGAATTGCCTCCATGTGACGGATCCAGTCCGTGCAGCGGCCTACATAGAACTTCTGCAGATTTCGTCAAGCCTTGGATGGCCCGTGTGCGCTGATACACTGCCCGCCATGGCACGCGGAAACGAGCGAGAATTGCGCGACCAGTTGGTCCAGGCCGGCCGCCTTTGCTACGAGCAGGGACTGCTGGTCGCCCTGGACGGAAACCTGAGTGTCCGGCTGTCCGAAGAGCTGGTGCTCTGCACTCCAGCCGGCTGTCACAAGGGACTGCTCGCTGCCGAAGACATGATTGTGGTCGACATGGACGGCCGGCAGGTGCGCGGCGAGGGAGGCCCCACTTCCGAACTCGCCATGCACCTTGCCTGCTACCGCGCTCGCCCGGACATCGAGGCGATCGTGCACGCCCATCCACCGACCTGCATTGCGTTTACAGTGGCGGGCGTTTCCATGGCGCGCTGTGTCCTGCCCGAGGTCGTGCTGACCCTGGGAACAGTGCCCACGTTGGAATACGACACGACCGGCACCCAGGACCTGGCCGATCGGGTCGGAGCAGCCATTCTCAGTCACGACGCCGTGATGATGGACCGACATGGCGCGGTCTGCGCCGGGAGCAGCCCCCTGGACGCTTTCTGCAAGCTCGAGACCATGGAGCACATGGCAAAAATCATGAAGGCTGCCCGCGATCTGGGACAGATCCGCGATCTTCCCAGCGAAGAGTCGGTACACCTTCGCTCCATGGGCCTGAAACGATACGGAGGCCCACCCACGGCAGTGGCGATGGCAGATGCACCCGGAGCGGACCTGCCCGATGCCTGCCTCGGCTGCTCCGGCTGCCCGACACCGGGGCCGCAGGGCCTCGCGCCACCTGCCAGCTTTTCCGTGGCTCGACTCACCAACCACGAGATCGCTCCCCAGAGCCACCGCGCCCTGGAACTCGAGGTACGACGAGCCATCAGCGAAGTCCTCGGATGAGGCAATTCGCGAGCCCTTGAGCGGCTGCTAGCAAGACACGGTCAGTCGACGGACCAGCGGCGCCAGGCGAGGCCGCATCCCCTCGGGGATGGCCTGCTCGAGACTCAACCCGTCTTCGGCGGTGAGCGGACGCAGCAGCACCGCGAGACACAGCCATGCCGCTGCCGCCGCGCCCGACTGTACGAGCAGCGCCAGCCAGGCCGGCACCTCCGAGGCCACAAGGTGCAGGCCGAGGCCCGCGGCCGTCACCAGGGAGATGGCGATGATGACACTCTGCTGCAGCCAACGCGACGACGCGGCGCCTGGCGGCGAAGGGTACAGCCGCTGGGCAAGTCGGCAGAGCAATGTGAAGTAGAACAACTGCGCGAGAGCGCAGGCCACTGCCGCGCCGAAGACTCCCCAGTAACGAATCAGTGCGACATCGAGCAACAGGTTGACAACGGCCATCAGCGCCGTCGCTCGAAGCAGCTTCCGCTCGTCGCCAGCCGCCGCCAGGGTGCGGCGTGCAGCATTGCCCATGCCGCTCAGCAGCAAGGGAAGCAGAACCACAGCCATGAGGATCGAGGACTCCGCAAACTCGCTGCCAAAGATCACCGAAATCACCGCAGGTGAGGCGCCGATGAGCACCGCCATCATCGGCCCCAGCACGAGGGTCAGGAGTCGAGCACCGCGCCGAAACACCTCGCCCCGCCGCACGGCGCGGTTTGCATCTCCGTCGAAGCCGGCAATGACCGGCATGAGTACCACCGACAGCACTTGCGGGATTCGATACACCAGGATCGCGAGTCCGACCGCCGCCGTGTAGATGCCCAGCATCCGGTAGTCACCCCAAAGCTTCAGGAACGCCACCTCGGAACGCTCCCAGAGCACCACCGAACACAAGCTGACTCCGGCCATGCTCAACCCGTAGGAAAGCAACATCTCAGTGTTGAGCGGCTGGAACTTTGTCCTCCCCGCAGCGAGCGGGGGCCCGGGAGGTGGCGAAGGCATGGAGCGGAGCAATCCACGGGTCCAGCTCAGCAGCAGCCCAGCCTGGGCACACCTGGCTACCGCAAAGGCAAGCACGGCCCCAAAGATGGGCGTCGAGGACCGAAGGCCCAGCCAGAGCAACGGAAACAAGACCAGGTACTGCAGCAGGTAACTGCGCCACTGAATGTCATAACGACGCAGGCCGATGCACAGCGCCAACCTCCAAAATACGTAGGCCGACGCAAGGGTCTGGAGAATGCCGGCCAGCAGCGGTGCGCGCAGTTCGCCGCCGAATCGCCACGACAGCAGCGCAGCCAGGGCACACAACAACAGCAGGCCCCGAGTCAGCCATCGGCCCGTCGTGCGCACGGTAAGTACCAGGTCTTCCCGGGAACCCAGTCCACGAGCCCGGGCGACGAAACGAGTCACTGTAGTCGGTAGACCCCACAGCGAGATCTGGATGAGAACCGCTACCGCAGCCTGCACGAACCCGAAGGCACCCTGCCCCTCGACGCCAAGGCTGCGCGCAGCGAGGCCAAGTGCAATGGGTACACAGATCGCTCGCAGCAGAAACGTCAGAGTGTTGTAGATCGTGTCCGCAGCCAGCGACGCTGTTGCTGTCCCGTCGGGCGGCGATTCTTGCACGCGGCGAGTCTAGCCCGCATCCTGCGCAAGTGCACCGGTTGGGGTAGTGGCTTGCCGAGCCGCTGCCGTGAGGCGACACTGCACCCGTCACAGCACCGGAGCAAGACGTGATCCCCCTGGTCGACCTGAAGAGGCAGCATGCGGCCCTGAGCGAAGAGTTCAGGGCTGCCTTTGACTCCGTACTGGCGTCGGGGCGTTATCACCTCGGACCCGAGACCGCGGCCTTTGAACGTGAATTCGCGCAGCACGAAGGCGCTGATTTCGGGATCTGTTGCGGATCGGGCAGCGACGCCTTGTACCTGGCACTGCGCGCCCTGGACATCGGCGAAGGCGACGCAGTGGTCACCGTGTCCAACTCGTTCCTGGCCACCGCCGAGAGCATTGCTCGCACCGGCGCAGACGTCTTGTTCGCCGAACCCGAACCGGGAACCCACAACCTCGACCCCGAGGACCTTGTCCGGCTACTTCGCGAGCCTGGAGGGGAACGCGTCAAAGCGGTCATTCCAGTCCACCTGTATGGGCGCAGAGCCAACATTGATGGCATCCGCAAGGCGCTGCAGCAGTGTGGCCACACCGAAGTCGCGGTCTTAGGTGATGCGGCACAGGCACACGGCTCACCGGGAGTCGGCGGCGAGACCGACATCACCTGCTACTCGTTCTATCCGTCCAAGAATCTCGGCGCGATAGGTGACGGCGGCATCGTGCTCTGCCGAGACCCACAGGTCGCCGAGCGGATCCGTAGCTTGCGCAACCACGGACGGGCAGGCAAGCACGACAGCAGCGAACTCGGCCTGAACTCCCGCTTCGACGAGATCCAGGCCGCCTGCCTGCGCATCAAGCTGCCCCACCTGCACCAGTGGAACCTACAGCGTCGAGCCCTGGCTGACGGCTACCGGCAACGTCTCGGAGTAACCATCGGACTGCACCTGCCGGCGGATTCGCCCGGCCACGTGTACCACCTTTTTGTCGCCGAAATCGCAGGACGACAGGGCAGTCGGGACCGCATCGCCGAGCATCTGCGAAACGCTGGGATCGGAGTCGGTCTGCACTACCCGGTGGCGGTCCACCAGATGGGCCTATACCCTGCAACTCGAGCGCTGCCGATCACCGAGCGACTGACAGCGCGAGTCCTCAGCCTGCCGCTGTTCCCCGGGATGAGGGAAGATGAGTTGGATCTGGTCTGTGCGACCCTCAAAGAGGCCCTGGCGATCGAAATGAAGGAGTCTTGAGGTGGTAGCCGAGCGCAAGGACCACGCCGCTGTGCTGTTTTCGGGAGGCTCCGACAGCACGCTGGCAGCCGCCCAGATGCTGGACGAGTTCGATCGAGTCACCCTGCTGACCTTTCAGCCCGGCTTCCTGTTGTTTATCGAGAACACCCGCGTGCATGCCCGCAAGCTGGAGCAGGTGTTCGGCAGCAAGCGAGTACGACACGAGATCATTTCCATCAAGGACACGATCTCGGACGTCCTCGGTGCCAACGTCATGGCCGATCTCAACGAGTACGGCTTCAACATGGCCAGCCTCGTCTGTCTCGGCTGCCGCCTGTCCATGCATGCAGTCGCCATTGCCTGGTGCCTGGAGAACAAGGTGCCCTACCTGGCCGACGGAAGCATCCGAGCTCAGTCCACTATCCCCGAACAGATGGAGACTGTGATCCGGCGCAACCGCCGCTTCTACTCCGAGGAGTACGGCATCCGTCACTTCTCCCCGATCTACGAGGAAAGCGAGTCCGATCGCCGCCTCGAGGAGCTGGGAATCGCCGACAAAAACAAGCTGAAGAAGCAATTCATCCTGTTCGACACCCAGGCTACCTGCCCCTTTGGCGTGCCCGCCGATGTCTACGGTCGGCTGTTTTACGGCTCGGTGGTCGGCAAGCAACGCGAAAGCGACAGCGAGCAGTACTGCGCTGAAAAGTATCCTCGTATGCGCCACAACATCGGCCGTGTCCTCGGAGCCAGAGGACTGGACGTCGGCGAACTGGTCGAGAACCTGCGCGAGATCCGAAGAAGTGACGGTGACCTCGGCCCGAGCCAGGGCGGCACAGTAGCCTTCGACCGCGCCTTGGGCGAGGATATAGGCGGTATCTAGCGCGCCCATCCATCGTAGGGAGCCAGCATTGGACATCCTCGGAATCAGCTTCGGCGTCGACACTTCCGCCTGCTTGCTGCGCGACGGCCAGTTGGTTGGAGCCGTACTCGAAGAGCGCTTCTCACGCACAAAGCACGACTCTGCGTGGCCGGCTCGGTCCATCAGCTGGTGCCTGGAGCAGGGCAATACCAGCCTCGACCGTGTCGACCATGTGGCGTTTTTCTGGAACCCCGCTCTGCAGCTGGACTACCCACATCCCGGCCGGTCCCAGCGGTACCGCCACCATGGCGACTACCTACACATGGTGCCCAGTTGGCTGCTCGGCGGACTGAAGACCGGCCCCGGAGGTCTTCAGAGCCCCGTGATGACGCAGAGCATCGAGATCGAGGGACGCGAGCGACCGCTGACCATCCACTACATCGCACATCACCGTTGCCATGCCGCCGTCGGCTTCTTCCCCAGCCCGCACCCGCAGGCAGCCGTGCTCACGGTAGACGGCTACGGAGAGCGCAACGCCACGACGCTGGGCAAGTGGTCGGTGGATGCAGGTGGACGGGCAAGCTACCAGCTGTTCGAAGCCCTCGACTTCCCCAATTCACTGGGCTCGTTCTACGCCGCCGTCACCAGTTGGCTCGGTTTTCGCGCCAACTCCGGAGAAGGCAAGGTCATGGGCCTGGCCCCTTACGGTGACGACACGCTGCTGCCGACCTTTCGCGAAATGCTCGGCATCGGCAAGGACAGTGGCAAGGCCTACAACCTCGACCTCAGCTGGTTCGACTTCTACCTGGACCGGCCCTCACGCGTCAGTGACCGCTTTGTTGCCCGTTTCGGCCCAGCCGCCGAGCGAGGCTGCGGCGAGCACACTGCCGCCCAGCGGGCCGTCGCCTTTGCCGCTCAGACCGTGATGGAAGAGGCCCTGCTCGGCCTGGCGGCCCGCCTGCACGAGCTCGCGGACTGCGACCACCTCGTCATGGCCGGCGGCGTCGCCATGAACTCCGCCGCCAACGGCCGAATCGAGCGGGAAAGCCCGTTCCGCTCCCTGTGGGTGCAGCCCAGTTCCGGTGACGGAGGAACAGCGGTGGGCGCAGCCCTGTGGACCTGGCACGTCCTACTGGGCGGAGTCGACCGACACAAATGGCGCAACGACCGACACGGGCCTGCCTTCGACGCAGAAGCATGCCGTAGTGCCCTGCGCAGGAGTGGCTGGGACTGGAGCGAGCCGGAGGACCTGTGCCGCGACACAGCGCAGGCCCTGGCGGACGGTGAGTTCGTAGGCTGGTTCCAGGGCGCTGCCGAACTGGGCGCCCGGGCCCTGGGTGGCCGCTCGATCCTCGCCGATCCTCGCCACAAAGAAAACAAGGATGCCCTCAACAGCAGGGTCAAGTTCCGCGAGGGCTTCCGGCCCTTCGCGCCCTCGGTCGTCGAGGAGCGCGCAGCAGAGCTGTTCGAGTTGCCCGAGGGCTGCACGGTGCCGTGGATGCAGAAGGTCTTCCCTGTGCGTCCAGGAGCCCGCGACGGCCTGGCTGGCGTCACCCACGTGGATGGCTCGGCGCGCCTGCAGACCGTGTCCGAAGGCGACGATCCGCTGTACCACGAGTTGATCACACGATTTGGTGAGATCAGCGGCGTGCCCGTGCTGCTGAACACCTCTTTCAACATCAAGGGCGAGCCGATGGTGCTGAGCCCCGAGGACGCGATTCGCTGCTGGGCTTCTACCGGCCTGGATCGTCTCGTGCTCGGCCCCTGCGTGGTCCGCAAGGGCAGCAGTTGAGCAGCGACAGCGCGCCTCTCGTCACCGTCGTAGTTCCCTGTTACGACGAAGAGGCGACTCTTCAGCCGACCCTCGAAGACCTGGTCGGGGTTCTCGAGTCCGCCCAGTTTTCCTGGCAGGTCATCGTCGTCGACGACGGTTCGAGCGACCAGAGCGCCGAACTCGCCGCTGCCTATGGCGCCCAGGAGCCACGGATCCAGTTGGTCAAACACCGCCACAACATGGGCTCCGGACAGGCGATCTGGACCGGCATACAGCACGCTGCTGGCCGGTACGTGATCTACGTTCCGGCCGATGGCCAGTTCGACCATGGAGAGATCCCGATGTTCGTCCAGGCGGCAGAAAAAGGGGCCGACGTAGTCATCGGCCACCGCCTGAGCCGCGACGACTACACCATCTACCGCCGGCTCTCGTCTGCGGTCTTCCTATGGCTCTGCAACACCCTGTTCGAGCACCAATTCCAAGATGTGAACTGGGTGCACCTGTGGCGGCGAGACATCTTCGACGAGTTCGAGCCCAAGAGCCGTGGCGTGTTCTTCCTCGAGGAAATCCTGGTCCGCTCCCGAAGCAGCGGCAGGCGCGTAGTTGAGGTCCCCTCCCTGTACCGACCGCGCCAGGGCGGACGCGCCAAGGGCGGACGCCCCGACGTCATCGCCAAGACCATCGCCGAGATGCTCAAGCTGTGGTCTGAACAGAGGCTTGGATAACCGACCTCAGGCAGCCGCAGCTGCCAGGTCCTAGAGGATGCCGGGACGGAGCAACGGTAGGTCCATCCGCCTGAGTTGCCAGCCATCGCCGACCCGCGACCAGACCATCACGGCATCGGCGCGGTACACGATCAAAGAGCCGCCGTAGCGAAATCGGACCGTACCGCTGGCCTCGACACGACCGACCGTCCCCTCGATGGTGATCTGGGTCGGGCGCCAACCGAGGCTCGGCTCGTCGGTATCCAACCAGAAGTCATTCAACCGCTGCAGGGCCTCGGCCCGGTCGCCCTCACCGACCGGACGGGGGCCAGCGTAACTGAAGGAGTCAGCGAGCAGAGCATCGATAGCATCCTGGTTGCCGCTCGAAAACAACTCTGTGAGCAGGTCGAGGTGCTGCTCGAGCCGTTCCTCGTCGCTCACCACCAGCTGCTCTACCAACAGCCCCGCCGCTGCCAGCAGAACACCGAGGAGCATGGCTCTGCGGAAGGGGTTGGTCGACGACATGGTGCCCAAATCCTGGGCCCCTGGAGCAAAGAGCGCAAGCCCCCAACGGGCCCCAAAGTGGTCGCTATGCTGGATTCAGGCTACTCTTCCGCCATGACAACCAGCACCGGAGTCGCCCTTATAGGCACGGGCTACTGGGGGCCTGGCATCGCACGAAACCTGGATGCGATGTCCTGCGTGGACCTCCTGCACCTGGTGGATCGCCAACCCGAGCGTGCCCGCGAGGTAGCCGACCGTCTCGGCAGTGATGCCGAGACCCACGACGACGTCAGCCGCGCGCTCGCGGACCCTCGCGTCGCTGCAGTGGTCATCGCTACCCCCGTCCGCAGCCACTTCGAGCTCGCCGTAGCGGCCCTACAGGCCGGCAAGCACACGCTGGTCGAAAAGCCGCTGTCCATGACCATTGCTCATTGCCGACAGCTGGAAGACATCGCCCGCCAGCGTGACCTGATCCTGATGGTCGGACACATCTTCCGCTTCAACACAGCGGTAACGAAGGTCAAGGACTACATCGACTCCGGTGAGTTGGGCGACGTGCTCTATGTGCACTCTCGCCGGGTCAACCTGGGACGGGTGCAGGCCGACATCAATGCGCTGTGGTCCTTTGCGCCACACGACTTCTCGATCCTCGGTCACTGGTTCGAAGCCGAGCCCATCTCGGTCCAGGCGCGAGGCTTCTGCTACATCCAGGACGGTGTCGAAGACGTCGTGTTCTGCACCGTTCGCTACCCACGAAACATCGGCGCGCACCTGCACCTGGGCTGGCTCGACCCGCGCAAGGTCCGCGAGATGACGGTGGTCGGCAGCAAGAAAATGGTGGTGTTCGACGACGTCACGCCGCAAGCCAAGATCAAGCTCTATGACAGCCGAGTGTCGCGTTCCGAACCAGGCCCGGGCTCCTTTGCCGAGTGGCAGGTGGATGTCCGTCACGGCGATGTGATCGTTCCCCAACAGTCCTGGAAGGAGCCCCTGGCGGAAGAGATGCGGCACTTCCTTGACTGCATCCGAGAGGGAGTAGCCTGCCGCACACCGGGCTCAGAAGGCACTGCGGTAACCACTGCAATCGTCGCAGCCCAGGCGAGCCTGAGCCGCGGCGGCGCCGAGGTGTTTCTCGAGGAGTTCTCGCCGTCAACGGCGGCGGCGGTCTAGCAGGCCCAGCAGCAAGGCAGCGAACCAGAGCAGCGACGGGGCTTCGCCGCGCACCGGCGCGCTACTGCAGTTACAGCCCTCAGGGCCGCCGGGACCAGGGGCTCCCGAATCATCGTCGTCGCCTGTGCCGCCGGAGTCATCGTCGTCGCCGGCCGAATCATCATCATCGCCATCTACGCAGTCGGAGTCATCGAGGTCGACCGCTCCGTCGCAGTCGTTGTCGACACCATCGCCACAACTCTCCACCACCCCGGCGTTGCTGTCGGCATCCTGGTCGTCGCAGTCATCACCGCAGGCCAGGTATCCGTCCTGGTCGGCATCCTGCTCATCCGCAGGCAGGTCGCCGTCGCAGTCTGTGTCTATGCCGTCGCACAGCTCACCCGGTGCGCCTGCATAGACGGTCGCCTGGCTGTCATCACAGTCCCCGTCGCAGACTCGCTGCCCGTCGCCGTCCGCATCGACATCCTCGGCAGTGCTGTCATCGCAGTCGTTGTCGAGACCATCACAGAGCTCGACGTTGCCTGGGAAGCGAGCCGCATCGGCATCGTCGCAGTCGCCGTCACACACGGTAAACAGGTCGGAGTCGGTATCGAGTAGCTCGCTGGTGGCCGGATCACAGTCGTTGTCGAGACCGTCACAGAGCTCGGGGCTGCCCGGGAGGCGCAGTTCATCCTGGTCATCACAGTCGGCACAGGACAGCGCTCCGTCGCCATCAGCATCGGCCTCGCCGGCCTCGTCGTAATCGGCCAGGCCGTTGCAGTTGTTGTCCATGCCGTCGCAGAGCTCAACCGCCTCGGCGTGGAAAGCCGGATTCTGGTCCTGGCAATCCTCACAGTTGATGCTGCCGTCACCATCAGCATCGGTCTCGCCGTCGCCCGCCTCGGTCTCAGCATCACAGTCGTTGTCGACGCCATCGCACAACTCGGTATTGCCGGAGTAGCGCTCGGAGTCGTTGTCGTCGCAATCACCCTCACACAGCGTCTGACCATCGCCATCGCTGTCCCACCCGTCATCGACCAGCCCATCGCAGTCGTTGTCGATGCCGTCACAGAGCTCAGCCGCGCTCGGATAGCGCAGGGGATCGCCATCATCGCAGTCCTCGCAGTTGTACACGCCGTCGCCGTCGGCATCGATCTCGAGGCCCCCCGCGTAGTCGGCGAGCCCGTTGCAGTCGTTGTCGAGGCCATCGCACAGCTCAGGGCCACCGGGCAGACTTCCTACGTTGCTGTCGTCGCAGTCCTGGCAAGCGAGGATTCCGTCGCCGTCGCTGTCAAACTCGCCACCGGTTGCCCAGCTGATGGGATCGCAGTCGTTGTCGAGGCCATCGCACAGTTCCACAGCCGCCGGCGAAATCAGCGCATCTCCATCATCGCAATCGTCACAGGCAAGAAAGGTGTCCCCGTCGCCATCGAGTTCATTGTTACTGCCGGTGTGGACCTTCATCAGGTACACGTCGTACAGGTTCTGAACCGCCGCCCCGTCCAGGGGGTTGGGATACTGGACTCCGCTGCCCACCACTCCAACCGTCAGTGTTCCCCAGGTCGGCTGCCGGAAGAGGTACTCCGGTGCTTTCCTGTAGTAGGTGACCGGCAGATTGAAGTGGGCGACCAGCGCGTAGCTGAAACCCTGTTGCAAGGTCGCTGCGAGCTCGCCCGAGTCATGCCACTGCCGGGCCGCTGAACTACTGACCGTGGTGCTTGAAGCGACCGGAGTCATCTGTCCGGCGCTGCTCTCCCCCTCGTAAACCAGCCAGGTGATGCTGCCACCCACGGGCACCTCCAGGTGCATCTCGAAGGAGTTCAGGGGGGTGCTCTCGGTGACGTCGAACAAGTTTCCGCGGAAGCGATCCCCGCCGAGGAAACCGGACAGCAGGTCAGTATCTGTGTCGAAGACTTGCGTACCGGCAGCGCCGTCACAGTCATTGTCGAAGCCGTCGCACTGCTCTGTGTTGCCGCTGAAGTTGTCCGGGTCTTCGTCGTCACAGTCGCCGTAGCACGCATGACTGCCGTCGCCATCGAGGTCCGCCTCGCTACTGCCCGTGTAGACCCGCCCCAGGTAGCTGAGGCTCGGGTTGGTCACATCGCTACCGACCACCGTGCTGGGGAGCAACACGCCATTCCAGTTGATTGCTGCGACATGCCGGCCGAAGCTGGTGGCGATCGGATAACCGCCCTGGTCCATGCCCGAGGCGTAGTAATAACTGACCGGATCGATCCACTGGACCACCACCGCGTAGCTGTTGCCCGCCAGCATGTGCACGCCCACCTGGCCCGAGTTGTGCCAGTCGGCGCCGGCCGAGGTGCTGGTGGTGTAGCTGCCGGCCACCAGTTCCAGCAAGCCACTGTTGGGATCCTGCCAGTAGACCCCCCAGGAGAGATCTGCCCCGAACGGTACGTCCATGTAGAACTCGAAGGAATCGAGTGACGTACTGGTAGTGACTTCGAACAGGTTGCCGCGTGTACGCTCAACTCCCGAATTCACCAGGCTGCCGGCAACGGTCTCATCCATGACTGCGTCCGCCAGCACACCGTCACAGTCATTGTCGTATCCGTCGCAGTACTCAACGCCGCCTGGGAAGGCCCACACGTAGTTGTCGTTGCAGTCGTAACAGGACAGGTAGCCGTCACCGTCACCGTCCTGCTCGCCGGCGAAGTCGAAATCAGCTGTTCCATTGCAGTCGTTGTCGAGGCCGTCGCACAGTTCAGTGGCCCCCGGTAGCACGGCCGCGTCGAGGTCGTTGCAGTCCAGGCAGGACCGGGAGCCGTCGCCATCGGAGTCCAGCTCACCACCAGTGTGTACGCGGGTCGGGTAGCTGAAGTCACTCGTCGCGACCGCCGAGCTGATCATCGAAGTCGGAGCACCGCTACTGCTGGCCGATACCCCGGCGACGTGCTCGCCAAACGGCGTGCCGAGCGGGTAGCCGGGAAAACCCGTGCTGGTGGTGTAGTAGTAGGCGATCGAACTCTGCCAGTAGCTGACCAGGGCATAGGTTCCACCGGCCGTGATCGGGGCACCGATGTAGCCGGACTGTTGCCAGGCAGGCCCGGAAGTACCACTGATGGAAGCCGTCGACGCGATCAGCTGCAGGACTCCAGCGCTGTCCTCCTCCAGCACCAGCCAGCTCAAGGTCACACCCGGGGCAGCATTGAGGTACATCTCGATCGAGTCCAGCGTGGTACTGGAGTCAGCGACGAACAGGTTGCCTCGCAGGCGGCCAGGCGCGGTGAACGTCTCGTCCCATGGCGCCGACTCGTAGGTGGCTGCAGCAAAGCTCCTGCCGTCGCAGTTGTTGTCGAGGCCGTCGCAGACTTCCTGAGCCAGTGGATGCACCAGCGGATCGGAGTCGTCACAGTCGTCGCCACCGCAATCGGCTCGGATGTAGCCGTCCTGGTCGAGATCGCCGATTACACCCTCGTCCGCCTGCCCATCACAGTTGTTGTCGAGGCCGTCGCACAGTTCGATATTGCCGGGATAGTTGGCCTGGTCGGTGTCATCGCAGTCACCCGCACACAAGGGCACGCCATCAAGATCCGCGTCGGCATCCCCGGCATCCTGGGAACCATCGCAGTCGTTGTCCAGGCCGTCGCACAACTCCGCTGCACCGGGGTAGGACTGGGGGTCCAGGTCGCGGCAATCGGCGCAGTTCAGGTAGCCATCGGCATCGTCATCCGTTTCCCCGTCGGCGGCAGTCGTGGCTGGATCACAATCCTGGTCCAGCCCATCACACAATTCCGGATTGCCGGGAAACAGGCCCACGTTGCCGTCATCACAGTCGCCCGCGCAGGTGGTCACACCGTCGGCATCCAGGTCGAAGCCCTCGTCCACCAGCGTGTCGCAGTTCTGGTCAACGGCGTCACAGATCTCCGTCGCACCCGGAAATACACCAGCATCCAGGTCCTGGCAGTCGCCACAGGCCAGGAAGCCGTCGCCGTCGGCATCTCCCTCGTCACCACCGGCCGCGGTGCCGGGATCGCAGTCGTTGTCCAGGCCATCACACAACTCGGGGTTGCCGGGGAAGACCGCTGCGCTGCTGTCATCGCAGTCGCCGCCACCACAGCCAGGAGAGGGCACACCGTCGCCGTCGCCGTCGCCGGCGGCGTCGGCACCATCACAGTCCTGGTCGAGGCCGTCGCCACAAATCTCCAGCAACTCCGGGCTCAGAC
>CAZBDA010000117.1:0-16091 GCA_964490445.1 uncultured Rickettsiales bacterium | reverse complement strand
GCAGCTTCTTGGCGACACGGGCCCGCCGCTGGTCACCCTGTTCGACCACGAACTCCTTGAGGTTCAGCGGAGTTCCGACCTTCACGACGGCGTGGTGGTAGTTGACAAAAAAGTGCGCCAGCTTGCGGAGGCGCCCGGGGTCGTCGGTGCCACCGAGCAGCAGGTCCATCAGTCCGCGGGTTCCGCGGTCGGGTGCGCGAGACCAGACCAGAACCTGCGGCACGATGAAGATCGGTTCCTCGCGGCGCTGCTGGGCTTCCACCAGCGATTCAATGAGGTCCCCCGCCGAGGTACCAGGACGTAGCGGCCAGGTTCGCCCGGGGCGAAGGAACAGGAGCGCCGTGGAGCCGTCGGCGAGAAAGCGGGTGAGGTAGCCAGAGTCGATAGCGTCGGGCAACCGGTCGCCAAACTCACGGTGCATTCGGAACAGGGCCCGGTAGCGGCGCACCGCCTGCCCGAGAGACCCGAACAGCACCGTACTTACGCCGTTAGCAAAGTCGGCCAGGGGAAGACCCCGGCGAAGCATGAAGAAGTTGAAAAACAGGTAGTCGAGCAGCGAACGCGTCCGCATGACGTAGACGATGGAGCCACGTTTCGCAGCCCGGTGTACCGAAGCCAGGTCACTGTCGTCTTCGATGCGCTGAAAGAACACGCGGGCGACAAGTCGAAGGAACGGCCCAAACCGGGGCAGCATTCGAGAACCGTAGGGGTCCGAGGCAAGCTCCGGCGGCAATCGCGAGGAAGCAGTGTCGAGCCCACCCGGCAGGACCTTCAGCAGAGACTCGGATTTCGGCTCGGGGCTGGTCATGGGCTTGGGTTCAGAGCTCCGACAGGACGGCCATCATCATCCCACGAAGCCACACCAGGGGTGAAGCCGCTCAGCCCGAGAATCTCCTCGGCAACCAGGGACCACGATTTTGACCTGGCACCCAGTACGGGAAGCGCGTCCGCGCGGCCTGTCCAGGTCGGGACCCCCTGCACCGATGCTTCCGCTTCTTTGAGGGGACAGAAGTACCGAGCAGGGACGGGTTCTCCAAAAGCCTTGACCAGCTCGGCAACAGGGCGTCCGGTGTTGGTGAACTGCGGCGGCCACGCTGCAAGGGGCACCCAGGCAGCGTCCCAAAGACGCCGGGCCCGAGCCAATTGTTCGCCACTACCCCAGCCGTGGAAGGCGGCGTCCAGGTCAGACACGGTCAGCACCATCGTGGCAAAGCTGTCCCGTTCCGGGCCATCTCCCCACATGTCCAGCTGCAGAGGACGCGGAGCGACTCTCGCAGCCAGGGCACGCAACGCGGGCAGCGAGCCGCCGAGCCCATGCCAGGCCTTGAAGCTACCTGCATAACCGAGGATGAACGGTCGGCTACGTGAGTCCGGCACGTTCTCGTCGTTGCCGCCACCAGCAGCAGGCGGCGACTCAGCAAGTACTCCAGGCGCACCATTGGCAACCACGTGGACTCGTGTCGGGTCCACTCCTCGCAGCAAGGCATACTCCCGGAGTGCTGGCGAGACACAGATGATTGCATCCGCAGCCGTGAGCAGTTTCGACTCACGCTTCAGCAACGAACGACGAGGCCGTAGTCCGCGGAACAAGGCGCCTTCCCAGGCCAACGGCGCGTTCAGCTCCACCACCCAGGGGACCCCAAGCTCTCGAGCTGCGGCAAGGCCAGGACTGGACGACAGCGAGAACCGCTCATAGACGAGACCAGGGCGGAAACGCCGCGCCTGCCGCAGCACCCAGCGGCCCAAGGTGACTCCGTCGATCCCGTGGTCAAGGCGACGCGCCTGAGATAGGAGCCAGCCCCTGACTCTGCGGTCATCACCGCCCCTCCCTGAGCCCGTGCCCGCGCGCAGCGATTCCGAGAGGGAAGCTCGCGGGGCTTCCCTCGTCTGGATTCCGGACGGCACCGGGACAGGGGTCTGCCCCTTCACGGGCGCAAGTCGCTTACACCACAATTCGACATCGGCACCTGCCCGTTGAAACCCCTCGGAGATCCAGCGCAGGTGTTCAGAGGCGCCGCTACGACCAGTGGCAGTAACGCCTCGATCCGCGCATACCACGGCGACCCGCAGCGGTTTGTCCGCGCTGCCCTCGACGCCGTTCGCACTCACGGCACCACCAGCTCCTGGAAGGGGCCTACCCCGACGCTGTCCGCGATCTCTCCCGAGAGTACAGATGCCTCGGCGTCGCTGATCTGCAGCAGCCCGAGCTCAGCGCTGAACTCCACCTGCAGTTCCCCTTCTTCAATCACCGATGAGTGCGAGCAGTAGGCGTCCATGACCAGGCTCGCCCGACCGTCCTCCGCTGAATACTCGAACTGCTCCAGCGCTGCGGAAAGAGCCCTCAGGTAACGGCCTTCTTCATCCAGCTCACGGTTGAGTACAAAGCGCCACGAGTGGACAAGGGGCACGGCTAAAGGCAGACCATCCGCACCGTCGATGACCACGGTCCTCTGAGCCGTGTCGATCACCGGGATGTCGGAATTGGGAGGATCAATGGGATACCACGCGGCGGCCTGCAGCTGGCCGACGCTATGCGCCCCATCCGCCGCCAGGACCACGTAGCCGAGGGAACCATCGATCGTCAGGAACTCGATCGCCCGGTTCATATCCTCGCGATCGAGTCTCCCGGCTCTGAACTCGAGCCACATGGAAAAGGAGAGCTGTCCATCACTCACGGCGATCTCCTCGACTCCAGCGCCGAGGATCTGCGGTGTCCAGCCCTCGGCCGGATCATAGTCATCGGGAAACGCGTCGCTCTGCGGGATGTCCATGTCCCAGCGAAGGCCAGTCAGAGCGACCGTCACCACGCCCTCGGAGGACAGCCCAATCGAGTCCAGGTCAACGCTCACGTCCTCACGCACAAGCCCTGATGGGCCAATGGAAAGCGGCACCTCAGCGTAGTGTGCTGCGAGCGAATTGGAGCGAATCCACCACCATGGTGCTCGGTAATTGACGACCTCGGGCAGTGCAGTGCTCAGCGAGAAGGGTCCACCAATCATGCCGAGGTCCACCGCAAACGAGCCATCCTGCGAAGGCTCGCCCAGGCCGGACTCAAAGAAGCTGACCCGGTGGGAGAGTCTCTCCCAGCTGTAGTCGAAGCCGCCCCAGATAGCCACTGCGGCCGGCGTTGACTGGCAGCCAGACAACAGCACCAGGAGCAGCAGGGTGACCAACGGGGCCAACCGAAAGTCGCGGGAGGAAGTGTCCATAGCGGTCGGATAGTAGACCACTTATCGGCCATACGATCTCTTGCATCTCGGTCCTGGCAGGTGATATATGCCCTGGCCCTTCCCAATTGTGGACCCTCGGCACCGGGGAAGCTGAATGCATCCATCGCGAATTACCCGCCGCCGCGGCGACTACCTCTGGGGCTCCTTCTACGTCGAGGGGGCCGATGGTTTCATCGAGACCCGGGACCCGGCCACCGGAGTCGTCCTCGACCAGGTGCCGTGGCGCCGCAGTGCTGTCGCACAGGCCATCGAGGATGCCCGCGCAGCAGCGCTGCCATGGGAAGAGAGCGAACTGTCCGAGCGGATACGCGTTGTACACCGCCTACGAGACTTCCTCGACGGCCACCGTGAACCCTTCGCAGCGGTACTGTCTCGAGAACTCGGCAAGCCCCTCTGGGAGGCACGCCTGGAGTGCATCGCCGGCGTGCGGGCCATCGAGTTGTTGCTGGAACAGTGCCGCGCGCTGCTGACGCCCCAGTACCACCCGACGACCCAGGGAACGCTGCAGCGACGGCCCATGGGCACCATCGGCGTTCTGACGCCGTATCCCTACCCCATCTTCAGCGCTCTGCAGTTGCTCTTGCCTTGCCTCGTAGGCGGCAACACGGTGGTTTGGAAGCCATCCAGCTACGTGCCGCTCGTGTCACAGAAACTGGCCGAGGCCTTCGATGCTGCCAAGCTTCCCCGGGGCGTACTCTCCATGGTGCAGGGGCCACGGGACCCGGTTGGACAGGCACTGGTGTCGAGCAAAGGCATCGACATGGTGGTCGGTGCCGGCAGTGCCGCACTGGGGGACGTGCTACGCGACAACGACGACGAGCGACCTGTCTGGGTGCAGACCGGCGGCAAGGGCTGGGCAATTGTCTGCGCCGATGCCGACCTCGACAGGACCGCCTACGAGGTCGTCAGTGGTGCCTTCCTCACCACCGGACAGCGCTGCAACGCTACGGCACGTTTACTTGTCGAGCGAGACGTTGCTGACGAGCTGCTGACTCGAATCCGGGCGCTCACGACCACCCTCAAGATCGCTCCCCCTACAGAGACCGATTCCTTCTGTGGGCCGCTGGTGGATGCTCACGCCAAGTCCGTGTTCCAATTCCACCTGGACCGCTATGCAGAAGTTGGAATCAAGTTCCTGGTCGGAGGAGGATTGGATTCCACCCTCCTGCCCGAGGCCATGCGCCGCCGCGGCCAGGCGTACGTAGCGCCAGCCATCGCTCTGCTCGATAGTGATCTTCCGCACGGCCTGGCACTCCCCGAGGAGGTCGAGGGCCCCCTGCTGGTCGTGCAGGTGGTCGAGGACGCTGAATCTGCCGTCGAGGCCTACAACGCCCACCCCTATGGCCTGGCAGCGTCGGTGTTCTCGTCCTCGGGGCAGCGCTTCCAGCAACTGGCTCGCAAGCTCCGGGCGGGATCGGTCAACTGGAATCGCGGTACGATCGTCGCATCTGTCCGCTTCCCCAACACGGGGCTGCGACGATCCGGCAAGGGTGCCGAGGGCAACGCTGCCCTTCTACTCGCCTGCACCTGGGCGCAGTCCAACCTGGCAATCAACCGACCTTTTGATCCATCCCACCGAGTGCCGGGAATGCCCTGGCCCGAAGAAATGGGCACAATCGATCCGACCACCCTGGTCACGCCACCGTTCCGGCCTGGCGACGACACGGTGATCCTGCCGCCTGCTGAAGGCGACTGAGCGGCTCTCGATGGCCGCTACTCGATGCTGATCGTGTAGCTGCCCAGTCCCTGCGGGTAGTAGCTGGTGGCAACCAGGTAGAACTGCTCTCCCAGACCCATCGAGAGCAGCTGCGCACTGGCGTCGGTGCCACCGAGAGAATCATCGTCAGCAGTCACCAGGTTGCAGTTGCTGTCGTAGACCTCGACCCAGGCATCAAAGTCCGAAGAGACCAGGTTGACGCTGTAAAGCGACGGAAGCAGCACGAACACCTGGTAGGCGTCGTAGTACCAGGGGCCGCTGCCAAAGAACGAATCCGCTGCCGACAGGCTACCGCTGGTGGATGTGACCGTGTCTCCGGCAACGCCTAGCAGGCTGGCGCTGCTGCAGTTGGGGGTGCTCGGCGCAGTGCCTGGGGGAGGGCTGGGATTGGCCGGATCGTCACACAGGTCGACACCGTCGCAGTCCTGGTCGATGCCATCGCACTGAACCTCTGGCATGCCGTCGCCGATGCTGTCCTCGAGGTCGTTGCAATCGCCGAGGCACTCGCTGTAACCATCACCGTCATCGTCGATGTCGTCCGGGTGAAACAAGCCGTCACAGTTGTTGTCATGGCTGTCGCAAGCCAACTCTTCGGCATCGGGATGGATCTCGGCATTCCAGTCGTCGCAATCGACGTCGGCGCTGTATCCGTCCTGGTCGTAGTCCTTGGCCTGATCGCCCGTGCCGCCGTCATCGCCGGCGCCGGGTTCGGTGTCGTCGCCCGGGTCGGTGTCGTCGCCCGGGTCGGTGTCGTCGCCCGGGTCGGTGTTGTCGTCCGGCTCTCCGGAGCTGTCATCACCACTCGGCTGCTGTTCATCCCCCGGACCGTCCTGTTCGTCTCCAAACACCACTTCGCCACTCATCTCGGGGACGAAACCGATGCCCGCACATCCGGCAAGCAGCAAAGACAGGATCAATGGACAAAACGAGCCTAGCTTCATCGGGGCGCGCACCTTTCTATAAACCGCAGCCGGTCAGGGCGTGAACAGGTTTTCTGGGCGGGAACCCGGACCTTCCTGGCCCGAGTTGGGGAACGGTAGCAGCCCCTGGAAGGCAGGACAACGACGATTCGAACAACGCGGGGGAAGTCTCAGCGGCGACGCTGAAAGCAGAGCTCGGCGCCGGCCCCATCCAGGGCCAGCGACGGTGTCACCTCAGAACGCGAAACCACCGTCTCTGGCTGCACCTGGAAACGAGCGACCAGCGGGCGTTCACAAGCCCAGAACGGCCGATCCGGAAGCACCTGCAATTCTGCCTGGGCACCCGGCGACACCCGGTAACTTCCAGCCATGTAGCCGCTGCGTCCATTGACGCCGGCCACCATGCGACCGGCGACCTCCTGTGCGACGGGATAGCGAAGGTCGGGAATCGGCGGATTGAAGCGCAACTCGAACACAGACACATCGCCGTGACGCACCGAAGCTGCGAACAACTCCATCGGCCCGGTAAGCCCTGTAGGAGCTCGGAAGCGATACTCGATGTCGAGGATCGGATCGGCGACCTCGAGAAGCAGTTCCTCTCCGCTGCGGCGGACCGTCAGGGGCAATGCTTCAGCGCCCTCACCTTCGCCATAGCGCACTTCGTAGCGCTCGGACTCGGCAGTTGCACTCACCCGCAGCACTCCAGCAGCAATGCCTCCAGCCACCTGCTCGAGCCGCATCGCGTAGGGAACGAACGGCGCCAGCATCCTGATCCTCGCCCTACTGCCATCAATCCGCACGTCGGGCTTCGCCCAGGTGAACTCCTTGAGATCAATGACAGCAAGAGCGGTCTGCTGGCTGTGGTTCATGGCGCTGCCATTGCGCTGCGCAGGCGCAAGCGCAGGGCCGCTGGCCCGGGAACCGACGCTGCCGCTCATCTCGCTGCCGTCGGGCAGGGCGAGCGAGAAGCGATACACAAGGCGGCCGTTCTGCTCACTACGTTCGGCCTTGAGACCCGAGCGATATACCGGTGCTGGGAAGCTGCGACCGATACGGAAGTCCTCCTCGCTACCGACCGCAACGTGCTGCCGGCCATCCCGCTCGGCCACCAGGGCGAACCATGTCCACTCACCCGCGCGCTTGCGAACGTGGCAGATCTCGACCATCGCATAGAGCGGATGACCCGTGAGTTCGAACAACATCTCTTCGGCAAAGTCGACGCCCCAGAGCCGGAACGGCAGCAAAGGAAGATCGCTAGCTCGCGCCAGGGTGCCGTAGTCGATAGAGACATCGGCCGCCAAATCAAGATAGTCCTCGGCCGACGTGACCACAGGTCCGGTCGGAGAGATGCGCGGGTAGCACGAAGCCATGAGCAGCACGGCGAAGCACAGCAGCAGAGAGGCTATGTGCTTGGCGGGGCAGGTCACGGCCGACAGTGTAAACGAGAGGACGGCAGGCGACTCGCCTTGGCGAAGGCCTGCAGGTAACCTCCCGCCGCGATGCGCTTCCCCCTGCCCAGCCTGGCTCTCCTGGCGATACTCTGCGCATCCTGCATGGAGCCGACCGCAGAGCCCGAGACCTTCGAGCCGATTGCCTGGAGCGCTGGCCCCCCGGTGCTGCAGGCTGCAGCACGAGACTGGCACGAGGTCCGCGCCATCATTCACCTGCATTCTCCCCACTCACACGATGCCTGCGACGGCAATCCACAGCCCGGCGGCGAACTCGACGAAGCCTGCCTCTACGACCTTCGCAGAGCCCTGTGTACTGACCGCATCGACGTCGCCTTCCTGAGCGACCACCCTGGCCACGCCAGCGACGTCGAGTTCGAGGAACTGCTGCTGCTGCGCGGCGACGACCAGGCGGTCTACAACGAGGCGGGCACGGCGGTAGGCAATCGGATGTCCTGTGAGGGCGGCCACGAGGTCTTGCTGTTGCCCGGAATCGAGACCTCTCGAATGATGCCACTGGGCCTCGAGGAGCACGTCCTCGACTCGTACGGGCCCGGCAATGCAGAGGACTTTGACGCCATCCGGGACGCCGGTGCTGTGGGCTGGGTTGCACACACCGAGGGGCGTGACATCAGCGAACTCACGACGCTGGGCATCGATGGCATCGAGCTGTACCAACTCCACGCGAACATCGCGCCCGACCTACGCGAAGAACGCCTGGGGCTGGACGGCACCGAGATCTTCGCGCAGCTGGGTCCATTCTTCTTTTCGACCGAAGAGGACGGCATCCCCCCCCACCCCGACCTCGCGCCACTCGGTTTCCTTCTGCCCAACGAACCCTCGCTCATCGCCCTCGAGACGCTCGGTCTGACGCAGCGTATCGGCATCTCCGGCGGAACCGACGCGCACCAGAATGTTCTCTCGACCGAGGCCAGCGACGGGGAGCGCATGGACTCCTACCGGCGCCTGATGCGTTGGTTCAACAATCGCCTGCGGATCCAGGGCGACTTGACCCCTGAGCGCGCCCGCGACGCGTTGCGCCAGGCGCGAACCTGGATCGCCTTCGAGGTGTTCGGCACGCCGCTGGGCTTTGACTTCGTCGCTGTAGACGGCGGCGAGGTGTTCGAGATCGGTGCTGAGCCGACCCTCAGCGATTCTCTCGTACTGCGAGCCACACTCCCGACCCTCGACCCACGCAGCCCGCGTTCCGAAGACGCGCCCCTGATTCGCGGCCTCGTCTATCACGCTGACGGGCAGGAGCGACAATTGATCGCCGAGTGGCAGGAAGGCCAGGTCGAGGTCCAGGTGCCCGGCCCGGGCGTGTACCGGGTCGAGGTGTGGATCACCCCCAGGCACCTGCGCCCCTACCTCGGCGACCGCCCCGACCTGGGAGAGCGCGAAGTGCCCTGGCTGTACAGCGGAGCTGTCTTCGTTCGGGGTTCTTCTTGACCCGGTGTGGTCAGCACTCCCGTCGCCCCGACAAGGTCCCTCCCAGCGCACCAGAGCGCCCAGTGAGCTCAGCGACCGAACCAACCAGCTCCGCCACCTGGGCCTCGCCGCTGGCCTCAATCCACTCGCCTGGAGACCGCAAGCCTGCGCACCGGCAGGCGGTGGGCGATGGTTCAGGGCTGTGGCGGGATAAGTTCGCGCTTCGAGAACGGCGAGAGAAGGAAGCGCAACAGGATCTTGCCGGTCGTCAGCCACGCGATGCGAGCTCCACTCTTGCGGTTCGCGAGCATCCTCGTAGCGAGCCAGGGAGTGACCGTCTCCACCCGGTCGGCAAGGATGTTGAAGATCCATCGCCCCTTCTCGAAACGTTCCTGGTCTTTGCCCAACTCACCGAGTAGCAGGTCCGTCACGACCATCCCCGGTGAGATGGCGCTCACAGCTACCGGTGTCCCGCGCAATTCCCGAGCGAGCGCACGGGTGAAGTAGCGCAGACCGGACTTGGTAGTTCCGTACACGGACAAGCCGTCGACAATGCGGCCGTCGGAGCCCAGACCCTCCATGTTGTAGATGTGCCCGAATCCCTGCTCTGCCATTCCCCGCGCCGCCACCCGGCAGCCGTGCAGCATACCCACGAGGTTGATGTCGACTACACGCTGGTACTCCTGCACACCGATCTCGGTGAAGGAAACCTGTGGACCAGAGACCCCGGCGTTATTGACCCACATGTCGATGGGCGCCAGGTTCGATGCGAAATCCCACAGGCTGTGAACAGCATCGGCATCGGCCACGTCACATGCTTGGCCGGCGATGCGCCCGCTCTCGTAGCGCTGCCCGAGCTCCATGACCGCTCGGGAGACACCCTCTGCCGAGCGGGCACAGATCGTGACCCGGCAGCCAAGCGAAAGAAAGCTGTCGGCAAGGCCGAGCCCGATGCCTCGGCTCGCCCCGGTAATCACCACATGCTGCATATCTTGCCAATCTCAACGCCGATTCCTGCCTCAGCGTCGTGGGCCAACTCGCCCAGGGTGCGAGCATAGAACAGTAAAGCGACCGCCAAGGCAGCCGATAATGAGAGAAGCACACCGCAGCAGCAGCTTTGACATGCGCTCCATGCGACCTACGATGGGGTGAGAAATGCGCTGCGGCGCCGCTCTATGAAATCCAGTAGATGACTCAAGCAGCCCCGGCCTCGGGGTTGCAGGTGACCCCGGCGGAAGCACCGCCGGAGGCCGCACACCTGGGCATCCTCGCAGTGGTCGACCTCTATGGGGGCGACATGGTCTCGACGGGGTTGTGGTAGGTCGGAGTGGCGTGTCGAGGTTCTCCGGGACCCTCGTTAAACCCTCGGTAACTTTATAATTGCCAATAACAGCAATTACGCGCTCGCCGCTTAGTCGGTGACGTCGTTCGCCTCAGTTCGGTTCGTGGCTGAGGGTCGGGCGTAATGAAGCGAACTGGCCGATCCCCAGAGTCTGCTCGGGGGTGAGGCGAGATACAGGAGCGGACTGGCGGAAAGGGATCCTGCCTCTGGGAGCCCCGGAAGCGAGATTTAAATCAGCAGGCTACACACGTAGAAGTTCCGGCTGAGCAGCTTCGGACGTGGGTTCGATTCCCACCGCCTCCACCATTGCTTTGCTAGAAAAACCAGCCACTCAGGGCTGGTTTTTCTGGTTCTGGGGGCGTTTTCCGCCGCAAAGCCGCCATGACCATCAGAGGATGGATGTAGGAGGCTGTTCAAGTCGAGTTAGAACCTCCGCCGGAGTCCACTCTTCCTTACGTATGGATCCATCATCACGAACACACGGCTCAATCCCGACGAAATTCGAGAATGGAGCATGTGACGAGTTGCCAACCCGATACAGCTTCTACTGGAACGAAGGAGACCGGCTCTCAGCCGTCAAAGAACACGTTGAAGCTCTGAACCGAAGTGCAGGGGTTGGCAGAGAGCATGCTGTCACATCCCGCCCCACTACAGGCAATGTCAAAGGTCACCTCGAGACTGGCAGCAATGTCGCTGCTGAAGCTGCCCTGCGCGGTGGCTTCGAGAGTGATGGAGTTGGCTCCAATGCTGAATTGTTGAACCACCGACTCACAGACATAGTTCGGCGAGTCCAGCGAGCAGTCCGGTTCGGCGGGCATGGAGCCGCCCTCGGCAAATTGGATGCTCAGATCAAAGTCGGTCTCGGTAACGTTGGAAAGCACCCAGCCGATCGCCGAGGACAGGAAGGTGGCCTCGCACTCGTCAGAGAGCCAACTGCCTGAACCAAAGGTCCAGTCGCCTTCCATAGGGGAGAGATCTGTGCCTGAGTCGCCTGGCTCTGACCCGTCGCCGGACTCGGAGCCACCTGCCCCGTCGCTGTCTCCGCCGCACCCGGGAGTAGCAAGCAGCAGCAGCATCAGTATCCATACGTACGCCGTCTTCATGATTCGCTCCTTCGAGGGCGAGGGGGTTTCGTCACACAATGCCTGGGAAGTCCCGGGATTCTACGGTGGCTGCGACCTGCTGTCCCGGCGACACCCGCTACACCCCGCTTCGGGCACTCCATCAGTCGGCCACAGGCCTGGCAGCAGCCGCATCCTCGGCGGCGCGGGCCTTGCCGAAGCTCCGTGCCGCCATCGCCAAGCATCCGGGAATTGCGACCAAAAGGTATCCGAGCACTTCCACATTGTCCCCAGTCCAAGGGCCCTCCCACACGAGAAACACAGCTGCCGGCAAGAGCAGCATGGCCCCTAGCGACCACAGGCGGCCAGTCCTACGGTGCCCGCTCGCCTCGCGCTCGACGACCCCACGATCCCAGTTCGCGACAGGAGGGAGCACGCGACCCTGGGCGTCGCTCCGAGTAGCTCCCGTGCAAAGCACACGCAGGATCTCCGCAAGCTCAGCGCACTGCTCTGGGGGTAGAGACAGGGACTTTCGCCAGCGCTTGCCGGACAGGCGGAGGCTCGAACGAAGGTCGGACGCGATGCTCTTCGGCTCGCGAAGCTCAACTTCCAGGTTGTGTACATCGGTGTAGCGAAGGCGCATCGGCAGCAGGCGTCCCAGTTCAATCCCCTGGTGGTCGAACAGGACGCTCCGCGCGCAGTAACTACGCAGCATCGGCAGGGCCAACCAGTAGCCGAACAGAACCGTGCCGTACATGCAGGCGATGACAACGCACAGCACGACAAGCCGGGTATCGCCCTCGGTAACCGTCGCTGCGTACAGAAAAGGTGCCGCAGGCAGCATGGCCACGAAGAAGCCGACCAGGAATGTCAGTACCGCGGTGAGAACAGCAAAGCATAGTTCGGCCAGCCAGGAGTCCAGCGGTTGCTCGACTCGAATCGGCAGGCCGGCACGGAACGGAGCGTCCACGAACTCAGCTGGTACCACGGGAGCTGCGGAAGTCGACGCCAGGCATGGTCAGGCGTCGTTGTGAAACATCCGCAAGAACCTCTCGATGAAGTTCTCGCCGTCGCCGGCAAGCTTCTCAAGCTCCGTCTTGTCCAGGAAGTGACCACCACATCCGAAACACTGCTCAATCTGGACCCCACGAAAGGTAAGGGTCTCCATCGTCGTGCCGCACTTGGGGCAGTGCATCCAGTGCGCCTCACGAAGGCTCTCTTTCGCCTCTTCTTCGACCTGCTCAGCCGCCTCTTGAGCGATCTTTCGGCGACGTTTCAGATCCTTCTGAAAGAAATACTCCTCTTCAGCTATCGATGGCATCTCGTGTTCTCCAGGGGTTGAATGTTAGCGGCTCAGACCGGCCCGACAGAGCGCAAGCCCAGCTTGGTAAGCAGCTTCAACGCAGGTCGAGTGCTCGTGATCGGCGCCTTGAAGCCAAAGGTACCGGCCAGCCGCAGATAAAACGGGAAGGCCGGGTTCATCACATCACGCAAGGTAGTGATATTGGACCGCATTCGGATCTGCTCCATCAACGTGTCGTAGATCCACATCGGTTCGAGCTCGGGACTGACGTAGTGAAAGGACTCGAGCAGATCGCAGTCCGGCGACAGCACGCCCTCGTCAATCACCTGCTGCTGGAGCGGCGTGTCGGGATAGACCCGCAGGCCCACCTGCATGAAGACAGCATCGTGCTCGGGAAGTTCCTCTCGGACGAAGCGGAAGGTCTCCAGCACCGAGTCCTTCGTCTCGCCCGGACCGCCCAGCAAGAACACCCACAGCCACTCCATCGGCGAGCCCTGCTCGATCAGCCAGCGGCGGTGCTCCACTGCACGCCGCAGGTGCTTCATCGTGAAGCCCTTCTGCAAACTCAGCAGCATGCCCTCGTGGGCGACCTCCGGGGTGATCATCACCTGCGAGAAGCCGGCACGGTGCATCTTCTCCATCAGCTCGATGCTGGTGGCCTTCGGGTTGAAGCCGTTGGTGTGCAGCACCGCGCCGATGTCGCGCTCGATGATGGCGTCGAGCAGTTGGATGCAGTAGCGCAGCGGCACGTTGAAAGTATTGTCGACGAACTCGATGGACGCTCCAGGGCAGGCGCGGGACATCTCTTCGATTTCGGCTGCCACCTGCTGCGGCGGCTTGCGGCGGTAGCTGCCGCCTTCGATGACCGGGTAGTTGCAGTAAGTGCACTCAAAGGCACAGCCCCGGCGCGACTGGACCTGTAGCGGACCCGAGTTGCGCGTATAGGGCCGAAAATCCAACCACTCCCACATGCGATGCACGGGGATGTCGCCCAGTTCCTCGACGCGGTATTGCGGGTTGACGCGATGCTGCCCCTGGCCCAGGGCGTGGGGGGTAACTACCCCCTGAACCTCGGCGGGATCACGCCCCTGTGCCAGGGCTGCCACCAACTCGACGATGGAGCGCTCGCCGTCGCCCCAGACACCCCAGTCCGCCCCCGTGTAGGCCGTGACCGGACCGGGAAGTACACCTACAGCGGGCCCACCGATGACGACCGGAGTACCCGAAGCGCTCCGGGCAGCCGCCACGTAGTCCCGCGCGTCGTCGAGGTACCAGACGTTGTTCATCCACGACGTGTTGTCGAGGTTGCGGATACTGAGGCCAACCAGCTCCGGACCGAACTCGGCGACCCTGCGCTCGAGCACGCGGATGGGCTTGCGCTCCCACATCAGGTCGACAAAGCCCACCGTGTGACCAGCGGCCTTGAGCACCGTGGCGATATGGCAGGCACCGATCGGAGCCACCGGAATCGGTGTCTTTTCTCGGTTGGTAGCAACGATGAGTACCCGCACCCCGGCCCTCTCTCCAGGCTCGACGGCCCACCCAGCCGCAAGCCGACAACGGCCCCGAGGCTACCAGAGCACGCCTTGCCGAGCATAGAATCCACTCCTTCGTTCCCCCCTCGCCATTCCGCTCGCGTTGTTGTCCCTGGTTGCCTGTAGCAGCAGTACTGTCCACATCGACCCGGAACAGCGCCTGGCTGCGCAGCAAGCTTCGCGGCCGGCACGAATTCACCTACGACGAGTGCCACGGAACGTGGCTCTGGCCCGGCCCCTACACGACTACGCCCGCTACAGCCCGCGGATCCTGGCTAGAATAGAAGGGCATCTGCCCTGCTCAGGAGTCCTGGCCATGTCCCGATCTCTGCTCTGTACTGCTCTACTGCTCGCTCTCACCTGCCTGCCAAACCTGGCGAACGCACAGGTCTGCGGCGACGCCTTCCTGGACCCAAACGAGGACTGCGACGACGGCAACAGCGTCAACGGCGACGGCTGCTCTTCGTCGTGCCTCGAGGAGTCCGGCTACACCTGCAACGCCCCGTTTGACCTCAGCGAAGCCTCGACGGAGTCCTGGGGATCAGGCACCTCGTGGAACATCAGCGGCGATGGCCGCACTGCCAGTCAGACCCAGAACACCGAGGCCAGCGTGCTGGTGCTGAACGGCTTCGACCCATCCCTGGTTCCCGCGACCTTCCAGGTGGCCGTGCTCACCACCAGTGACGACGACTTCATCGGCTTCGCCCTGGGCATCGAGCCCGGAGACTCGACCTCCGCCAACGCCGATTTCCTGCTGATCGACTGGAAGCAGGGGGATCAGACCTGGAGCGGCAATTTCGCGAACGAAGGGCTCGCTCTGAGCCGGGTGCAGGGCATTCCCGGCAACTTCGACCTGTGGAGCCACATCGGCCCCGTCGATGAACTGGAGCGAGCCGCCAGCCTGGGTTCCACCGGCTGGGAAGACCACACCTTCTACAACTTCGACATCCAGTACGACGGCTTCAGCCTGCAGGTCTTCGTCGATGGTGTGCTCGAGTTCGACGTCGACGAGTCCACCACCGGAGTGCCCTTCCCCGACGACGGCTTCCTCGGCGTGTACTGCTTCTCACAAGCCAGCTCGCTGTTCACCTGGACCGGAGCCCTGGCCTCGATCTGTGTCAGCAGCTGTGGTGATGGCCTGGTGGCAAGCGACGAGGCTTGTGACGACGGGGCACTTCTGGACGGGGACGGCTGTTCACAGAGTTGCGTCGAGGAGGCCGGCTGGGCCTGTAGCGGTGAGCCCAGTAGCTGCGCCCCCGATGCCGACGACGACGGCATCCTCGATAGCGCCGACAACTGCCCGGCTGTAGCCAATGCCAGCCAGACCGACAGCGACGGCGACAGCAGCGGCGATGCCTGCGACATCTGCCCTCTCGACAATCCCGATGACGCCGACGGCGACGGCGTCTGCACCTCGGTAGACCTCTGCCAGGGAGACGATGCCAGCGGCGATGGCGACGGCGACGGCGTCTGTGACGACATTGACCCCTGCCCCGCCGATGCGCTCGACGACTCCGACGGCGACGGCGTCTGCGATTCCTCCGACCTGTGCCCCGCAGACAATCCCGACGACAGCGACGGCGACGGCGTCTGCGACTCGGTCGACCTGTGCAGTGGTGACGACGCGACCGGCGACAGCGATAGCGACGGCATCTGCGACGATATCGACCTGTGCACCGGCGCCGCCGCGCCCGGCGCCCGCGATGGCGCCGGCACCTGCGCCGCGCGCGACCCCTGCCCGCAAGACAATCCCAACGACAGCGACTTCGATGGCGTCTGCGACAGTGTCGACCTGTGCGATGGCGACGACGCGACCGGCGACGGCGACGGCGACGGCGTCTGTGACGACCTCGACCCCTGCCCCACCGATGCGCTGGACGACTCCGATGGCGATGGAAGCTGCGATAGCGCCGATCTTTGTGCCGGCAACGACAGCAGCGGCGATAGCGACGGCGACGGCGTCTGCGACGACGACGACCTGTGCACCGGCGGCGACACCACTGGCGACAGAGACGGGGACGGCGTCTGCGAAGACACCGACCTGTGCCCAGCCGAAAAAAAGGACGACACCCACGGCGACGGAGTGTGCGATAGCGACGACCTGTGT
>CAZBDA010000116.1:14698-16117 GCA_964490445.1 uncultured Rickettsiales bacterium | reverse complement strand
GAGCAGTAGAACACCAGGCCCATGCCCATGTCCTCGTGCCAGTAGCGATGGTCGAGGGTGTCCGGGCTGCGAAAACCCATGAAGCCGGGCCCCTCCGAGTAGCAACTCAGGTAGTCCTCGCTGGCCGCATAGCCCTGCACCACACAGGTCACCGGGTCGGGCTGGGGGCTTCCTCCCAGGGCGGTCTGCAGCGCCATGCGCTCTTTGTCCAGCAGACGGATCAAGTCGGCGACCGCCGGGCTCACGCCGTCCTTGTAGAAGAACATCTGCGCGCCCTGCTTCTCGAAGCGAGCGGCGTTGAGCAGGGCCACCGGGGGATGGATGATCGGGTTGGCGTTGTTGAGGCCTGCCTCGAGCACATTCTGCACCCGTACAAGCCCCGGGAACAGGGCCTCCAGCGGCGGGCCCCAATGGTCGATGGCGCTGGCTGGCAGCGTGGCCCAGGTGAGGTAGGCCACCTTCACCCCCACGTTGACCGACCGCGCCTGGGCGCGACAGCCGTAGGTGAGCGTGGGGAACTCCGCCAGCACCGGCATCTGCTGCACGCCCAGTTCCCGGAAGACCCGTGCCACGATCAGCGAGCCGCCGGTGGAGCCGGGGTTCAGTACAACGAGTTGCTCGGCTCGCACCAGCGGCGCCAACTCTCGGGCGATCCGATCGTGTGCGAGGGCCTGGGTACACACCATCAAGACCTCGGCACCATCGACCGCGGCGGCGAGGTCGGTGGTCACGAGGGCCAGCTCGGCCTCGCCTTCAAGGGCGCCGGTGCACGTAAGCCGCCGGCTCTGCGCCAGTTCGTCGATGTTGGATCGGTACTCGGGAAACTCGAAGAGCCGCACCTGCACGCCCTGAAGCGCCAGGTCCGCCGCCGCGGCCTTGCCGCCGTTTCCCGCTCCGATGACTGCAACGCTGTGAATCATGAGGCCTCCTTGGGTGGGCACAGGGTAGCGCGGTCCGGCCTTCACCACCCCCCGCGGCTCATAGGATCCCCCGACGACGGCCCCTCCTTGTGCCGATGTGACCCTGAATTGGACTGAAGCGCCCCCCAAACGAGTCGTTGAGCGCACCTGGCCCGACGGTGTTGCCAGTTACGCCACAGGCGGGTCAGGCCGGCCCTGAGGGGTGAAACCAGCAGAAGCCCTCCCGGGAGGGTGTGGAGTGTCCGCCAGGAGAGCGGCTGACAGCGAGTGAATCAGGTTTGAAGGATGTGGCTGGCGATGAAGGCCACTCGATTGGCAACGGAGCCCGAAGGTACGGCAATGAGCTCGTAGCCGTAGGCCTCGTAGGCCGCGCGAACCTGGGCACTGATCTGCATCGCCATCTGGGCAGACTCAATCCGCACTGAACTCTGCTCATAGTCCTCGAGGGGGTCGAGGAAGAAGACTGCCTCGTAGCGCTTGTTGCGGAGCCACCCATCCA
>CAZBDA010000116.1:0-14688 GCA_964490445.1 uncultured Rickettsiales bacterium | reverse complement strand
CCCCGCCGGCCCGGGCCCCCCCCCCCCCCCCCCCCCCCCGACTGCCAAAGACCAGAGTCTCGAGAAAGGAGGTGTCGGTAAACACCAGCTCATCCACGGGCAAACCGTCAAAGAGCTCGTAATCCAGGCGAAGGATCTTCTGCTGCCATTGAAGTGGATCAGCACGGAGTTGCCTGGCTGAGTGCCCGGCTGCAATTCCTTCCTCGAGCGCTCTCTCGGCAGTCTCTACTTCGACCCGGTAGCCGGCTCTCTGCAGCTCGCGCAGCAGAGTCGTCTTGCCAGAGCAGGGACCGCCGGCAATGACGTGGATCCGGGTCTGCACCCTGGCGGGGACCTCCTGTTCGATGTCGAAGACCAGTCGCGCACCTACTCCGGCCTGAAACAGGTTCTTGCCGGTGAACTGCTTGGTACCGTTCACGTAGCTGTAGTACTTGCGGCACTCGCAGGAGAGATACTCGATGTCGATGGGCTGAAAGGCCCGCCTCGCCTCAGGCCAGTACTCCGCCTGCAAGGCAACCATCTGCTCACAGGTCTGCTGGTGGCTGTCCAGCCCGAGGTGGTGCTGCAGGCGGTCCAGGAAGGCCACAGCGCCAATCCCGGTGGGTACCGGGCTTGCCGGATCAATCACATCGGGACGAAACCCGGCAAGGTCCATCACTGCCATGAAGATCGGAAAGTCATTCTTCATACCCAACATCGAATTCACCGCTGTGGTCGCGCGAATGACGTCTCCCCCAGATGAAACGATTGCCTGCGTCAGATCCTCTTTGATCCTGGCAAAGACCGTGGTGGCGGTGTCCATTCTGGAATAGAGCGCGCCTTTCCAATGCACGGGCTCAACCGGGTAGGCGGTCACGTTGCACCAGGGCTGAGTCGGTAGGTTCTCGAGTACACTCCGCAGCCGCTCAGGATCTGAGAGCAGCTCGGGGGATAGCGCGTCCAGGGTAGGTTGGCTGTTGCACCAACGTCCAAAGAACAGGGCATGAACAAGGTGGGGCAGGTCATCTCTCAGCGGAGCTGCGAAGCGCAGCATTGCTTTGCTGCCGCGGTCATCCTCTCTGAACACGTTCAGAAAGCGGCCCCGCTGCAAGACCGTGTCGTCTGACCATGGAGGGGGGGCGCCGCCCTCTCGAAGTTCCCGGATGCGCTCCCGTTCACGACAGAAGGCAAAGAAAGCTGCCACCGGGTCGGACAACTCCAGGCCATCGAGGGCGGCTGCGTAGGGATTGCGCTGCTCATTCATCGGAAACTCCTTGCCCGCAAAGCAGCCTCTCCCCGCCCTCTTTGATTCGTGCAGCCAGCGGATCGGTCCGGGAAGAGACCTTCGTCCGGGGAGCCCTGCCGGGCACGCTCCTGGGACACTGGATGCTGGTCGCCCGACCCGCCTGAGTGCAGCGTGTACGAGGGCCCGCCAGCGGGCCTATGCAGACTAGGGCAGGAACCAGCCGAAGGCGTCGTACTTGATCACAGCGCTACTGAACCCTTCCACAGCAAAGACCAGCCCAGCGACCAGCACTCCGAGCGTGGAGTTGACGACGTTTTGTGACGCAGCCTGGCCCAGGACAGTCGTTGGCTTATAGATCTCTTCTTGGAAGTGGATCATCTCGTCTACCTGCTGCAACAGCGCCTTTGCATGCTGAAGCTCGTCGACCTCATCCTTCTGGGCCGCTGCATCAAGCTCAAGCAGGTGTTTCTCCTGCAAGAAGACCTCTTTCTTGATCACATCACGGTGCTTGCGACTAAGAGCCTGCAACCGTGTCGCCTTGGTGATCGATGCAATCGATATCGAAGCGATCGACAGTACAAGCACCGCGATCAAATAGATCGTGGATACATGGTGCTGCATCTGCCCCCACACGATTGCGTTGAGCATCAGCATGCATAGAAACGCATACCCGAGCAGGATCGACGTATAGACCTGGGTCCGCTGGTAGTAGGCCTCTCCAAAGGAGCGCAAAGTCTTACGACAGTTCATCCAGGCGAACACGTTGTCGGCGTGCTTGAGATCGACGAACACGTGACCAGCCTGGTTGGCAACAGCCGGGTTCTGTGAGGAATGGCCAGCCGGCTCATCGGTGCCCAGAAACTGAGCCATCGAAATGCCCGGGTACTGCACCAGTTTGCCCAGCGAGGAGAGAACTTTCGCACGACGATTGAAGTCATGCGCCGAGATCAAACCAAAGACAAGGACTGGAAGGGTCGCGAGGATGGAGCCCAGGAACACAGCAACAGCTACCAGGGTCGGGTAGCCGCCGCCGCCAAACAGACTCAGTCCGTGCTGCCAGCGCGTCACGACGGGGATGCCTGCAAGCACCATCGGGACGAGTAGGACCAGCACCCCGTAGTGCGTGGGGAAAGGTACTGAGTAGGCACGCGTGATCAGTTGATGCGCAACGAATCCCGAAGACACCTGTCCCTCGACGTTGCACGATGTGGCGGCGGTGAAGAGTTCGTTGGTGGGGTGCTGACGCAACTGTGCGCTGGTTGGCTCGCCAATGTGGAAGGACAACCCCTGCAAGGCGATGTCGTTCTCGTCCATGGCACAGGTCAGCTCATCTTCGATCAGGCCGGGAAAGTTCCCTGGCGATCTCCAGCCGGCGAAGATCAGGCGACGGTTGGTTCGCTCCTCGTCCCACTCTGGTGGCGGCTTGCTCAGCTGGGCGATGTCCTCGGGACGAAAGTAGCCGTACTTGACGGAAATAATGAGGTTGCGAACAAAAACGAGCGCATAGATAAGAACGATATGGAAGGGGTCCACCCCAACCACGCTCTCGGCAGCCCCGAACAAGGCGATACACAGGGCGGCGTAGACCAGGTAGACGAATGCATACGAGACCCAGGCCATGACCACCGACCCCATCGGTCGGTACTTCGGCGATGTCGCCAACAGCAAACGATGCTGTACGACATGCCATGCCTGTTCGCGCGAGGGCTCCAGTACCAGCGCGGCAAGCGGCGAGAAGATGACCGGCGGCAGAGTCTCGTAGAGAAGAGTCTTCCAGAATTGCGACCAGGAGAAGGCAGTCGGCTCGTGCAGTTCGTCGACCGCCTCCGCGCGAACGGTCCTGCGGATACTTGCTGCCGCATAAGTGTTGTGGATCCCAGTCAGCCTCGCCTCGTCATCATCGCGGGACGGGTGCCTCCGGGTCAGAGACGAACTATGGGCTTCGTGCTGCACACCAGCGAGAGAGAGCCCTTCTTGATCTTTGCTCATCTGGGTCATTGTGTTTTCTCAGAGTACCCGCGAAGACTAGCTGAGATGAGTAGCAATGCGCGCAGTGGCTGCGTTTGGACCGGGATGTTGGAGGGGAATGGGCCAAGGTGCGGGCGTTGGCGGTGAGAAAAGACCTGCCTGCTGCAGGGGAGAACACGATTCCACAACAGGTCGTCGCTACGGTGGTCTCATGAGCATCGTGATGGCCCCCCGGCCGCTGTACCCTCTTGTTCCGCTCGTCCTGACGCTCCTTGTGAGTTGTGGCGTTGGAGAGTGGGGACTGGGCGAACGCCAGGCTCCCCATGGGCCCGGCGACGACGACGACTCCGCGACTGAGCCCAGTGACGACGACGACACGCCCTTGCCAGGCGACGACGACGACACGCAAGCTCCGGACGACGACGACACCACGGAACCACCGGACGACGACGCAGTGCTCGTCTCCGCCAGTTTCCCTTCGTCCCTGGCCTGCGGAGCGGAGGGAACGGGCACCGTCGTGATGAGGAACGTAGGCACCGCAACGTGGACTCGCACTGGCAGCTTCAAGCTCGGCGCAATCGACGATAGCGACCCCTTCCACCCGGGAGACGTGCGCATCTGGCTCACGGAGGAGGACTCCGTGCCACCGGGGGAGGAACACGAGTTCACAATCTCACTACTCGCCGGCGACGAGCCCGGGACCTTCACCACGGACTGGCAGATGGTGCACGAGGCGGTCGCCTGGTTCGGAGAGGTCGTGACCGCCGAGATCGAGGTCGACTGCGAGAACCAGCTCTATCCCCTCCCGCTGCCCGACATGTCCGCGACGGTTCAGGCCCTGGCGTCTGCCTACCCCACGCTGCTGGAGAACTCCTGCCAGGACACTGGCGGCAACTGGGAGTTCATGGATCTACTGGTGGACGAGCTTCGCCTGGTAGACCTGCGCTGGGGCTACAACTGGAAGCGCGGCGTGATCGGCGACCCCTCAGAGGACGTCGTCGACTACCACTACGGCCCCGGCGACTCGGAAGGCAGTGAGGACGTCTACATCATCGACGTGATCGTGGGCCACTGCGGCCCGAGCCCCAGCCCAGGCTGGGGAGACCAGACCCAGGCGACGCTGGACGCAGGAACCATCGGGGTCTGGACCGGCCGAAGCAGGTTCTAAAACCCCTAAGGGTTGCTCTGAAAGCTCATCGACGGTGGGCGCGACCGAGGCTCTGGGGGAGCTACCCAGGCCGGATCCCCAGGGCCGAGAAGAGGCGGTATTCGCTGATTCCTGTACGCGCTCCCTAGGGGACAACCACCTGGAAAGAGACCAGCTTCGAGATCGAGTCACCGAGGCCTTCCACCTGGATCGGATAGACACCACTCGCGGCGCTCGCACTGACCGACAGGGTGACCGCCGAATCGGTGCCGGGATGCGTAACAGTAGCCACATCCAAAGTGCAGGTGATCTCGGTGGGAGCATCGCAGGTCAACGCGACATCACTGGTAAACGAACCGCCCCACTGGACCGAGATGTTGGCAGCCGCGCCGCTATCGCCGGCGAGCAGCTCCTGGCTGTGAGTGTTCACCACCAGGACATAGTCAGAGAAGCCGGTGGGGTTGACCGTCACGGGAAAGTCAGCGCTCGAAGTGGCGTAGCCGTCATCTCCGGTGACCGTGATGGTGCTGTCCCCGGTAGCTGCCGTTGAATCCACCTCGAGCACGAGCACCGCGGCCTCACCCGTAGGTGCAGCCTCTTGGAACGTGACGTACTGGTCGGTCGCGGTGGTCGCCGACAGAGTGACCGGAGTGTCGTGTCCGCCAGTGCGGTCCACGTACACGGTCATGCTGCCTTCCATTCCCTGGTTGATCGAGAAATTGGTCACCTCGCTGCGTACGGCAAAGGAGCCCGTAGGGGCGGTGCCACCGCTGCCCACAACCAACAACAGGGCCGTAGCCTTGGCCTGGGTGCCTCCCTCGCCATTGACGATGAACGGGTACTCGCCGGCGGTGGCGCTGGCAGCCGCGCTGATTGTGAGGGTGGTCGCGTCCTGACCGTTGGGGATCGGGTTGTCGGCGAAGCTACAGGTGATGTTGGGGGGCAGGCCCTGGCACTCGAGGTCTACGTCCTCGGCGAAGGGACCGTGCCACTGAAGATCGACGTCGACATCAGCGGTACCGCCGGCAGCGATCGCAGAGCTCAATGGTGCGGCATCGATTCCGAAGTCCTCGGTGGTCTCACCGAGAATGCCGAGGGGGATGGCGATCGAATCCGTCTCGCCATCGGGATTGGTGCCAACGACGGTAAGTACGGAGTCGCCAGTTGCGGCGCTGGAGTCGATTGCCAGGTGCACGACGCCGACGTCACCGGAGACAGCAGCTGGCTCATAGCTGACGGTCACACCGGTGGGGATATTGGTCACTTCGAGGGTGACGTCGTCAGTGAAACCCTCGTCACGATCCACGTACACGTGTTGCGCACCACTGCCCGCCTGGTTGCGGGTGAAGTTGGTCGTATCCGAACGAAGCTCGAAGGGAACGCAGCCGTAGAGCAGCGAGAGAAGGAGAAGGAGCGGGAACAGGGCGAGAAGAGTGCGCAAGTGCATGGGTAATTACCTCCAGAGCGCGAACTCTAGCTCAGAAGGTGCAATCGGAGCCACAACGCCTAGTAGGACTCAGTGTGCGCCAACCGAGGAGCGGCGGGTTCGCCCCGAGCCGGTCGCCTTCAGGTGAAGTGGCTGCGGAGACTCTACTTCGCAGGCTTGGGGGTCTTTTCGGCATGCCACTTGGAGACCGCTGCAACGAAGGCCTTGGCCGAAGCGGGAATGGCGACACTTCCTTTGACCAACACGCTCTCAAGGTCTGTGGAACTGCCAAGAAGCTCTGCTGTTTCTTCTTCGTGAGGATTGACCACCAGGGCTTCGCCCACAGCGCCGGCATAGAGCCCCTCAGAGCGCGACACGGTGACGACATGGCCCTCGACGACCGGGTCTCCTCCCACGCTGATCCCTGTGCCCGCGGGCCCCGCAGTGGCGGACGCCTTGGCGGAGAACAGCGGAGCGGTCTTTGCGATGTCTTCAATGTCACCGATCTTGGTGAAGACCATGATCAACTCTACCTTCGCAGCCCCGATCTGAGCGCCCGCGGAGCCACCACCGATTCCAAGAATTACCGGAGCAGTCCACCTTGCCGACCTCTTGGTCTTGCAGGTCAAGAAGCCCCGCCCGCCCGTGCCACCGACGATGAAACCACCCTTTGCGATCGTGAGGACCGAAACGCACTTGGCATCGTGCCGCGCCTTGTCGGGTACACGTGAGCCGAGCTCATTCAGGATCTCCGTCGCCTTGTCCAGTTCCTTGGCGTAGTCCTTTGCAGCGGTCGCATCAGTGGGGCCGAGCAGGATGCTAAGGAGCAGGAGCAGAGAAAGGACTACGCGCATGATGTTCTCCTTGAAGAGTGGCCACTCTGGCATATCTGAAGTTGAGAAGAGGAACGGACCGAACAGATCAAGAATCGGGGGGATGCCCAATTGCCAGACAGACTCCGCGTACGGCCGCTACCAGCGCCCACACAAGAAGACGGAACCGGCCCTGGAACCTGGCTCGACCGCAAGCACCAGGGCTGGGGGGGGCGGGACTCGCGCGGCAACCGTTAGCGGGACTCCGGCGCTCATAAGGATGATGCCAACGGCAACCAGACCACCACCCGTGTGATAGATGGGTGCACCTGCAGCGCTGGTTTCAAAATCCCACGCCAAGCTCAGCCCAGCTATCTGCAGCGCAATCCCAATTGCTGTGGACACCCCACCGGCGACGAGAAAGGTCGGCCCCAGCGCCTTGGGAGGAGGTGGAAGAGCCGGGCCAGAAGTGGACTGCGCGGGAGCTTGCTCGCCGCCAGGCATCGCATCGTCTGCCTGCACCCGAACCTCGAGTCGACGGTTCGCACCAGTCGCCACCACCGCATCCTTCTGCTGGCCCACGGACTCGCCTTCCAGCTCGGCAATTTGCCCCTGGATCTCGGCAAAAGCCTGCTTGTCCTGTTCGCTGTGAGCATGCTTCGCAAACACGTCAGCCGCTTCGCGCGCACGCTTGTGGTCATTCAACAACAGGAAGGCACGGGCGCGGTACAGGTGGACCCGGTGTAGACGCGCATCGATGGCAAGTGCCTGGTCATAGGCGGCCAGCGCGCCGGCAGGATCTCCGTCGGCGAGCAGCCCGTTGCCAACGTAGAAGGCCTCTTCGGCCTGCGGGTCGATGGGGGTTTCCTCGCCAGCAGCACGCTGTGCAGAATCGCTGCCGTCTGCACTCCCTTGAGACGGCTGTGCTCCGGCCGGTGCCGCCAGGATGAGCAGGAGGCCAGCGACGGCCCAACCGATCGATCCCGTTGTACTTCTCACCTCAGTCACCTCACCTGCAGTTGATACGGATACTTCTTACTTCCAAGTGTACTGCGCGAAGGCGAATCGCCACCGGCCTCTACCTGGAAGTAATAATGGCATAGTCCGCGGTGCTGTTCCTTCAACTCAAAGGACGTACGCCAGCGGCTGCCCGTCGCCTTGTTCAGCTTGCGCTGCTGCCAGTCGCCTCCTTCCGGCCGAAGCCGCAGGACAGCGCTGATGTCAGAGCTACCGGTTACGCGGATCGAGAAGACCGGGTTGCTACCGACCGATGCCTCGCGAACCAGCTCCAGCGGCTCGATGACGAGCTTCGCTGCAGGAGCACTCCCACCAGCAGTCTTCCCTGCTCGACTCTTCTCCCGAGTGCCCGCCCTTGTGGCTGCCACCTCGTCTGCTGGAACGGCCCGGGAATCGCCGCTGTCCGCGGCAGAGGAACTGGTCGATGCGCTGCGCTTCTTGGCGGAACCCTCCGCGGGAGTTGAGCGAGTCGATGCTTCCTTCGCCAGTTGCTTCTCTGCCCTGGATTCCCGGGCGCGAGCTCGATGCCGTTCCCGCTTCTTCTCTCGCTCTGAGCGCTCTTCGGCCTGGCCAGAAGCGGTCTCCGAGCCCGACTGGCTGGCCTGGCCTGGTTCCGCTGCCGCAGCAACTGGGACCGTCGCTTGCGCCTCTGCACCGGGCGACACCTCGGCAACTTCGGTTGCGACCTGGACCGAAGATCCCGGCAGAGTCGCCACCTCTGGTTCCAGGAAGCTCTCGATGAACCGGGACAAGGGTTCCCTGGCCAGGTAGAGGCCGTTCATCAAGACGAGCGCAACGACGGTTGCGACCAACACAGGCCGGCTCCAGGGGCGAGTGGCTGGGTCCCCTGCCGGAAGCCCAGTGGAAGAAGGAGAGGCACTAGCCGGCTCGACGGCCTGGTGCGCGAAAGACGCCTCGAGAGGCTTTGGGGCTTCCTGAGGCCGAGTCGACTGCAGGTGGTACTCCAGGTCCAGCGGCGGGAAGCCCTGGTGGGCCGAGACTTCGGCGGCCACTCCTGGAGACGCGTGACCTGATCCTGCAGCAGACTCTCCGGCGGCCACAAAGTCCGTCTGGGTAGGCCACACGCCGTCAATCGACTCGCTTGCCCTGTTCGCTCCCAATGGGATCGAATCCATTTCCTCGAACAACGAGGTCGCGAAACTGGCGAGAGTGGTCGACCCCGATAGAGTCGCCCGGATCTGCTTCAACTCGGCACCGAGCTCAGCGGCAGTCGAAAAACGCTCCCCCGGATCAGCGCGAAGGCACCGGCGAACCACGCCGCCGAGCGACGGACAATGCGACTCGAGGGTGTCGATCTTCGACTGGACCTGCTCGTGGGCATCTACCTCGATGATCGACATGAGAATCGACGGAAGTGAATCTCCAGCGAACAGCACCTCGCCGGTAGCCATCGAGTTCAGCATCGCCCCCATGGCGAAGATGTCGGAGCGCCGATCGATTGCGCCGGCCCGTACCTGCTCGGGTGACATGTACGAGGGGCTGCCCTTGGCAATGCCTGGAGCCGTCGTGTTGCCGTGTGCTGTCAGGGACTTGGCAATTCCGAAGTCGAGCACCTTCACCGTGCCGTTGCGCGTCAACATCACGTTGCCGGGCTTCAGATCCCGGTGCACGAGTTCGGCGGGAACTCCATCGTCCTTGACGTTGTGGGCGTGGTCCAGGCCAGAGCAGATCTGTATCGCTGCTTCCACGGCGACGGGCAGAGGGAGTGTCCCGCGCACCTTCAGGATGGCATCCAACGGGAGCCCATCGATGAACTCCATTGCGATGAAAGGTTGGCCTTCCAGGTCGCCGAAGTCATAGGTGTCGACGATGTTCGGGTGGTGAAGGAGGCCGCCCAGACGCGCCTCGTTGACCAGCGCGTTGTGAAGCGCTGAGTCCTGTCCTGCAACTCGGTTGTGGATGACCTTGAGGGCACACCTCTTCCTGAAGCCCGAAGGACCGATCAGGTCGGCCAGGAAGACCCGCGCCATGCCTCCCGTGCCCAGGATGGCATGCAGGCGATACCTGCCCAGGTCGATGGGGAGGTCTCCAACCTCGATGAGATCGGGCTTGATGTGCTCCTGGGCCACTGACTCGTCCCCGTTTCCGCAGGCAAGCAGCTTACCGGATCGCGCTACTTGGGTGCTCGGTGAGCCCCCGCCCCGACCGTGCTCTGAGCCTTTCACTTCTCTTGCTTGAGGGACTCTGGACCGGAACAGTTTGGAGGCTATGCGCCAACCACAGCCAGCACCACCCATCCAAGAGAGCCGCCACCTTCAGGTTGATCGTGGTCTGTTGACTCAGCAATAGGGGCCAGGCGATGTGCGGGTCTTCGGACCATGCCAAAGGAGATCGAGGCCTCGCCCGACACCATGCCCTCAGTCGTTCGGTTGCCCTGCACAGCTCAGGCTGGAGTCCATCTTGGCGTCGTCGGGAAAGCTGCAGTGCCTCTGTAGAGAGAGTACGGCATCCGGGCAGTTCCCCCTGCTCTCAGCCAGCCGCATCAGGCCGAACCACTCCATTGGTCGGAATTCCTGGCTGTCTGTGCTCACGGCCTTGAACTCGTCGAGACGGTCGCAAGCGACAGGCGCCGCCTCGTCCTTGGCCTGGAGCGCTTTGAGGGCTTCTTTTGCAGTGACGGGGTGCCGCGATGCGAGGGCCGCGAACAGGTGCTCGAGGCTGTTGGCGCGCTGGTTTCCAATGAGGAACGCGGCGGGGCCAACCACTACGAAGAGGCCTGCGAGCAGGGCCGCCAGCAGCTCGCGAGTGGACGGTTTCGGGAGCTTCGCCGCCTGGTAGATCCGCATCAGAGACGCGACCACCAACAGAGGACCTGCAGCCAGTGTGAGGCCTGTGATAGCGGCCAGCCCCCCCCCGAGAACCGCGGCCGCTGCAACGAGCCAGTAGAGCTTGCTGCCAAGGCGCCACTCGGCCCCAGTGATGCGGCCGAAGAGCATGAGAGCCGCCGAGGCGACGAAGAACAAGAACAGGATCCGGCCGGCGTCCAGCACACCGGGGAGGGTCACACGGGATGCTGCGTCAGCGCAGAGGCTGCAGGCGTTCGCCGCAGAGGGCATCACCAGTCCCAGGGGCACCGCGAGCGCTGCGCTCAGGCTCCGAAGGGAGATGGGGGTTCGGGCGGGTGACGGCATCGCAGGATCGTACATGGATAAGCGAAGGGCTCCACTCCACCGTTGAAACCTGGAGGACTGAATAGGAAATGGCCTATGCGCCTGGGGGCCGATAGGTCTTATCAATCATCTTGGGCTGGGAGACTGGTGCCTCGCGTGCTGATGCGCATTTCGAACAGAGAGCAACGCGCGCCGTCGCCACGCATCACGAGAAGGTCGTCATGGTCGTGCCATCCCCCGGACGGTCCACCGATTTGGGGGAGCTCGTAAACGTGTACGGCCACGGTACCCCTCGGGTCAATCTCCAGGGGAGTGATGGGCTGGAGTTCGCCGACTGGAATCACCGGGTGCCTTGCCGACTCTTGTGGGAACCCTGCAACGGTACAGAACACGTTGTTGTGGGCCAGTTGGTCAAACTCGGCGATGAACGTGTCGTAGAACTGGTTGAGTTCGAACATGATGACAGCCTTCGGGGGCCGAGTCGGGTCGAGCTCGCCGGGCCAGGGCGCATCGGCAGGCCAGGTTGTGGTTTTGACTCTGTGCTGACCCTGACGATCGAGGCCCGTGTCTTCAATCCTTTGCCACTGGTATTCCCTGCTATTGACCGTGATCCTGCCAGCCCCCGCGAGCCCACCAGCAGGCGTCTGGGAGCGTGTTCCGACTGGGGCGGGGTCGTTCACCATGAACAAGAAGCTGGAGAACCTCGCCAGGCCCAACGTGTACAGCACCGGATACACCGTGCTCAGCGGTACTCGAGCGTCCATGGCAAGAAGCACACTGCCATCCCAGCTCTTGCCACAGGCCTTGGCAACCTCAATGGTGCGAGCGACCGATTCATCCAGTGCCTCGTATAAGGGCGGAAGCGAGCGGCGCTCCTTTGAGGCTGGCTGGATCCGCCCCTCCTGGAGAGGGATGACGGCTTCTCCAAGCCAGCGAATCTCATCCAGGGTGATGGTCAGCACTGCCGGGGTCACCAGGGCTTCGGGGAGGCGGTCGCTCAAGCTCGCTGAATATTCCCGCCCGATGGCCCCTGGTCTTGTGGGTTCGTCCGGCTCGGAAAGCAGCTCCAGGAGGCTTTCTTGGGACACCTTGTTGGGCAGCGCGGACTTATCGCCAGGGGGGGCGGCGGGTTGAGGGTCTTGTTTGACGTTTTCGTCTTCTTCGGGGAGTTCTTCTTCGAACGGCGGCTCGAGCGAGCAGTGCTTTGCGATGAGTTTGTGGAGTTGTTTTTCCGTTACGGAGCGTGCCATCGAAGCCGAACGGACGGGCGCAGCGTAGGCGTGCTCAGCGCTGGGTAGGCTGAGGGAAGCACCCTCCCAGACCGGGGAGGCACACTGACATCCGCTGAGGCTCACCAGCAAAGTGACCAGAACGCCTCTTATCGGACCCATACGCAAATTTCAGCCCTGCTGTGCGGCAAGCCTGTAAGGAAGGGCCCGGGCGCCTAAGCGTTCTCGGTGCCGCCCTCGGTGCTGCCGCCCTTTGTTTTCATGGCCGTCACAAAGCCGAACACCGCCAAGGCGCTCATGATGACGAGTAGAGGCAAGGGTGGTGCGACCACCGTGGTCAACAGGTTGTAGAATCCGTGACCCGCTGACAGCGCGATGCCAACAGAGGCGCCCATCAGAATCTTGGCGCCGGCAGCCGGCTCCAGGTTCCGAGCGAACAATAGAATAATGGCCACCATGAGGCACATGACACCCATTGCCTGGTGCAACATGGTCCCGATCTGAATCCCGGTTGCGTCGGGCTTCAATGCTGCAAAGGCTTGCGTTGTGATCGTCTCGGCTCCAACAAAAATGCCAATGGCCTGTAATCCGAGAAGCACCCCTATCACTGTCAGCACATTTCTTGTGGTCATACCTGTCTCCATGGCCGGCCTCGAGGGACGGTCGAGTGCGTAGTTCTCGAAGAGATTAGCAAGAAGGGCCCGACTAAGAGCTGCGCCTGTTGAGGCGCCTCACTCAGGACACAATTCCGTCGCCATGAGACTTCGCAGGGTCTCGATGAGCTGCGCGGAACTGTTGTCGAGTCGCCTCGGGTCCGTCAGCCAGCTGGGTAGAGCCGCACGCGGGCAGGATTCTACAAAGCTCGCTTCGGCTATCTGCAGGAGCTTGACCGCGTGATCGTAGCCGGCTCGGTCGTACTCCTCAGGCCAGGTCAGATCCCCACAGTGGCGATGACTCTGGCTACGAGACCAACTCCAATTCACTCGGGTTTGCGCACTGCTTCCACTGCCGCTGAATGCACCAAAGCCCATCCCCTGACCCGAGCGCTGGACGGGAGTGACCTCCGGAGGCAGTGCGGTTCCAGTACCAGACAAGACGACCCCTGCTTGGACCTCAGGCGCCAGGAAGGTCATCCACGCGGCCTCCCTCAGTGAGTCCAGGGACAGCTGGCCCACGCGGGTCTGGGCCTTGCGAAGTGCATCGGTACCGCGCCCATCCACGCTGCCATCGTTGCGCAGAACCAGCCGGCTGCAACTCGAGACCACGAAGGCCGTGCCGGTCTCCAGGTGGTAGGCCCGGATCTCGTCACAAAAGGAATGATGACCCCGCCGCCCCTCGAGCACCCACCAGCCGCTGTCCGGCGCCCGCATGTGCCCGAGTGGAAGCGCATCCTGCCTGGCCTCGGTGTCCTGCAGGCATTTCATCCAGACCGACCATCGATCGAGCCGCGGTTTCTCGACCGCCAGGTCGCGACAGTGATTGCGCCCGCGGCGGCTGGACTCCGCTGCTGTCCGAGTGACGTCCTCGGAGGACTTGCGGTACGAGAACCCCTCGAAAGCCGACTCAGCTCGAAGCTCCCAGCCCCGTGTCTCCCGTCCACATTCGGTCCCCCCGAGCGGACAGAGCAGTGGCGCGAGCGGATGAGCTTGATCCTTGTCGGAGCCGAAGCTCTTGCGGAGTGTGGGCACGGTCCAGCTGTAGACGGGGGGGGAGGCGTGCAGACCCAGAAACTGCGCGAACCAGGGCTCTCCGCCTGCTTCCCAGAAGTTCTGCAGCGCAGAGGCCGTCTCGGGTTCGACATCGCTCCAGCGGGGCCAATGCGGTGCGAGTCGAAAACAAGGCCCAGTAAGCAGTGTCTTCAGCGCCTCGAAGGCGGCCTTGGGGTTGTCGCCCGGGGCGAGGGCTTCGACACGGTCTCCGATCTCCTGCAACTCGCGCCGGGCCGCCACGAAGGCGGGCTCGCCCGGGCGACAAGCCCGGATGACTTCGCCTTCAGGGGGAGCACTCCCGGACCTTTGGTCCGGCGCCGCCGCGCCGCCTGGAGGCGCCGCCAGCAGTAGGCCGGGGAGCAGCAAGAGCAGACTTCGCTGCATGACTCCCTCTCGGAGTGGTACGCAAAGAGCTTAGCAGGGCGGCCATGGCCGGAGCCTGGCGGCGCACCTCACTGTCATACGAGACGCGTCCCACACCTGACCAGCGCTGAAGGCGGTTTGTGTCAGTATCCGCCAAGAGTGCGTGAATCCGCCGCCTGACGTACCCACTGGTCGTCCCGTAGCATCGGTCGGTGGCGAAGACCGTGCTGCTATCTTTGGGACCAGGCATGGCGAAGCTCACATACCAGGACAATGAAAGCTTGCGAGATGCGCGTCTGCGTTACTGGCGGGCCAACGGCTTTGGTGACGACGGCGGATACAACAAGAAATGGGAGGTAGTGAAGCTGGGGCCACTCCCGTTCCCGGTTCGAAACATCGAGGCACGTAAGGATGCGATTCGCTACCACGACCTGAATCATCTGATCACTGGCTACGACACAGACCTTACCGGCGAGACCGAGATCGCAGCCTGGGAAGTCGCCTCGGGCTGCGGCAACAAGTGGGTGGCATGGGTCCTGAATCTTCAGGCACTGCTGGTCAGCCCACTGTGGCCCCGACGCACTCTCAGGGCCTGGGCTCGAGGGCGACGGAGTAAGAGCTTCTACTCGGACGAGTTCAACGACGCGACGCTGGACCTGAC
>CAZBDA010000115.1:0-16279 GCA_964490445.1 uncultured Rickettsiales bacterium | reverse complement strand
CCCCAACGGGATTCGAACCCGTGTTGCCGGGATGAAAACCCGGTGTCCTGACCTGCCTAGACGATGGGGTCGCCTTCTCCTAGCTACGGGCACTACTGAGCTGGTGAGCCGTCCGGGACTCGAACCCGGGACCTACGGATTAAAAGTCCGGTGCTCTTCCGGCTGAGCTAACGGCCCGACTCAGCGTCGCGAATATATAGGCGCGGCCAAGAGGGCTTGTCAAACTGCCACGGCACAGCGCTGGGACACTGCAGCCCACAGCCCACAGACTGCTGCTCCCCTACCCGGCTCAGTCAAGCACCTGGTGGCGGGGCAGGGCCTGCGCCCTACGGGTCGGAGCCGGGTCGCGCAACTGCATGGTCTCCTTGCGGCCCGGACCGACCGAGACCAGGGCCACCGGGACGCCCGCCAGTTGCTCGACCCTTCGCACATAGGCGCGGGCCTCGCTGGGCAGCGCTTCGAAATCTCTCGCAGAGGTCAGGTCGCCATTCCAGCCGGGCAGCGTCTCGTAAAACGGCTGCACGTCGTCCAGGCCCCCCATCTGGGCGGGCACGGTGTCGAGCACCTCGCCCCCCAACTTGTAGCCGGTACAGATCTTGACCTGGCCCAGCCCGGCCATGACGTCGAGCTTGGTCAGCGCCAGGCTGGTCAGCCCACTGACTCGAACCGCGTGGCGCAGAGCCACCATGTCGAGCCAACCGCAGCGCCGCGGGCGACCGGTGGTGGCACCGAATTCGCCGCCGGCCTTGCGCAGCTGATCACCGACCTCGCCAGTGAGCTCCGTGGGGAAGGGCCCCGAGCCCACCCGCGTCGCGTAGGCCTTGCTGATGCCGAGCACCGCGTCGATAAAGGTCGGACCCACGCCGGCACCCGTGCAGGCGCCGCCGGCCACCGCGTTCGACGAAGTCACAAAGGGATAGGTGCCATGATCAAGATCGAGCAGCGCGCCCTGCGCTCCCTCGAACAGGATGCGCCGGCGAGCTGAAGCTGCATCGTGCAGCAGCTTGGACGTATCGGTCACGTACACCCGCAGACGATCGGCGCAGGGAAGATACTCATCCAGGATGGGCTGCAGCTCGAGTGGCTCACCACCGAGCGCGCCGATGCGCTCGTTGACGAGAGCGAGGTTTTCCTCGAGCAGACGGGTGAAGACCTCGGTGTCGATGAAGTCGGCCATCCGGATGCCGCAGCGGGCAGCCTTGTGCTCGTAGGTCGGGCCAATGCCCCGGCGGGTGGTGCCGATGCGACCGGCACTGGCATCTTCACGCAGACTGTCGAGCAGCTTGTGGTAGGGCAGGATCAGGTGCGCACGGTCGGAGATCCGCATCAGCTTCGGGTCGAGCAGGAAGCCGCGCGCCTGCAACTGGTCGATCTCTCCCAGCAGGACCACCGGGTCGATGACGACGCCGTTTCCGATCACGCAGGTCTTACCCTGGTGCAGGACCCCCGATGGGATCAGGTGCAGGACCGTTTTCTCACCACCCACCACCAGGGTATGGCCGGCGTTGTTGCCGCCCTGGTAGCGCACGACGATGTCAGCGCGCTCGCTGAGCAGATCGACCAGCTTGCCCTTGCCCTCATCACCCCACTGGGCTCCTACAATGACGATATTAGCCATCCGCTAACTCCCAACCGCTTCAAGTTCGTTGAGCTCATCGGCGTTGACCACGTCGTCCGCCTGCCCGGTGCTGAGAAACTCCTGTACCTGGTTGGCCACGCGCACTGCGACGTTGATCTGGGCCTCGAAGGTGGTGGCGACGAGATGCGGGGTGCAGATGACCTCCTGCATCTCGAGCAATGGATTGCCCGTGGGTGGCTCTTCGTCCCAGGCATCGACAGCAGCACCGGCAACCTTGCCGCTGCGGATGGCACGCACCAGGGCGTCCTCGTCGACCACGCCGCCGCGCGAGCAGTTGATGATTCGCACACGATCCTTCATGTGCTCGAAGGCCGCATCGCCGATGAGGCCGCGCGTCCGCTCCGATGGGGAGACATGGACGGTAATGAAGTCACACTGGGGCAGCAGTCTGTTCCAACTGACTGACTTCGCTCCCAGGCGCGCCACCTCCTTCGCGGAGACCGCCGGGTCATGCACCTTCACCTTCATCTTCAAGGCCACGGCTCGCTCGACCACGTTGCGGCCAACTGCGCCCATGCCAAGCACTCCGAGAGTCTTGCCGGCAAGCTCGACTCCCCGCAAACGCCTCTTCTCCCAGCGACCGTCACGCATGTAGGCTGCCGCCTGTGGGATCTGGCGGGCCAGCGAAAACAGCAGGCCAATGGTGAACTCGGCAGCCGCGACTTCGTTGCCCGTCGGACTGTGCAGCACCGCCACACCGCGACGCGTTGCCTCGGCCACGTCGATGGTGTCGAGGGGGAATCCTGCCCTGGCGACCAGTCGCAGCCGGCCGGCAGCGCTCAACAACTGGCGATTGACCCGGGTTCGCGAACGAACCATCAGGACATCGGCCTGGCCCACCTCTTCAAGTAGCTTCTTGCGGCTGATGCCGGCGCGGTGTTGCACGTCGTATCCCGCATCGCCAAGCACGTCGAGTCCCACGTCCGAGATGTCGTCGCAAACCAGGATTCGGCAGAGAGAGGGGTCTTGAATCGGCGAGTGCACGGCAGCTTGGTAGCAGCGTCAGCGCTACGGCGCAAGCGGCCGGGAGCAGAGAAACTCAGCGAAGCTCGATGATCTCGTTGACCAGGAAGTAATGCAGCGACGACAGTACGCGGAACTGGTCGAAGGTGCCCAGGATCGTCAGCAACTCTTCGACAGTGATCTCGCCGTCAATCTGACTGATGAGGAATCCACCGACCGGGTCCAGGCTGAGCTCGAGAATCGAGGCATCGGTCGCACGCAGAACGGGCACCCTCGACAGGGGCTCGAGCTCTTTGAGGTAGACCTCGTTCAGTTCGCCCCGCAGCGTCTCGACCAGGACGAGCGCTTCGGCGTGCTCGGGATCGCGACGCAGCGCATCCTCGCAGTTCTTGAGGGCCTCTTCGTACTCGCCAGCCTGTTCGCGCTCCTTCGCCTCTCGGACAAGAATGTCGACATCGGCAACCATCGTGTCGCCAGCTGCCTCAGTCTCAGGCTCAGGCTCAACCTCAGCCTCAGCTTCGACCTCAGCCTCAGCTTCGACCTCTTCGCCCTCGTAGGCAGTGGGCTCGCTCGTAAAGGGAGGCACGAGCGACTCTGCGGCACGATCTATCGTCGAGACCCCGACTGAATCGATGCGGTTCGGACCCAGGTCGACGTCGTCGCCAACAGCGCTCGGCGGAAGCGCACCGACACTTTGCAGGTAGTCCAACGCGCGGTTGTTGCCGGGACTCTGCGTGAGAGCCTCCTGCCACAGGCGGATTGCCTCGTCGCGCATGCCCATCGCATAGCGCACCAGGCCCTGGTCAAGGACCCGGGTCAAGTCTTCAGCGCCAGCGGGAGCTTCGGTCACCTGCGACTAGCCCTCGTACGAGCGCAACGTCTCGTACACCTCATCCAGTTGACTCTTGGAGATCCCGAGTTGCTCAGGGTCACGAGCGTTCATCGCACCCTTGGCTGCCGCAAGTACATCCATGACCGTGTGAAGGTCATCTCCCGAGATCGAAGCCTCGGCAGCCGGCAGCAGGTCCATGACCTTACGGTGCAGGTTCTCAACCTCGTAGTGCAGTTCACCTGCAGATTCGTCCTGTTTCTGGTCGACCTCGAATTCGACCCGTTCGTCGATCAGACGATTGATGTCGTCGTCGGACAAACCACCGCTGGCAGCAACGGTGATCGACTGCTCCTTGCCGGTGTCCTTGTCACGAGCCGTCACCGCAACGATGCCGTCGGCGTCGATCGCGAAGGTCACCTCGACATCGGGCACTCCGGCCGGAGCCGGGCGGATTCCACTGAGCAGAAATTCTCCCAGGAGCTTGTTGCCCGCGACCTCTTCAGCCTCACCCTGCAACACAACGATCTTCACAGCCGACTGGTTCTCGTGAACCGTGGTGAACGAGTGCTGTTTCTGGGTCGGGATGGTCGTGTTCTTGGGGATAAGCTGGCTAACCTTGCCACCCACCGTCGCAATGCCCAGCGACAGCGGTGTCACGTCGAGCAGCAGCATGTCGCTGTCATCGGCGACCAGGGCGTGGCCCTGCAGCGCAGCGCCCATCGCGACCACCTCATCGGGATTGGAACCGCGGCCGCTGCTCTTGCCGAAAGCCTTCTCTACTTCCTGCTGAACCAGCGGTGTGCGGGTCTGACCACCCACCATGATGACCTCGCCGACGTCAGTCGCGCTGAGACCGCCATCCTCGAGAGTCTGGCCGACGATTTCGATGCAGCGCTCGACCAGGTCGGCGATCAGCTCCTCGAATCGACCGCGACTGAGGCTCTGCTGCAGGTGAACCGGTTGACCGTCCTTGGTCGCGATAAACGGCAGCGTCACCTCGGCGGTACGCTTGAACGAGAGCTCACACTTGGTGTTTTCAGCAGCCTCACGGAGACGCTGCATCGCGACCCTGTCTTCGCGCAGATCAATCCCGTACTGGGCAAGGAACGACTCAGCGAGGTAGTCGATGATCCGGCGATCGAAGTCCGTTCCACCGAGGAAGGTGTCACCACCGGTGGAGATGACCTCGAACACGCCCTCGGAAATGCTGAGCACCGAGATGTCGAACGTACCGCCACCCAGGTCGAAGACGACCATGTTGCTCATCGGACCGCTACGCGACGCCCCGTGGGAGAGCGCGGCTGCCGTCGGCTCGTTGATGATGCGGATCACATCGAGTCCCGCGATCTGCCCGGCTTCCTTGGTGGCAGTACGTTGGGCATCGTCGAAATAGGCCGGGACTGTGACCACAGCCTTGCTGACCTCGGCGCCCAGGTAGTCCTCAGCGATCTTCTTCATTTCGGTCAGGATGAAAGAGCAGATCTCCTGGACCGAAAAGGTCTTACCGCCCGCAACCAGGGCACACAGCCCTTGCTCGCCCTCGACGATCTCGTAAGGCACGCCGGACGCGGTCTTCTCGACCTCGTCGCTGTCGAAGCGACGACCGATCAGTCGCTTGGCCGAAAACACGGTGTTGGGCGCGTTGGTCACCGCCTGGCGCTTGGCGATGTGCCCCACCAGCCGCTTACCGTTCTCGGCAAACGCGACGATGGAGGGCGTTGTCTGGTAGCCCCCACGGTTGGGCACCACCACCGCTCCCTTGTCCTCGTAGACCGCAACACACGAGTTGGTCGTGCCGAGGTCGATTCCGATTACCTTCTCCATGCTCTCTCCGTGCGCCGTCTGAGCTTCTGCTTCTCGAACCCTACGTCAACTCTTCTCGACAGACCCCGAATCACTCCCATTACTTGAGCCGCTTCAGAGCCTTGGCGGCGACACTGTTCTTCGGCTCGATCCGCAATACCCGCTCGTAAGCACGTACTGCATTGGTGGGCATGCCGAGATCAACGTAGGCCGCGGCAAGATCCATCGTGTATTCCACGTTCCGGGGCTCCACTTCAACAGCCTTCTTCAGATGTTCCAGCGCAACTCGCTGCTGGAGAGTGTGTTCGTTGATGAGTTTAGCAAATTCGCTGTAGTACTTACCGACCGTCGGCTTGCAGTCGACGGCTTCCTGGAGCAACTGAGCAGCACGCTTGTGATCTTCAGACAGCTGGGCTTCCTGGGCCCGCACGTACAACTCCTCCGCCTTGCCATTCCTGTGCGCCGAACGGGACTTTGTGAACAGCGCTTTTGCCTTGACGTTGCGGGGGTCCAGAGTCATCGCCAACTGGAAATTGCTGGCAGCGTCGCCGTGGCGTCCCTGGGCCAGGGCACGCTCGCCCTCCTCCATGTGTTTGCGAGCCTTGGCGATGCGAGACGCAAGCTGTTTCTGCAGCTTCTGGATGAACACCGGCGGCGGGGCCTTCTTCTTGGCCTTCTGCTCCCGTTTGGCGGGCCGTGCCGTAGGAGCAGCCTGCTCCCGCTGGCGGAGCGCCTCGGGAACGAAGTCGACGGTCGCGGTTGCCTCCGTGGAAGATGCTGCGTCCCGCCCTGACTTGCCGAGAACCAGCGTGTCGTAGTCCTTTCTGGCCTCCTCGTCACTAAGAGTTCGGTAGGCCTCTGTGACCTTGTTGAAGATGGCCTCGAGCTTCTCCTTGAAGGGGCCAATCTTCTTTCGATAGAACTTATCTGGGTGATATTCCTTAGAAAGCCGGTAGTAAGCACGCTTAATTGCCCGTAGATCCGCGCTCCTGGGCAGCAGCAACACCTCGTAGTAGCTCTTGTCCTCGATCCCCTCGAAGGCCGTTTCGATCGCTGCTACCTGGTCAGCACGCAGATCGAGCCCTTCGACCTCGGCGCCCGTAAAGGGCACCTCGCTGGCATCTTTCTCGCCGGCGTCCGCCGAGTCCGCGGCCCCCTCGGCATCACGGGCAAGCAGGGCCTGATCAAAGGCAGACGGAACCCCATCGCCATCATCCTCGTCATCGATCTCGATCTCACCGTCGAAGTCGCCATCCGGAGACGAGAAGTCGTAGCTCTCTTCCTCGTCGCCGATCAGTTCCTCGGCGGCAGACGCAGCGGGGCCATCGGACTCGCCTCCGCCCTGTACCGGATGTCGCCACGGACCATTCGTTATCATCGGGTGGAATTCTACTACAGGATGTACCGCGAGAGGTCCTCGTCGGCGAGGATCGGCTCAAGCCGTCGCTCGACCTCCTGTGCATCGATCAGCACAGTGTCCCCCGCTCGTTCTGGAGCCTCGAAGCTGAGTTCCTCCAGAAGCGCCTCCATGATGGTGTGCAGTCGGCGTGCGCCGATGTTCTCGGAGCGGCTGTTCACCTCGGCCGCCATGCCGGCAATCCGGTCGATGGCGGCATCGTCGAACTCGAGGGTTACCTCCTCGGTCAGCAGCGTCGACTGGTACTGGCGGATGAGTGCATTGTCAGGCTCCACCAGGATGCGGCGAAGATCTTCGGTCGACAGCGCCGCCAACTCCACCCGAATCGGGAACCGACCCTGCAACTCAGGAATCAGGTCTGCAGGCTTGGCCACGTGGAATGCGCCCGCGGCAATGAAAAGGATGTGGTCGGTCTTCACCTGTCCGTGGCGTGTCGTCACGGTGCTGCCTTCAACCACCGGAAGAATATCTCTCTGCACGCCCTGGCGACTGACGTCAGTGCCGCGAGCGTCCTGGCCCGCCACCGCGATCTTGTCGATCTCGTCGATGAAGACGATGCCCTCGTCCTGCACTCGGCGCAGCGCCTCGGCCGAGAGCTTTTCCTGGTCGACCAGGCCGCTGGCCTCTTCGGAGACGAGCAGCTCGCGCGCCTCGCCGACAGTCACCCGTCGGCTCGAACTCTGTTTCGGCATCAGGCCCGAGAGCATGTCCTGCAGGTTTGTACCCATCTGGTCGAGGCCTGCACCGCCGAGGAACTGGAGGGCCGGGGGGCTGCCTCCCGGCGAGCGCAACTCGATCTCCACGACACGGTCGTCGAGGTGCCCCTCGTGGTACATCTTCTCGAGTTTCTCGCGGGTCCGAGCAGTACGCTCCTGGTCGGCCGCCGTGCCATCGGATGGGGTGCTCGGGTACAGGGCGTCGAGGACCCTCTCGATCGCACGCTCGTTTGCCCGATCGGTGACCTCAGCCTCCATCTCCTGGCGAACCATGTGGACCGAGGCTTCCACCAGGTCGCGAATCATCGACTCGACATCCTTGCCGACATAGCCCCCCTCGGTGAACTTGGTTGCCTCAACCTTGAGGAAAGGTGCCCGTGCAAGCTTGGCCAGGCGGCGGGCGATCTCGGTCTTGCCCACCCCGGTAGGGCCGATGAGGATGATGTTCTTGGGCGAGATCTCGTCGCGCAGGTCTGGAGCTACCTGCTTACGCCGCCAGCGATTGCGCAGCGCAACAGCGACCGCCCGCTTCGCCTTGTCCTGGCCGATGATGAACTTGTCCAGTTCGGCCACTACCTGGCGCGGAGTCAACTCGGCACCGGAAACCGGTTCAGGACGATCTAGCTCCATCTCAAGTTCCTTCCTCTGGTGCCGGCAGCTGCAGCATCACCGTCTCACCGTTGGTGTAGATACAGATGTCCGCAGCGATGGTCATTGCACGCCGGGCAATCTCTTCAACATCGAAGTCGGTGGCCTCGAGCAACGCCCTGGCCGCCGCCAGGGCAAAGGGGCCGCCCGAGCCAACTGCGGCGGCACCACCCTCGGGCTCGATCACGTCGCCGTTGCCCGTGATCACCAGGGTGCGTTCGGGATCCACCACCAACAACAGCGCTTCGAGTTGCCGCAGGTACTTATCAGTGCGCCACTCCTTGGCCATTTCGACAGCCGCCCGAGCAAGGTTGCCGGGGAACTCGTTGAGTCGGCCCTCAAACTTCTCGAACAGGGTGAGAGCATCGGCGGTGGAGCCCGCAAAGCCGGCGAGCACCTTGCCGCCGGCCAGCACGCGGACCTTGCGCGCCGAACCCTTCATGACCGTATTGCCCAGGGTGACCTGGCCGTCGGCAGTCAGAGCCACCCTCTCACCGCGGCGTACCGCCAGTACTGTAGTCATCTCTTCGTTTCCTCTCTTTGGATGCGATCCGTTGCAACCTCATCCTCATTGTCGGTTGCAGCAACCGGCCCCTGCTGCTCGTGGCCGAGCTGCGCTGCAGGATCACCGCCACGGGGGTGACAGCGTCGATGCGTGCCCATGAGCCCCTCGACTGTCAGGTGCGTGTACTGCTGGGTGGTCGACAGGCTGGCATGCCCGAGCATCTCCTGGATCGCACGAAGATCGGCCCCGCCGTCGAGCAGGTGCGTTGCAAACGAATGCCGGAGTGCATGTGGGTGGACGTCGCCGCGCACCCCGGTGACGAGGCCCCGCTGCTTGACGATGCGACGCACCGAACGGGTCGTCAAGCGCCCTCCCCGGGCATTGAGAAACAGAGCCGCACCCGCTGCCGCAGTAGGAGCAAGTAGTGGCCGCACCTGTAGCCACTCGGACAGCGCCTGCACACAGGGCTCTCCCAGGGGCACAATCCGTTCCTTGCGTCCTTTGCCCATAACTCTCACCTGGCTTTTCTTGAGGTCGATTCGCAGCGTGTCAAGTGAGACGCACTCACTTGACCTCAAACCACTGCCGTAGAGCAGCTCGAGCAGAGCGAGGTCGCGCAGCGCCAGGACACCCTCTGCCAGCTTGCCGCGATCGACCCCCGACTCGACCATTGCCTCCGCCTCGGGAATGCTCAGCACATGGGGCAGAGATTGCCTCCGCTTCGGGGATTTCAGTGCCCGCGCCGGATTTCGGTCATCTCCCCGGTGGTCGGCAACCCAGTCCAGGAACGTGCGCAAGGCGGACAGCTTGCGGCGGCGAGTAGCAGAGCTGTGCGCGGAACACACTCGGGCGAGAAACGAGCGAACGTCGGCCGGCCCGATCACATCAGCGTCGGGCAACTCGCCGTCAGCGAGCTGCCAGTGGCCGCGCAAAAACTGGTCGAACTGTCGCAGATCGCGGCCATAGGCCGTCACGGTGTGCGACGACAGCCCCCGCTCCAGCGCCAGGAACTCGAGAAAACGAGGAACCCGACTATCCACCGACCACGCTCTCCTGCGCGCTGCCCACCGGCAATCCGGGCATCGGCCACGGTGCCGACTCCACCCACCATGCAGGTCTCGGCGGCGGGCCGCCGGGGAGGTTGCTCTCGACCCACTCGGCCATGTGCTGCACACAACTGTCACCACGGGCGGTGCGATGGGCCTTGCGTTCGGACTTACGCACCCTTCGCCCGTCCGCGGGCAAGAGTCCGAAATTGACGTTCATCGGCTGGAAGTTACTGGGTTCCGCCTCGTCGAGATAGCTCATCAAGGCACCGAAGAAGGTGTCCTGTGGCGGCAGCGGGAGCTCCGTCCCAGCCCGCTCGGCAACGATGACCAGTGCGGCCCACAAGCCCATGGCGCTGCTCTCGGTGTAGCCCTCGCAACCCACCAACTGACCGGCTACCGACACGTTGGGCCGAGCGATGATTCGAAGCCCGCGGTCGAGCACCCGCGGGGAATTGAGGTAGGTATTGCGGTGCACGGAACCGAGCCGCAGGAACTCGGCATCGGCAAGGGCCGGAATCAAACGAAAGATCCGGCTCTGTTCGCCGTAACGAAGCTTGGTCTGGAAACCAACGAGGTTCATCGCGGAACCCTCCCGAGTCTCTCGTCGCAACTGCACCACTGCCCAGGGCCGATGGCCGGTGCGCGGATCGCGCAACCCAACAGGCTTCATTGGTCCGAAGCGAAGGCTCTCGCGGCCACCGGCCGCAATCGCCTCGATGGGCTGGCAGCCCTGGAAGAAGCGTTCCTTTTCGAAGTCTCGGGACGGCACCTGTTCACCGGCGAGAAGCGCATCGATAAAGGTCTCGTACTGCTGCCGGTCGAGAGGCAGGTTGAGGTAGTCGCCCTCGCCCTCGTTGCCGTATCGATTCCCCCAGTAAGCCTTGTCCATGTCGACCGAGTCGAGGTCGACGATGGGTGCAATCGCGTCATAGAAGTAGAGGTCGTCAGCCCCGGCGAGTTCGTGCAGCTGAGTCGCCAGCGGCTGCGCTGTCAGTGGCCCCGTGGCAAGGATCCAGCGACCCGATTCTGGCCCCGGCAGGTCGCTGACCAACTCGCGGCGCAGCTCGACCACTTCCAGTGAGTTCAGGCTCTCGGCAATGAGCGAAGAGAACGCCGCTCGGTCGACTGCCAGGGCGCCGCCTGCCGGAACGTGGCACTGCCGACCGGCAGCAACCACGAGGCTGCCGAGCAGCTCGAGTTCACGCTTGAAGACACCCGGCGCAGTGTGGGGCATCAGGCTGCCCAGGGTGTTGCTGCAGACCAGTTCAGCGAGGTCACCGGTGGTGTGTGCCGGAGTGACCTGGAGGGGACGCATCTCGTGGAGCACAACCGGGATGCCGCGGCTGCCGAGCTGCCAGGCAGCTTCGACTCCGGCGAGACCGCCACCGACTACGTGAACCGGCGAGCTGAAACTGCCGTCAGTGGAAGACAAGGCGCCACTCCTCTTCGAGCAGGCGGAGGATCTCCGGATCCATCTCGAACTGGCGCTCGAACATCACCACGGCGACGTGGCGACGGACCTCGTTGAGGCCGATGTCACCTGGGTTCTCTTCCATTGCAAGGTCCAGAACCTGCTCCTCGGAAACATGATCAAGGTAGCCCACCGCCCTCAGCACGTTGATGAAGCGAGTCGCGTCTTCGCTGAGGTGAGCCAATCGTGCCGGCGGCGACTTCTCCGGATCTGCACCACAGAGATCAGCGGCACCGCTGCTCAGCACTGCGACCACTTCGTCACGAAGGAAGCCCTGCGCCTCCAACAGTACGACCAGCGCGTCCTGCTCCTCGGGAAGTTCACCGGCCACAGCGAGGCGACCGATTCGAGCCAGGATCTCGCGTTGTCGACCATCCATGGCCCTTCCTCCACGCTGCTCGGACACCATCCGGTCCGGCAATGCTGTATCTACACGCTCGGACTGAGAAAGGCGAACCCGAATCGGCCCTCGGGAAGCGGCCTACAGGACCCGTGCAATGCGCCCCCCCGCCAGCCGCCGCAAGGCTCCTCCCAGCAGCAGCCCGTTCAAAGCCCTGCGAGCGCGCTCGGGCGGCAGGCCGGAGGCCTCCAACCAGCGGTCGTTGCTACCACAGGCACCGGGCAGAGAGTCCAGCACGGCCTGCTCGTCACCGGACAATTCGCTGCCTGGCAGAGAGACTCGAGGCGAACCGAGCAGGTCGAGGATGTCGCCGACACCAGTGACCAGGTGGGCACCTCGCCGCAGCAACTCGTGGGCACCCGCAGAGGCCGGGCTGGTCGCTGCGCCGGGAACTGCCGCGACATCGACTCCCAGGTCCAGGGCATGGGCCACCGTCGAGAGGGTTCCACTGCGCAAGCCGGCCTCGACCACCACGACGACCCGAACCAATGCGGCAACCAGTCGGTTGCGACGCGGAAAGTCCCAGGGCCGTACTACGGCCGCAGGAGGGCGCTCCGACAGCAGCCAACCACCTCGTTCCACGATCTCCACAGCCAGGCCCCGGTGGCGGTGGGGCGTCGGTGAATCCACCGACGAGGCGAGCACGGCGAGAGTCTCGCCCCCGGCATCGAGTGCTCCCTGGTGAGCAGAGGCGTCGATCCCCAGCGCCAGGCCGGAAACCACGACCAGCCCCTCGCGCACCAGCCCCGCTGCAAGGTCGCGAGCCATCGCCCGGCCCAGTTCCGTACAACGCCGCGCACCGATCACCGCGATGCAGCGGGCACGAGGGGGCAGTGAATCGGCCAAGCCCCGCACGAACAGCGCCGGCGGCGGACAGGCCAGGTGCCGCAAGCCGCTGGGGTATCGTCGATCTTCCCAGCCCAACGCCGTGATTGCGCCGTGACTGGACTGGAAACCGGCGTCTCTTCCCGGCAGTTGCAACGGCAACTCGCCAGCCTGCGAGGACTTGAGCCACGCGCGAGTGCTACTGGAACGGATCAGCTGCTCTCGCCTGGAGCCCCCCACAGACCGACGCTCGGCTGCTCGTGCGGCGCAGGCCGCTAGTTGAATGTCCATAGGCGCCCCCGGTGGGAGCGACCGCACGCGCTTCCAACTTCAGCACGTACACGGTACTGAACATGGGTTCAGTGTCAAGGCGTTTTGGATCGAGAAGTGGGCGGCGCGCCCTGGACGAATTCAGTCGAGGCGACTGGTGATGCGATCGCCGACAACCACCTCGACGGCCTGGTCAGTGAGCACCGCCGTCGAGACGTATTCATCGGCAGCAAACACGACCAACCGACCGATCACACGGTCGGGCAGTGAGTGGTCTACCCGGTTCTTCAACAGAGTCAGGCCATCACCACGGCGCAGGACCCAGAAGATGGTGCCGCTCTGCACACCATCGTTGCGCCCGCGGTCGATGTAAATCAGCTGCTCAGACTGCAGCATCAGGTTTTCCTGGTGGGTCCTGTCGATGATGAAACCATCAATCTGGTCCTCCATCGTCATGGTGCGCACCTTGCCGGTGACCGGGATTCGGTCCGTCACCAACTCGCCACGCGAAAACTCCGCGAAGGACGCCACCACGGTCGCCGTCACCCACTTCGAGCCGACATCCGTGACCAGGACCTCTGCCGTCACCTGGTAGCTGTGCCCCAGTCGCGCAGTCACCACCTTGGGGTGGCGCACCCGCTTGACGTAGTGATAGAGCGTATAGATGTCGCCACAGTTGACGTCGGTCAGGTTGCGAAAGCGCAGGTAGGTCGTGTCCCCCTCGGACAGCAGTTCACGCATCGGCACCGCCGATTCCACGACGCCGAGGGGCTCAAGAAGCGAACGGGTCATGAAGTTGGGCGCCGCCAGCGAGATGTCCCAGTCGTTCTTGGTGGTGAAAGGCACCGGCAGGGAACAGTCCTGGGTGGTCGACAAGAAGTGCACGATGGGTTCGAAGTTCTCGTCGAAAGACAGGTCGTCAATCACCGCGGCGTCGCCCGCTACCAGCAGGCTCGGCGGCCGCAGGTCGGTGCCCGGCTGGAACTTCAGCAACTGACCCGGATAGATGTAGTGAGGATTGGTGATTTCCTGGTTGTTGATCGACCAGAGAGTCGGCCAATACTCGGGATCACCGAAGAATCGCTGGCAGATGTCCCAGAGAGTGTCTCCCGGCACGACGGTATAGAGGTCAGCAGAATCGGCTTCCTCCGCGGAGGAATCAATGCCGAGGGCATCGAGGGCTTCGCTGAGTTCCTCACCCTCTGCCTGGGAGTCAGAAACCGCGACCAGGCCCAGCAGAAGGGCAGTCAGTAGCAGTAGCAAGGTCCTCATGGCTTTCATCCATGGCTCCGATGGGCGCGCGGGCCAGCCGCTACTCCCGAGAACTAGGCGAGCCTGGGCGAGGGCTCTAGACATCATATTGTCCGCAAAACCCTGTGATCCTGTCAAGATCCAGCGCTCTGAGACTGTGGTGGCTACTCGCTCCGGTCGGCCGACCAAACCCTGTTCGGGACAGGAGTCGGAGGACTAATCGAGGTCGTAGAACAAAGTGTCCTTTATGCGAGAGTCGACAAACTCCTGCAGGGCAACCTTCTCGTGGGTGCTGAGCTCGATGAACTGAACTCCCATTCCGGCCGGCAGACCACCGGCTGCCTCCAAGGGACGAATCCAACGAACAACCACGCGCTGCGTGATCTTCTGCCCGTCACCCATCAAGGCCAACTCCACGTCGATTTCATCACCTATCTGGTGGGGAGCCTCGGTAGCAATGAACAAGCCGCCCTCCGAGATGTTCTCGGAGAAACCAGTGAAGAACGTGTTCTCGCTACGCAGGTCGACGCGCACCTGAACCGCAACACGCTTCGTACCGCGGCCGGCGCCTTCCTGATCGTCGCTGCCTTCATCGGTCACAGCTTCTTGTTCGCTCACAGCGACTCCCTGGGCTGAGTTGACAAGGACGATACCCGATTCCCAACAGAGCGTCAGCCACACCGACGCGGCCGTGCTCTACTTCTTGCGGGCAGCAGACTTGGCCCGAGCTTCGACGCGCCGGGCGTACTCCTCGAGAGACAGCATCGAAAATTCGACCCGCCGGTTCGCAGCGTGCACTGCTTCGGCACTGCCGTCGCGCGACTTCATGCGAGGAGCACGCTTGCCATAACCAACGGCCGAAGCCCGCTCGGCGGGCACACCGTGCTCCACCAGGTAGCGCCAGACTGCACGGGCTCGCTCGTTACTGAGCCGGTCATTGTAGGCATGCGAACCACGCACATCACAGTGCCCGCCCACTTCCATCGCCAGGGTCTCTTCGTGCGACCGGAACCAGTACACCACGTCATCGAGAATGGGACCGGCCTCAGCCTTGAGGACCGCCTTGTCGAAGTCGAACAACACTTTGGAATCGATCACGATCGTCCGACCGACCAACCGGAGTCCCCAGCCGAAGCTATTGTCATCACCGAGCATCGGAGGCTGCTCGCCGATGTCTGGAGGCTCGCCTTGAACCGAATTGTGCGGCTCCAGGGCGGGGGGACGACGCCGGGACGGGGGAAGCAGCCTGGCACGGACGCCAACAAAGACCCGGCCTTCCGCGGTGCCGACACCCCGGCCGATGCCCACGGCGACACCGCCGACCACATCCAGGGCCTTCGACCTGTCGGGCGTGACTCGCAGCCAGGTAGTCCACTCACCGCTGCGGCCGTTGCCACCGGCGCCGATCCCGTAGAGCAGCTCAGTGCCCATTCGGAAGCGCTCGGTTGGCTCCCAGCGCAGCCCCAGCCCAAAGGTGAACTCGTCGTCGATGTCCAGATCCAGCAACTTGCTTCGCTGACGAAAGCGCCAGCCGATCTCGGCCGCCACGGCGAACTTCAGCAGGGGGAGCTTGGCAAACGCCAGGCGCTTCTCGAGGTGGACGCGCGGCTGCAAGGTAGGACCGCTGCCGCCAATGAGCGCATCCTCCCGGCCCGACGGGAAGGAGATGGGCGACGAGAGGGCCAGCCCCAACCACGCTCGATCCGGGTGCAGGATGAGTACGTGGGGCGTGAATCGGATGTCCCCTGCCCCGCCATGCGCCAGCGGCGCACCGCTTCGGGGGTGGACTCCACCCTGGTACAGCACCAGGGGCAGATCGAGGTCGAGGCGCACCCGGTCGGCAATAGTGAAGCCGCCATGCAGGACCGTGCTCAGCCGGCCCGGGATGGCCGGTTCGACGTTCACACCATCCTCAGTGAACATCAACGGCCGGCGCGCGAATTGCAGCCACAGCGCCCCGTCGACCTGCCAGGGCTCACCGATTGTCACGCCAGTCAGAGCGACGCCCCCATCGGAGCCCCCGGCGGGGTGAAATCGCAAGGTGTCGAGATTGTCCTGAGACTGGGCGAGCACGGTGGCTGACCAGCATAGGGCCACAGCGCCGCACAGCAGCGCAGCAAGGCTGAGTCGTCTCATCGTCGCCTCCGCGGCAGCAGAGCCAGGACCAACAGCAGCAACATTGCCAAGCCGCTGGGCTCTCCCCTTCGTTCCGAGTGGAGGTGGCATTCACAACCACCCCCGGCGAGCCCGGCCACGGGCCCCAGGCTGAAGTCGTCGTCGTCAGGCAGGCTGTCATCGTCACCGACGCTGGTGTCGTCGTCACCGACGCTGTCGTCATCGCCGGCCGTATCATCATCGCCGACTGTATCGTCGTCTCCGGCGCTGTCGTCATCGCCAGCACTGTCGTCATCGCCTGCGCTGTCGTCATCGCCTGCGCTGTCGTCATCGCCAGCACTGTCGTCGTCGTCGCCTACCGAAGTGTCGTCGTCG
>CAZBDA010000114.1:0-16361 GCA_964490445.1 uncultured Rickettsiales bacterium | reverse complement strand
GAAACTGCGAAAAGACTGGCCTGATTACCCTGGCGGATCACAACGGGGATGGCCGTGTGCAGTACGTGGGTCCGGCATCCAAGGAGCGCAACGAGTTGACCATCGACCGGGACATCATGGTGCTGGCCAACCCCGAGATCGCTGGGCTGCCCAACTGGGTGATTGGCCTGATCGCCGCGGGTGCGCTGGCGGCGGCGCTGTCGACTGCGGCGGGTCTGCTGCTGGTGATCTCCACCGCGGTGGCCCACGACCTGCTCAAGAAGAGTCTGCGGCCCGAGATCAGCGAGCGCGGTGAGCTGCTGGCCGCGCGGGTGGCGGCCGGCGTCGCGGTTTGTATCGCTGGCTACTTCGGCATCAATCCCCCCGGCTTCGTGGCCCAGGTGGTCGCCTTTGCCTTCGGCCTGGCTGCAGCCTCGTTCTTCCCGGCGATCTTGCTGGGGATCTTCTGGAAGCGAGCCAACCGCGAGGGGGCCGTGAGCGGGATGATCCTCGGCCTGACCTTTACTGCCGGCTACATCGTGTTCTTCAAGTTCATCCACCCGGAACTGAACTCGGCCGAGCACTGGCTGTTTGGCATCTCTCCCGAGGGGATCGGCACAGTCGGCATGCTGCTGAACTTCGTGGTGACCATCGTCGTCTCCCTGAGGACGCCCCCACCGCCGCCGGAGATCCAGGAGTTGGTGGAGAGGATCCGCCTGCCCGAGGCCTCCAGCCCCTCCTGACGGGGCCTGCCAGCCTGTCGCCCGACTCTTATTGTCGGCGTAGCAGCCACAGGCTGCCGTGCAGATGGCCGATGGACTCGTAGTCTTCGAAGGTCAGACCTCGCGCCTGGAAATAGCTCCACCAGTAGAAGCCTGCCGGGCAGGCTATGCACCAATCCGGAATGATGATGAGCCTGGGCTGGAAGCGCTCGAGATCGGCGCGCAGCTCGTCCAGCACCTGGGCCTCTGCCGCGGAGTGTGGCAGGGCGCCGTAGTCGGGCGGCGCATGCGCAGCCAGGGGGTCCTCGGCCGGCTGGCCCAGGTGACGGTTGAGCATCATCAGCGGGAACAAGAACAAGAAACGGGTTCCCATGTGCCGCTCAGCACGTTGGATGGCGGGATAGGCTGGCCACGGCGTGTCCGAGAGGACCACGACTCGATCGCTGTCCTCTGTGAGCCGCTCGATCTCGTCTGCCATGCCCGCTACCGAAAGGCTGCCTTCCCTGGGGCCCCCATGGCCGAGGTTGAGCCAGAGGCCGGCTGTGATGCCTGCCAGGAGCAACGCCGCTACGGTGGGGGGGACGAACCGCCGCCAGTCCTCTGCCCGCCCCCAGTAGGCAAGCAGCAGCACGCTGCAGCAGAGGAACAGGCCGGTCCATGCGGGGACCAGGTGATAGGGCCAATACTTGTGTTGACCGAAGTAGAGGAGGAAGCCGGCAGCGGCGATCGCTGCAGCAGGCCGGGCAAGGCCCGCCACGCCTTGCCGCTGTCGTAGCAGCAGGGCCGCTGGAATGCACAGACCCAGTGCCAGGAAGACCCAGGAACCTTCAATCAGCCGGCCCCAGTGGGCGTGATAGACCGAGTATTCCGACACGACCAGTGGGACCCAACGGTCGAAGAAGGCCTCGCGCATCGCGCCCGGCATGAGCAGGAAACAACCCAGGTAGAGCACGCCGACGGCTGCGAATGCTGCCCACTCTGGCCGCAATAGGAAGGGGGCCACTTCGGAACGGCGGCCGGCGCGCAGGTGCTGCAGGGACCACAGGACTTCGGGGGCAAGTACCACCAGCAGGAAGTGCATTTTCAGCGCGACTCCCATCCCCGCCGCGACTCCCAGCAAGCAGGCGTAGCCCCGATGGATCTCCGCGCCGCGATGGCGCACAAAGCGCATCATGACAAAGGGTAGGCTCAGTGCCATGAACAGGTGCTCACGCTGGCCAAAGGCGATGTACTGCGGCATGAACAGCCAGGTCGCCAGCGAGGCGAGCAGCCAGGCCAGAACCACCGCGCTCACTTCGTCAGCGCTCATCTGCGCTTCCGGGCGGCGCAACATCTGCCAGGTGGCGCAGGCCGACCACAGGACCAGCACAATCACCAGCACGTTGAAGACCGGGGTGGGGTGTACGGACAGGAACTGCGCGATGATGTTGGGAATCACGCTGAGGTACATGATCAGCGGTGGGTTGATGTCGACAAAATCGACATAGGGCAACTCGCCGAGGAGCAGTCGCGCACCGCACTCCAGGTACATGGCCGCGTCGATGCACACCAGGCGAGGGTCGAGGGCAAGGGGTAGCAACAGGAGCAGAGCCGCCCAGGCGAGGAGCAGCTTCCAGGTGACGCTGTGGCGCCCCTGCTCGGGCTTCATGTCAGAAGCGAGCAACGTGGCGGAGCAGGCTCAGGATGCCCGGGCGGGCAGCTTTCCGGTGGGTGGTGCCGCTGGCGAAGCCCTGTTGCCGCCACCTCAGGTACCAGTCATAGCTGTGCTGTAGCAGTTGGAGGTTGCTGTCCTGGGGAGTCCAGTCGAGCAGCTCTCTGGCCTTGGTGATGTCGAAATAGTAGGGCTGGTCAGCTGTCCTGTAGTGCCACTCCACCAGCGGTAGAAGCTTCAGCAACGACAGGCAGTGAAGGCTCATGCGCGCCGGCGCGGCAGGGAGCGGGCGGGTCCTCGCGCCGCTCCCGGCGTACACACACAAGGCTTCCAGGTCATCACGAACGGTGCCGAATTCCGCCGCGCCGACGTTGAAGTCCTCGCCCGCCGTGTCCGCGGGGGGGATTCGCACGATGGCATCGACCAGGTCCCGCACGCTCACGAACTGGAACAGGTTGCTGCCGTCGCCGATGAGAAATACGCTGCGGCCGAGCCGGATCCACTCGAACAGCATTGAGAAGATTCCCAGTCGTCCGGGGCCCAGCGTAGTTCGCGGCCGCACCAGGGAGACGGGCAGCCCGCGCTGTCGATATTCGTGGCAGATGTCCTCTGCTGCCAGCTTCGAGGCCGCATAAGGCCCCAGGGTCGGGGTCGGTGAGGACTCGGTGATCGGCAACTCCTCGGGGATCCCGTACACGGAGCTGCTCGACACGTGGACGACCTGGGCAACCTCCGCCGCCAGGGCCGCATCCAAGACGTTCCTGGTGCCCTGCACATTGATTTCAGTGAACTCGCGTCCGGCCCGGGAGATCGGCAGCACGGCCGCGCAGTGATACACCGCCTCACAGTCTCGGCTCAGGGAGTGCAGCAGGTCGATGTCGCGGATATCCCCGCGTACGAACTCCACTTGTTCTAGTCCTTGATCAACGGTCACCTCTCGATCCAGCACGCGGACGCTGAAGCCGTCCTCGTGGAGGCGTCGTGTAAGATGCGAGCCGACAAAACCGGCGCCGCCTGTGACCAGGACTCTTCGTTTCATTACTCGATCAACCTAGACCGGAATTACACCGCCGGGACCACGGCCGCGTGTCACCGGGAGTCCGAGTCGGAACCATCGAATCAGCATGATCTACGAGTACACGAATCTCACGCCGGTCGATTATCCCAGACTGGTTGGAGGCCTGCTACCTGCCCCGGAATTGGCTTTGTGGCTGTGGGCCCTCGCGGCCGCCGCACTGCTCTGGTGCCTGGTCCGGATCCTACGCGGCTTGTCTGCTGAGAAAGAGGGCTTTGTCGCCGCAGCGACTGCTCTGGCGGGCACCTACGTCTACTCCTCGCGCTGGACCGACGAGATCTTCATCAACCTCGAACACACCTACAACCTGTGGCACCACGGTAGGTTCTCCTTCTCGCCCGGCAGCTGGGTCGACGCCACCGTCGAGTTTGTCTACCACCTGCTTTTGCTGCCCATGGCGGCAACACGAGAGCTGCTTGTTGGCGGCAACTACCTGCTCGGTTTCCTGATCGCGCTGGGCCACCTGGTGCTGTTTCGCCGCTGGTTGCGCAAGCATCACCCGGTGCTGCAGACCGCCGCGTTGCTGGCACTGTCCTTCTTCGTTCCCTTTGTCGAGGTGTGTTCGAGCGGCTTTGGCAACAGCCTTGTGTCCCTGCTGTTCTTTTACTCCGTCACCCACCTGGTGGTCGACGACGGCAAGCCAGGGCGAGGCCTGGCCGCGGCAGCGCTTCTCCCGCTGCTGCGTCCCGATGCCCTGTTGTTCAGCGCCATCAGCTTTGGGTTGGCTCTTGTGTTGCGGCGCCCGCTGCGCTGGTGGCCCGCCGCCGGCATGGCCTCCCTGGGCGTTTACTTTGTCGGCGTTCGCCTGGCCTACGGCCATTTCGTTCCCACACCGATGACCTTCAAGTCCTTCCACCTGTCGATGCTTCCGTTGCTCGAATTGCGACCATCCTGCGATGACTCGGTCATCGGCTGGTGCTGGCATGGCAATACCGACGTGGGCTTCCTGGCGACGTGGATGAAGGCGTTGTTCCTGTCTCCTTCCGTACTGCTTGCCGCATGTGTCCTGCTGGCGTCCCTGTTCTTCGAACCGAACGGGCAGGACCGCCGCCACTGGCTCTGGACTCGGTTCAGCCTCGTTCCGTTGGCGCTGGTCGCCACGCTCTATATCGCAATCGGGCTCGGCTACAACCCGACGCTTTCTCGCTACTACGCTCCCTTCCTGCTCATGGTTGCCGTGGTGCCGCTCCACTACCTGGCGTCGCTGGGTCAGTGGTGGATTGGCAGGCAGGCGACGCCTTCGCCAGCCCTGCTGCGCTGGTTGCCACTGCCGCTGGCGCTTTGCTGTGCGGTGTCTGGACCCTGGTTGGTCGAGTATCCCCAGTCTCACTATGGCAAGGCGGCTGGCGGCAGCCTGTCAATGGCGGAGCCCGGGCGTCTCGATGACTTCCTGTTCGGCGGGCAGGTCGTGGACGAGATCCTGCCTCCTGGTTGGCGGATCGCCGTCACCGAAATGGCATCGTTCTCGTTCATGAACGATCGTGAGATCGTGGATCTTTGGGGCTACTCGAGTCCGAGCATTGCCAGGTCCGAGGTCTGCTCCGAGGCGCTGATCCGAAGCGACCCGAGCCTCTTCCTCGACGAGCACCCCGAGGTGCTGTGGGCGCGTACCGAGGTCGAAGGTCAACTGTACGCAGTGCCCCAATTCATGTCTTACGAGAGCTTCGCGGCGCAGTGGATGTTCTCCAAGTGGGTCAACCTGCTCGGTGATATGCACGCCGTCATGGACCGCTATGACATCGTCAAGCTGAAGCATTTCGAGGAGCGTTACACGCTTTTACTGGTGCGAAGGGACGTCAAGACGCAGCTCCAGTTGCGGCTCAAGGAGAGCGGCTTCACGCAGACCATGACGAGGCCCTTCCAGTGGCACCTGTTCTCGCAGCTCTACGGTGAGCTTCCTCCAGTGCAGCATGATTGCTCCTAGCAAGATGACATGGTTCTCGACCCGTTGGTTGTTCCTGGTTGCCCTGGTCGGGATGCTGGCATGCACCTCAGGTACCGGCGCCAGTGGCGAACCGGTCAGCAACGATGACGATTCCACTTCGCAGCCGGTGAACTTCGAGTTGCTCGGGTCGTGGAATTACACGGGTGACTTTGCGGGACTGACCAACAGCCTGGCGATCACGAACGACGAGATGACCGATGTCGGGGACTACCAGGGAACCGGCTGGGAGATCCTGTTTGCCATCGAGTCGTGGTCCAACGACACCGACCAGTCCCAACTCCGTGTGAGTACTGTACAGGGCTTCAGTCACTACGAAGTGGGCTCAGCACTCTTCATGACCTGGCAGCTCGAAGCCGATTCGCTGAAGCTGTACTCCTCGCCAGAGGACTACCCCGAGGCCAGCGGTGGGGCAGAGGGCAGCGAGTTCTTCACCTACTCGCGGCAGCGCTAGCTCAGAGGCCGCTGTCACGGCAAGCGGTTGCGGGGCTCGCTCGCGCTGCCAAGATTGCCTTTGCCTGAAAAAGGCGCCCGTCTATCCTGTCTCGATGGTCCGTGTACTACCGATTCTGCTGGCCGGCCTCTTGTCAGCAGTTCTTGCTCCAGCCACTGCCTTTGCCGGCACGGCGGAGATGGGCGAGGTGAGCTTGCGCGATGGGCCTTCCCAGGCCCAGATGCGTGCCTGGTTGCAGCCTCCGTGGCAGCGGGCTCGCTCTGGCCCGGGCGGGCCGGGCGGAGGAGGGGTCGATGTGCTCGGCGGGCTCTTGTTGGGGGGCGCACTGATCGGCGGATCGGTAGCTGCCCTCCTCGGTGCTGAGCACGCGAAGCAGGCCGAAAAGTACGAACTGCGGACGGGCCTCATGGTGCTTGGCATAGGTCTGCTGGTGCCGGTCGTGGTGTTTCTCTGCTGGGGATGCTTCAGTCAGCTCGCCAAGCTGTTCGCGCCGCCGATGAGTTGGGCTGCTCGCACCGACCCTTCGCGCCTGCCTCCCGCATTGGACCCGGCCGTTCCGGGCAACCGACAGTCCCTGGGCCTTCGGCCATGGTGAGGCGCCTGCCTGCATTGGGGTGAGATAACCTCTGTGCTCCGGCCTTTCCCGCCGGCTGCTGCGAGGAGGTCTCCGTCATGTTCCGTGTTCTGGGTGTTTTGCTTGTCACCGCGCTGTGGATGCTGCCGGCAACCGGCTGCTGGATGCAGTACGACGACGATGATTCGGCCGATCCTGGAATCTCCGACGACGACGACAGTGTCGATGACGACGACAGTGTCGATGACGACGACTCTGCGGGCGACGACGATGACTCGGCGGCACAGTTGCCAGTGGACGCCGACGGCGATGGCTTTGCCGGAGAACAGGACTGCAACGACGAGGATCCTGCGGTGCATCCCCTTGCTGCTGAGTCGTGCGACGGCATCGACAACAACTGCGACGGAGTGACCGACCCTGACGATGCCGAGGATGCGCCCACCTGGTACGAGGACAGTGACGGTGATGGCTACGGGGTCGAGAGCAGCCCCCAGCGAGCCTGCGGGCATCCCCATGGCTATTCGGCCTACCTGGGAGACTGCGATGACGCGGACCCGTCCTTTCACCCGGGTGCCGCCGAAGCAGACTGTACCGATCCCAGCGACTACAACTGCGATGGCTCGGTGGGCTACGCGGACGTGGACGGTGACGGACACGCGGCGTGCGAGGACTGCGATGACGGCGACCCCGCGGTCAATTCCGCTGCGACCGAGGCCTGCAACGGCAGCGACGACGACTGCGACGGCCTGGTCGATGAAGCTGGAGCTGCCGGCGAGAGCACCTGGTATCTCGACGCCGACGGTGATGGCTATGGGCGCGCTGTACTCAGCCAGCTGGCCTGTAACCAGCCTCTGGGCTACGTCGCAGATGGCAACGACTGCGACGATCTTGCTCCGAGTAGCTATCCGGGCGCCAGCGAGGTCTGCGACGGAGCGGACAACAACTGCGACAGCCAGGTCGACGAAGGCGCGGCTGCCCCGACCACCTGGTACCTCGATGCCGACGGCGACGGTTTCGGTAATCCAGCCGTCAGCACCACGGAGTGCACAGCGCCTTTTGGTACCGTCGCTGACTCTTCGGACTGCAACGACCTGGACGCGACCTCCTTTCCCGGCGGCATCGAGGTCTGCGACAGCGCCGACAACAACTGCGACACGCAGGTAGACGAGGGAGTGACCACCACCTTGTATCTGGATTCCGACGGCGACGGTTACGGCGCTCCGGGCACCGGCTTTCAGTCCTGCTTCCTGGTTGCCGGCGCTGCCTTCAATGATCTCGACTGCGATGATGCCAGCACCGCCGCACTGCCTGGCGGTACCGAACTCTGTGACGGGCTCGATAACGACTGTGACGGCAGCGTCGACATCAATGCTGCTGATGCCGACACCTGGTACGAGGACCAGGACGGGGACAGCTTCGGCAATGCGCTGGTTGTAGTCGCGGACTGCAGCCAACCGGCGGGCTTCGTGGAGTTGCCGGGAGACTGCAACGACGGGTCGGCAGATGAGAGCCCCGGCGGCACTGAGGTCTGCGGCGATGCTCTCGACAACGACTGCTCGGGCGATGCTGATGGCAGTGACGCCAGCGATGCGGGCACCTGGTACCCGGACCTCAATGGCAACGGCCTGGGAGACTCAACCGCGAGCCTGTTGTCCTGTAGCCAGCCGAGCGGCTTCGTGGGGAATGCCGACGACTGTGACGACTCTCTGCCCATCTCTACTGACGTCAACACGGATGCAGACTGTGACGGTGTGCTCGACGGCGATGACTGCGCGCCGTCTGACGCGTCGGTGAGCGCCTGTTCCTCGTGCCTTGACCGCCAGGCGGCCGGTACCGGGAGCGACGGTTTCTATCTCCTCGATCCCAGTGCGAACGGTGCCAGTTTTCAGGCCTACTGCGACATGACGGCCGACGGGGGTGGCTGGACCCTGCTGTTTACCGCTACTGCGGATGATGAGGACTACTCATCAGGTTGGGATGGCTGGTGGGGAACGGGCCTCTTTACGGCCAACCTGGGGCCCGGTGATGCCGGCAAGAGCGAGGCCTACGACACCGTCGACTTCAACGAGATCAGGCTGCAGGCTACGGACGGAAACAGCACGGTCATCGCGACCACCGACCAGGCCTACCCGGACATGACGACTCTCGTCGGCACTGAGATCACGACCTGTGCAGGTCTGAGCGGTGCCGCGAGGCAGCAGTACTCTTCGAGCAGTCGCGTCGGCTCCTATTTTCCGAACGACTACATCGCCATTGTCTCCTGCGACGAAGATGGAAGTGACCTGGAGGGAAATGGCATTAGCTACGATGCGGCGGTGTTCAGCAGCAACCTGAACAACGGTGACTACAACGCAGCCAACGGTGATATCGGCTCCGAGTTCCGGGTCGGTGGTAGCAACGGGGCTTCCTCCGCGTCGAGCAGCAACCGTCTCTCGGTGTGGGTGCGCTGAACCCAGCATGGCTGGGAATCGCGGCACATCGCTACGGTTGCTGCTACGGTCTTCGCGCATGGCTCTCCGCTCGATTGCTCGCTTTGCCCTCGGCCTGGCTCTGCTCGTCCTGTGGGTCGGCTTCGTTCCGGCTTGCGGACAGGGCTCGCCGGAGTCCGAGCTGGAGTTGCCGAGTCCGCCGCTGCGCCGATTGACTGAGGCCCAGTACCTGAACGCGGTCCAGGACCTGTTTGGCGACGACCTGTTCGTGCCGGGAGACATCGAGCCCGACCAGCGGCTGCGCGGCCTGCTTGCGGTGGGGGCGTCCATCTCGTCGATCTCACCACGCGGTGTCGAAGGCTTCGAGCGCGCGGCCTATGTCATTGCAGCCCAGGTGGTCGCCCCTGAACGGCGGCAGCGCGTCATCACCTGCAGTCCCGCAGGGTCGGTCGACCCGGATTGTGCCCGGGCCTCGCTGGCGCCACTGGTGCGCCGGGCCTGGCGCCGCGCAGTAAGCGACCAGGAACTGGACGCCCTGGTTGCCATCGCCGGCACTTCAGCTGCGACCCTCGGTGACTTCTACGCGGGCTTCGAGTTCGCGCTGGCAGCCCTACTGCAGGACCCCGCCTTCCTGTACCGCGCTGAGCTGGGTGAGCCCGGCCTGGAGGGCCCCTGGGACTACCGCTTCAGTAACTCGGACATGGCCTCCCGGCTGAGCTTCTTTCTCTGGAATACGATTCCCGACGACGAGTTGCTCGCTGCCGCCGAGCGCGGTGAGTTGACCACTGACGAGGGCCTGCGCGCGCAGGTGGAGCGGCTGCTCAGTTCCGAGCGCAGCAAGGTGGGGCTGCGCAGTTGGCTGTCCGATGTCCTGCACCTGGGCGAGCTCGACGAACTGTACAAGGACCCACAGACCTTCGTGCACATGAGCGACACCCTGGGCGAGTCGGCGCGCGAGGAGACGCTGTTGCTGTTCGAGAACCTCGCGCTCGACGGCGACGGCGACATGCGCGAACTACTCACCACCCGCACGACCTACCTGAACCGCGAGCTGGCGACGCTGTACTCGGTGCAGGCGCCGGCCCGCGAAGGATTCGCAGCCTACGAGTTCCCAGAAGACGCCTTGCGAAGGGGCTTGCTCGGTCACGCAAGCTTGCTGGCCATGAACTCCCATCCGGCGTCCAGCTCGCCGACTCTGCGCGGCAGGTTCATTCTCGAGGTGCTGCTGTGCCAGGTCATTCCCGGGCCGCCGGCCGGCGTCGACACCTCGATCCCACCGCCAACCGACCAGGCGGCCACTCTGCGCGAGCGCGTGCAGTTGCATCTCACCGACCCGGCCTGTGCCGGTTGCCACCGAGCCATGGATCTGCTCGGGCTGGGACTGGAGAACTTCGACGGCATCGGTCGCTACCGAAGCCAGGACAACGGACAGGATATCGACTCCAGCGGCGAGGTCAGCGGAGTCGAGTTCGCGCAATACACCGAGATGGCACAGTTGCTCGCGCAGGAGGAAGACTTCACCGATTGCCTGACTACGCTGATGTTCCGGGCGGCAGCGGGCCACGGCGACGACAGTGGCCAGGACGAGGCGCTGAACCAGCTGCACGAGCGCTTCGCCGAGGGCGGCTACCGCTTGAAGCCGGTGCTGACGGAGCTCATCATGAGCGCCCTGTTCCGGAAGGCCGGCTACCTCGAGCCTGCAGGCCCCGATCCCTTGCCACCTGTCCCGGTTGCTGCACCTGGCCCTGCTGCCAGCCCCGATTGGCAGGATCGGCTATGAGCATGCCGACTCGGCGAATGATTCTGCGCGGCCTGCTGGGAGGGGCTGCTGTGAGCGTGGCCCTGCCGCCCCTGGAGTCGCTGCTCGGCGCGAGCGACGAGGCGCTTGCCGACGGTACCGCGTTTCCGCTTCGCTTCGGGCTGTTCTTCTGGGCCAACGGCACTTTGCCGCACCGCTGGACACCCATCGGTGCGGGCATGGGGGACGACTGGCAACTGTCGGACCAGTTGCAGCCTCTCGCGCCCGTGAAGCACCTGATCTCGGTGGTCTCGGGTCTCGAGGTCAGGGTGCCCAACCTCATTCCGCACTTCTCGGGAACGGCGGGCTTTCTGTGCGGCATGGCTCCCCTGGGCGAAGAAGGCGACAACACTGTCGCTGGCCCCACCATCGACCAGGTGATCGCCGCGGAGGTGGGTGGTGAGACCCTGTACCGTTCGTTGGAAATCGGTGGTCGGCCCGGCGGCGGCAGTGGAATCTCCTACAACGGGCCCCACAGCGTGAATCCCGCTGAGAAGTCTCCGCACCTGATGTTTGAGCGCCTGTTCGGAGTCGGGTTCTCGGTGCCTGGCGACGAGCCGGTGGCTGACCCACGCCTGGGCCTGCGCCGCTCGGTACTCGATGCGGTTCTGGGCCGCATGGGCGATCTGAAGAGTCGCGTGAGCGTTGCCGACAAGCAGCGTCTCGAGCAGCACCAGGACGGGATCCGCGACCTGGAGTTACGGCTGGCGCGTATGCAGGCCAACCCGGCCAGCCTGGCGTCCTGCGGGCTTCCGGGCGAGCCCCCCGCGGATGACTTCTTCGGCGACGACCTGTTGCTTCGTCACCACGCACTCTGCGATCTGATGGCGATGGCCCTGGCCTGTGACCAGACGCGGGTGTTCAGCGATGTGTTCACCCGGCCGGTCGACAACTACCTGTACCCTGGCACCGATGCAGGCCATCACCAGTTGACCCACGATGAGCCGGATCCTCAGCCACAAGTGCATCAGTGCGTGCTGCACTGCATGGCGGAGTTTCGCTACCTGGTCGAGGCGCTGAATGCCATCCCCGAGGGCGAGCAGACGCTGCTTGATCACACGATCCTGCTGGCCTCTTCCGGCGTGTCTCTGGGACGCACGCACGCCCTGGACGAGTACCCGATCCTGTACGCCGGTTCGGGCGGCGGTGTGTTCAAGCAGGGCATGCACTACCGTTCCGAGACCCGGGAGAACGCCTCGCGGTTCATGCTCTCGTGCATTCGTGCCATGGGGATCCTGCGTTCTGAGTTCGGCACCGACGACGCGCGGGTCACCGAGGGCCTGGGAGGGATCGAGGTATGACGCGCGGGTTGCTGTGGTCCGTGTTGTTGCTGTCCGCGGCGCCGGTGGCCGGGGGCTGTGGTTCCAGCGAGGACGAGGAACTCCCGCCCGCCGACGAGCTCGCCGTCCTGCGTGAGATGAGCTTCGTGCGCGAGGATCCCGAGGGGGTCTCGGACGCTTTTGATCTCGACGGCAGAGCCAGCGATGAGAGCGACGCTGTGGGTTGCTATCACCAGGATTTCGTCGGCCCGAACGGTGAGCCGGGCATCGACAATGCCTTCGCCAATGTGCTGCCGGCGCTGGAGCTGGCGGGCGGGGCCGCCATCGAACCGCTGATCCAGAACTCCATCAACGATGGCCGGCTGCTGCTGATGATCGGGCTTGACGGAGTCGATGACCGCCGCAACGACGACTGCGTTCGTCTGCGCATCTCACGCGGCACCGGGCAGCCGGCGGTGGGCGGTGATGGGCTCCTTCTTCCCGGGCAGACCTTTGACCCCGACCCGAGCCTCGACGAGAGCATCGTCGAGTGCGCCACCATCGAGGACGGTGTGCTGCGCGGCAGTCCATTCTCGCTGCGGCTGGAGTTGAACATCTTCGACGAGTACATCGACCTCACCCTGCTCGAATCGGTCCTCGAGATGGAGCTGCTACCGGAATACGGCTACGTCGGCCGCATGGGGGGCGGCGTCGACATCCAGGAGGTCAAGGACAACGTCGCGACCCTCGATGGGATCGGCGATGAGCTCCCGGTACTCATGGAGACCGTGCTCGATCTGAATGCCGACCTCGCGCCCGACCCCCTGGGCAATTGCACCCGGTTGTCGGTGGCCTTCGCCTTCAGCGCAGCGCCCGCGTTCTTCTTTGCCGGCGCCGCCGAGTAGCCTTCTCGCTCATCTCACCGGTGGCGGCTGCGGCCGTTCGAAGACCCAGCGGTCGGCGTTACTCTGCTCGGGGCGGAAGCGGTAGCCGCCCTCGTCGAAGTCCTTGAGGCCCTCGGGCCGGTCGATGCGCTGCTGGATGGCGAAGCGAGCCATCATTCCGCGGGCCCGCTTGACGAACAGGAACAGGCTGCGCGACTTGCCGCCCTTGGTGTCGAGGAAGACCGGCGTGACGACTCTGCCCGGAAGATCACGCGGCTGAATCGACTTGAAGTACTCGGCAGAGGACAGGTTGATGAGCGTCTTGTCCTCGTGCTCTGCCAGGGAGCGACCCAGCGACGAGGTGATCCGCGAACCCCAGAACTCGTACAGGTTCTTGCCTCGCGAGTTGCGCATCCGGGTGCCCATCTCCAGGCGGTAGGGCTGCAGCAGATCCATGGGACGCAGCAGCCCGTACAGGCCGGACAGAATGCGCAGGCGGTCGCGGGCGAACTCCAGGTCCTCGGCGCCCAGCTGCTCTACGTCCAGTCCGACGTAGGTGTCCCCGGCGAAGGCGTACACGGCCGGCCGGCTGTTTTGCTCGGTAAAGGGCAGCGAGAAGTCCTGGAAGCGCTGGTAGTTGAGTTCTGCCAGGTTGTCGCTGATGTCCATCAGCTTCTTCAGGCTTCGTGCGCTCAGCTTCTTCGCCTGCTTTGCGAGCACGGCGATATCTTTTTCGAGGATGGGAGCACTGGGCGCGATGTCGGGCACCGTCCGTTGCCAGTCGAGCTTCTTGGCGGGAGAGAGGACCGTCAGCATGGGGGATCTCCGGCTTCGTTCGTCGCCATGCTAGCAGCCTTCGAGCCGCTTGCAGCCGGTATGACCCTGCCTGCGATTGCCATGCCCACCAGCATCGTCCCCACGAACAGCCAGGACTCGCTCATGCCCGCTCCCAGTGCCGCTACGGCAGGCCCTGGGCAGAAGCCGGCTACGCCCCAGCCCAGCCCGAATAGCACGGCGCCGGCAACCAGGGGCACGGTGAAGTCGCGGCGTGTCGGGATGTCGAAGGCAGTGCTCAGCAGGGGAGTGTTGCGTTTGCGAATGAGGGGGAAGGCGACCACGTAGACCGCCAGGGCGCCGGCCATCACCATGGCGAGGCTCGGGTCCCAGTTGCCGGTCACATCGAGGAAGCCCACCACCTTGGTCGGCTGGGTCATGCCCGAGAGAGCCAGGCCTACGGCGAACAAGAGGCCGGCAGCGAAGGCAGCGAGAGCCGACTTCATAGCGTGCCCGCGAACAATTGGGTGACGATGGTCGCTGCCACGACGCCCGTGGCCATGAAGGTCAAGGTGGCCACCAGCGAGCGCGGCTGGAAGCGACCGAGCCCGCAGATTCCGTGGCCGCTGGTGCAGCCGCTGCCGAGCACCGTGCCCAGGCCCACCAGCAGCCCCGCTGCGGCGATGCTCCAATGTGAGCGAACCAGTGGCGCATACTCGAAGTAGCCCTCGGGCAGCAGCTGGGCCATCAGCGCGCCGCCCGCGACCAGGCCGGCGACAAATGCGAGCCGCCATGGGGACTCGGAGTCCTTCGGCCGGTTCAGCGCCGAACTGACGATGCTGCTGATGCCGGCGATCCGTCCGTGGCTGAGCATGAGCCCGGCGGCGCTGAGGCCGATGAGGATGCCGCCGAGCAACGACGGGATCGGGGTGAAGTTGTCCATGGTTCGGGCTCAGGCGGGTGGGGTGAGGCCGCAGTTCTGGTTGGCGGGCACCGCGATGTGGATTCGCGCTGGAGGGCTCAGGTCGAGACCTTCCATGATGGTGACGAACTGGTCTTCGCTGCGGCCACCGCCGAGGCGCGGGTTGTGGGCGATCTCCTCGCCCACGGTGCTCATGGTGCAGCCCTTGTAGTCATGGCCGGGATAAACAAGGGTCGCCGCCGGCAGCGAGAAGATCTTGTGGTGGACCGAGCGGTACAGTTGGCGGGCGTCTCCCTCCTGGAAGTCGGTGCGTCCGCAGCCGCGGATGAACAGCGCATCGCCGGTGAAGATCATGCCCTCGCGCGCCAGGTAGTAGCTGTTGCAGGTGTTGGTGTGTCCGGGAGTTTCCAGCACGTGCAGCCTGTGTCGTCCGAAGTCCAGGACATCGCCCTCGCAGGCGCAGACGTCCACGCAGGGAGACTTGCAGTACTGTGAGAGCACCGTCTTGCAGCCCAGCCGTTCCTTCAGCATTCCCGATGCGGTGATGTGATCGGCGTGGACGTGAGTCTCGATGCTGTAGCGCAACTCCAGGTCCAACTCCTCGAGCAGCGAAGTGTCCCGGTCGAGTAACTCCAGCACGGGATCGATGATGATCGCCTCGCCGCTGCTCTCGTCGGCGAGCAGGTAGGTGTAGGTGCAGGTCTCTCGGTCGAACAATTGGCGGAAAATCATAGGGTCACCACTAAGGCCTCAGGTAAAGGCCATCACAAGGCAGATGATGAGCACAATCACTGACCACAGAGCAGCGGTGCCGACGGGCCACGGCTCACCCAGCACCCCCGATGCGGGCAGGTTCTGGGCCTCGGCTTCTTTGACCAGCCAACCGATGAACTTGCGGGCCTGGGTACGGATCGCGTCGTTGACGGCGCCGATCATGCGGCCGATCCGCCTGACGACGGCAGGCAGCAGCTTGCGGTAGATGACATCGGTGTCCAGGTTGGTGGCGCGAAGCTCGGGCGGATACCACCCCTTGAGGTACAAGATGCCGAAGGCCAGGGCGGCAAACAGCAGCAGCTGCAGGTAGAACAGCACGTGGCTGGCAGTCCAGGGGTCGTAGCCGGCGATTGCTTCCTGGTAGGGAAGGATGTCGTACAGCATCTGCATGCCGGGGCCGAAGCCCAGGAACAGGCACAGGGCTGCTGCCAGGCCCATGGCGATGCGCATGTTCAGTGGTGCCTTCTCGACCCGCCGGCCCGAGTCGTGGGCAAAGAATGCGAAGAACGGGATCTTGATGCCCGAGTGGTCGACGACGCCGGCGCTGGCGATGAGCAGTGCAACGGACAGCACGATCATGTGGCCTTCGGCGCCGGCGGCGAGCACCATGGATTTGGAGATGAAGCCGCTAAAGAGCGGGAAGCCGGCGATGGACAGGGAGCCGACGATGCAGAACGCGGTGGTCCACGGCATCGACTTGTACAGCCCGCCGAGCTCCGAGGCCTTGATTGTGCCCGCCCGGTGCAGCACAGCGCCCATGGCCATGAACAGCAGTCCCTTGTAGATGATGTGGGCAAAGGCGTGGGCGGCGGTGCCGTTCAGGGCAAGCTGGGTGCCGATGCCGATGCCCACCACCATGAAGCCGAGCTGGTTGTTCAGGCTGTAGGCCAGGACCCTTCTCAGGTCGTTCTCGATCACGGCAAAGAAGATCGGGAACAGCGTCATCACTGCGCCGATGGGGATCAGGATCTCAGTGCCTGGGAAGGCGCGCGCCAGGGTGTAGATGGCCAGCTTGGTGGTGAATGCCGACAGGAACACCGTGCCCACCACCGTGGCCTCGGGGTAGGCGTCCTGCAGCCAGTTGTGGAGCAGGGGGAAGGCGGCCTTGATGCCAAAGGCAAGGA
>CAZBDA010000113.1:0-16362 GCA_964490445.1 uncultured Rickettsiales bacterium | reverse complement strand
GCTGCGCTGGTGTCTGCAGTGGCGACGGTTTGCATCACCGTGACCAGGTTGATGCCGCTGAAAAGGCGTTTGCCAGTCGCCAATTCGTAGAACACGGTGGCGGCAGCGAACTGGTCGGAGCGGCCGTCGACCTCTTTGCCGGTGACCTGCTCTGGTGCCATGTACACCGGGGTGCCGCGAACCTGGCCGATGCTGGTCAGGTTGGTTCGACCAGCTCGGGCCTTGGCGATGCCGAAGTCCATGATTTTCACCACGGCCTGGTTGGACAGCATGATGTTTGCGGGCTTGAGGTCGCGGTGCACCAGTCCAGGCGGGCCTTCCCACTTCTCATCCGTGAAGCTGTGGGCGTAGTCGAGGCCCCGCAGGATGGGCAGGATGATCTGCAGGCAGAATCCCATGTCCAGACCGTGCTTACCCTTGGTGCGCATCATTTCGAGGAACTCGTCGAGGGTTTTCCCCTCGACGTACTCCAGGTCGATGAAGTGAACACCATCCACGTCCCCGTAGGAGATCGTATTGACGATGTTGGGGTGGTCGAGGAGTGCGCCCAGCCGCGCTTCCCTCTGCATGAGTTCGATGAACTTCTGGTCGCGCGCGAACTCAGGGTGGACCACCTTGAGAGCGCACTTGCGCCGAAAACCGCCGGCGGCCACCAACTCGGCGAGGTACACCCGAGCCATCGCACCCTCTCCCAGTGTTTGGAGGATGCGGTAGTTGCCGATCGTTTCAGGTTGGGAGTCGCTCAACGACTTGTTCCGGTGAAAGTTCCAGTCCGCACGATCCGATCGTGCCTTGCAGATCAATCAGCGTCTACTATCCATCGCCGCTCATCGCGGCTTCCCTCTCACTCATGTTGTCTCGAACGACCCGAATTGACTGCATCCCTCGTGCAGCCTCATTTCTCCGCCGCGACCTGTTCCTTTTCGTCCATGGCGGCCTTCTCATCGGGTTCGCTAGCTAGCGGTTCGGCTGGGTCCTGAACAGCAGCGACGTCGGGCGTCACCAGGCTCTGTTCGGTGTCGGAGAGGTCGTCCTCCTCGCTGTCGTGCTGGGGCACGGTTTCCAACTGGGTGGCAAGTTCCGGGCTGGCTGAGGGTGATTGACCCTCCGTCCACAACTCGTCGTCCTCGGCGAAGGGCTCGGCGAGTTCGTCCAGGGTGACCGCGGTGGCTGATCCCGTTCCGGGAACCAGTGCCTCGAGGACATCCTTGGCGACCGCGTCGGTGGGAGGCCGCGAGTCGTCGTCGTCGTCGAACAGGTCATCTTCGCGTGGACCAACGTCTATCTGGGTCGGTTCCTCGTCGTCGACGGGCCCCATGCTTCCTGGCTCGACGGCGATAGGGCCGGTGTCGAAGAAGTCCTGTTCCAGCGCGTTACTCCAAGCCGGCATCGCCGGGCTGCTTGCTTGTCGCGTACTTGCTCTGGCGTCTCGCTCGGACTTATCGGCAGCTTCCCGCTCTTCGAGGGCCTCTGCCAACTCGTCGACTTCTTCGAAGACGAAGAACTCCTCCTCCTCGGATTCCTCGACGTAGATGAACTCCTCGATCTCTTTGTTGTCAGAAGCCAGGGAGTTGCTCGGCACCTCGCGCTTGCGACCACGAGCCTTCGCCGCGCCGCCTTCGCCGCGTTGCTTGCGCTTGCGTCTCTTCTTGCCTCGCCCGCTTGTGGCTTCGCCCGATGCTTTCCGCACCCTCTTCTTGGCCGTGCCGCCGGCCATGGCGATCAGGGTGTGCATGTCCCCGGCTTGGGACAGGTCATCCAGCGAACCGAGCCCACTGCCGCCGGTAGAGATGGACTGCAGCATCTCGGTCAGAGCAGCGGCCACGGAGGTTGCATCCTGGTAGCGGTCCATAGGGTTGGCAGTGAGCAGCTTTTGCAGCAGCGCTGCGGCGCCCGGCAACGCCTGCTCGACCCGAACGAATGCGTCGTTGATCTCCACCTTGGCGACCTTCTCGAGCACGTCCAGCATGTTCGTGCCCTTGAACAGCACGACGCCGGTGAGCATCTCGTAGAGGATGGCACCGACGGCGAACAGGTCGGAGCGACCATCCAATTCGTTGTCGAGGACCTGCTCGGGGCTCATGTAGGAGGGAGTGCCGCGGATGATTCCCTGTGCGGTCAGCGCTGCCCAGGATGCGGTGGCACGCGCTATGCCGAAGTCCATGATCTTGATCACACCGTGCTGGGAGCGCATCAGGTTCGCCGGCTTGAGATCACGGTGAATCACGCACATGGGCCCACCCTGGTCGTCGACCAACTGGTGAGCGTAGGTCAGCCCCTTGCAGATTTGGATTGCGACATCCAGGGCCATGGCGGGATCCAGTGCGCCGTGCTCCGCGAGCAGCCTGTCGAGTGTCATGCCCTCCACGTACTCGAGGACCAGCACGTAGTTGCCGTCGTACTGCTCGAACGAGAGCGTCTGAATGATGTTCGGGTGGCGAAGCATGCCGCCGATGGCAGCCTCACGCATGAGTAGCTTGATGAAGGTTTCTTCTTCGGCGTACTTCGGCTGAATGACTTTCAGCGCGACCTTCTTGCGGAAGCCTCCCGGCCCGCTTTGTTCAGCGAGGCTGACGGTGGCCATGGAGCCGGTGCCCAGGGTACTTAGCACCCGATAGGGCCCGACTTGTGAGACTTTTGCGGGCTTCTTGTCGGAAGATGTCATTGAGACCGCATCCTGAACCTTCGTAGCCGAAGACCAACCGTGCGCTGTTCTACCGAATGCAACGTGATAATGAGGTCCTGGCCGGCTGGTTCCCTCGTTACTTCAGACCTCTTTCAGAGAGTTGCAAAGTCTATCATGCTGCGGAGAACGGCGGCTCAGTGTGGCTGTGCGAGGGGGCTACCAACTCAAGAGAGCCTCGAGATGGTCCGCGATCCACTTTTCTGCGGCGTCGTGATCGGGATGCTGCTGTTCGCGTAGTCGAAAGTCTCGGGTGTGATAAATGGTTCGAGTCCCTCGGTTGGAGGCTCCAACGATGGCGTGCAGCATCTCGTGGAAGACGACGAACCGAAGCACATAGTCTGGAACCGTCTTGTCGTCGAGGGCGGGATGGATGCGAATCAGCTTGTTGCGAGGGCTCCACGAGCCGAGCCGGATGGTCTTGCGGTAGTTCCGCCGAGTCCGCCGAGACCAGCCGATTCGCCCCTTGAACATGCCGTTGAAGTGTTGTCGGTTCTGTTCGTCGAGGTAGATGCGCAGGTCATGAGCCATTCCCAGTGGTGAGCCGAATCGCGCTCGCCCAGGGCCCGGACGGAGGATCCCAGCCTCGCGTGCAAAATCGCGAATCTCGCGTGCCGAGTGGGAGTCTCCGGTGCGGATGTAGCTGGCCAGGGCGCTCAGGGTCGCCTCTTCTGCCCGCGAGAACTGCTTGTGGATTCGCAGCTTGAGCAGGCCGTCGACGCCGCGCTTCCAGGACAACAGGGTGCGACGGTTTTCCGTGCCAACAAGGTCCAGCGGTTCTCCCAGTCGTTCGGCAAGGCCGCGATGAAGAGCGTCGATCTGCTCGGCCGAGACCGCCGGCAGCGCGACCAGCTCTTCGCTAGTGAATTCGTCGTCGGCAAGGGGCAGCGAAAGCTGCTGTGCTACCGGTTGCGGCCTGGTCGGTTCGGGGTGCTCGTTGGCGACCTTCTCGGACATCATCAAGTACAGACCAGAATGAGGACCAGGAAGGCACTCATGAGGAAGTTTCTAGCATCGTCCTGATCTGCCGGGAAGGGACTTTTGGGCGCAATTTTCTGGACCCTTGCAGTGCCTTGGTTTCGTCGCCAGATTTTTCCCGGGGCCTGGTCTCGCGGCCGCCTACCGGCAGCCCCCATGTCATCATGATCGCACGGGGGCTGCTGGGGGACGAGACGGCCGCTGGGCCGTGCTTCTGCGGGTCAGCCCTCGAGTTGCTCGATGACTTCCTCCAGCTCTTCCCCGTCCCTGGCTCGGCTGATGGGACGACTCGTCCTCGACGGTTTGGCGGACTGCCCCGGTTGGTCCAGGAAGATCAACTCTCGAGCGGTGATCTCGGCTGATCTGCGTTCGACGCCGTCGTTGTCGATCCAATCTCTATGGTTGAGGGGGCCTTCAACGTACAGGGCTTGTCCCTTTCTGACGTATTGGTGCGCTAACTCCGCGAGTCGGTCCCAGAGGACGATTCGATGCCACACGGTGACGTCCTCTTCGTCTTTGCGTCGCGTGTGGGTTGCCAGGCTCAAGTTGACGACGGGCTTGCCGTTCTGCGTGTGGCGCAGAACCACATCTGCTCCGACATTGCCAATCAGGACTGTGCGATTGAAACTTCTCATCGTTGTCTCCTAGGTTCGTGAGGCCAGCAGGCCAGGGGGGTCGGTGGTGGTCGGCCAGCGGTCTGAGTTGTGAGTGTTCGACCGACTCGTTTGCACCTCGGAGCGAGAGTTGTGCCAGCCTCGCCGAAGCTGCTTGAATCGGTTCGCAGGAGCACGCTCTACGGATTGCTGGTCGGGCATTGTTGGTGTCCTTCGGTGTCCGCTGGTGTCCCGCCTCGGACAGTCTTCGTCGCCGCATTGGACAGCCGAGTCATGGCAGGGCCCAGGTCGCCTCTCGGCGTGGTAGAACCAGCCCGGTGAAGAGTTCCCGCTACATCGTTGTCGAAGGCGTCATCGGCGTAGGGAAGTCGAGCCTTACGCGGCTCCTCGCCGAGAGGCTGCAGGGGCACGCCGTCCACGAACCGGTGTTCGAGAATCCCTTTTTGCCTCTCTTCTACGAGGACAGGGAGCGCTACGCTTTCCAGACCCAACTCTATTTCCTGTTGACCCGCTATCGTCAGCAGGTGGATCTCAAGCAGCCCGGGCTGTTTGTTCCGACGACCGTGTGTGACTACCTGTTCGCGAAGGATCGGATGTTCGCGACCTTGAACCTGGATCGCGAGGAACTGTCTCTGTATTCCCAGATCTACGAGACCCTCGACTCCCGGCTGCCCACACCGGACCTGGTGATCTACCTCCAGGCTGAAGTCGATGTGCTGATGGAGCGCATCCAACTGCGGGGGCGGGAGTTCGAACAGAACATGGACGAGCAGTACCTCCGCGACCTCAGTGAGCTTTACAACGATTTTTTCTTCAATTACCGTGACGCGCCGCTCCTGGTGGTTCAGACCTCGGGAATTGATTTCGTCAAGAACGAGCAGGACCGGGAGTGGTTGTTGAGAGAGATCCTCGCCATGAAAGGCGGGACTAAGCATCTCATTCCGCTGGGATCCCTGTAGGGACCTGGACGGAGCGGGAGCGTCGGCCGGCGGGAACTCTCTCGGCAAGAGACAAGCCTGAATTACGCGACGGGCAGGACCTTACGGGCCGCTCGATCGGAGGCACCGATGACCGACAAGAAGCTACAAAAGCCTGTGACAGTTCTCGATCTCCAGGAGATGAAACTGGAGGCCCGCAAGATCACCATGTTGACCGCTTATGACGCGACCTTCGCTCGGTTGCTCGATAGTTCCGGCGTGGATGTCATCCTGGTCGGTGACTCCCTGGGCATGGTGGTCCAGGGTAAGCAGAACACCTTGTCGGTGACTGTCGATCAGATGGCCTACCACGGTGCTGCGGTCAGCGCGGCCGTAAGGCGCGCCCACGTGACCGTCGACATGCCGTTCATGAGCTATCACGCCAGCGTCGAGGATGCCGTTCGCAATGCGGGCCGGCTGGTCCAGGAGGGCGGCGCACACTCGGTCAAGCTCGAGGGTGGCAGAGAGCGGGCCGAGACCATCCGCGCCATCGTGAACGCACAGATCCCGGTGATGGGTCACGTTGGACTGACCCCCCAGTCCTTTCATGTCCAGGGAGGCTTTCGCGTGCAGGGTCGCTCCGACGAGGCCGCTCTCCGCGTCCGCGAAGATGCTCTTGCCGTCCAGGAGGCCGGTGCCTGGTGCATCGTCCTCGAAGGCATTCCAGCAGCCCTTGCCCAGGAGATCAGCGAGGAACTCTCGATCCCAACCATCGGCATCGGCGCTGGTAACGGCTGTGACGGACAGGTGCTGGTCATCTACGACCTGCTCGGTATGGACGAGGACTTCCAGCCGAAGTTCGTGCGTCGTTACGCTGAGGTCGGCCGGCTGGTTCGGCGAGCGGTTGGCAACTACATCGAAGAGGTTCGCGGTGGCTCCTTTCCGGGCGAAGAGAACTCCTTCAAGAGGAGAGCTGCCCGTCCGAAGCGCGTCGCTCCGCCGGCTGCTGCCGGGGGCTACGGTCCGGGCGATACCTCTGCCGCCTGAGTCGATTCTGAGATGCTCGTAGTCGAGTCCATCGGACAGCTGCAAGAGCTTTGCTCCCGCTGCGCGCAGGAAGGCCGAAGCATCGCGTTCGTGCCAACCATGGGGTATCTCCACGATGGGCACATGTCGCTACTTCACGAAGGTCGCCGCCGTGCCGATGTGTTGGTCGCGTCCATCTACGTCAACCCCCTTCAGTTTGGTCCCGGGGAGGACCTCGCAAGCTATCCCCGCTCGCCGCAAAAAGATGCCGAGTTGTGTCGCGACGCTGGTGTCGACATTCTGTTCCAGCCCGATTCAGAGCAGCTGTATCCCGAGGGGTTTCAGACGGGCGTGAGGGCAGGGTCGCTCGGCGAGGGCCTGTGCGGCGCATCTCGGGCCGCACACTTCGACGGTGTCTGTACCGTTGTGCTCAAGCTGTTCAACCTGGTCCGACCTCGTTGGGCGATGTTCGGCACCAAGGACTACCAGCAGCTGCAGGTGATTCGAGCCATGGTGCGGGACTTCAACCTGGACATCGAGGTGGTCGGTATGCCGATTGTTCGCGAGCATGATGGCCTGGCCATGAGTTCTCGCAACGCCTATCTCGATCAGCAGCAGAGGCGACAGGCCCTGTGCCTGTCGGCAGGTCTGGATGCGGCGGAACAGTTGATTCTCGCCGGTGAGCGCGACGCGTCGCGCCTGGCACAGACCGTGCGTAGCCTGATCGAGCAGCAGGAGCTGGCGGAGGTGGAGTATGTCACTCTTGCCGATGCGGACAGTCTGCGTCCCCTGCACAGCACGTTCACCTCACCTGTGGTGCTTGCCCTGGCCGTTCATTTCGGGGCGACCCGCCTGATCGACAACCGCGTGTTCAGCCTTCCCGAGGCGTTGCCGATGGAGTCTTCCCTTGGAGTCTGAGGACATTGTTCTACTCGGAGTGGCGCTAATCATCGTCATCAACAGGCTCTGGGCGCACACCGGCTTGCGTTCGATACGCTCAGCCTACGCTGCCGTACAGGTGATCAACCTGGTGACCTGCCTGCTGTTGTTCGTCTGGAAGATCGAGGGCATTGCCCCGCGGCTCGATGCTGCAATCAGGTTGTTCCTGACCGGCTTCGTTGCCTTTCATATGACCACCAACTACCGCGCCAACGCGAAGCGGGTGCTGGCTCGCGAGCTCGAGCAGCAAGCTGCTGACGACGAGAGCGAAGTGCCGCTGGGTGCTCTAGACGGAAGCGCTGGTCCGGCCGGCGTCGCCAGCGAGGCCGGCTCCGAACTCGGCGACGATATCCAGGACCTCTGAGTCGTTGAGCACACGGTTGCTCGACTTTGCAGCCTCAAAGATTGCAGTCACCAACTCTTCGCTTGCCTCGATGTTGCGATAACGCAGCCAGTACTCGACGTTGCTGCGTCCTCCCATGTGGCCGACCTCGATGACCTGCTGCAGTCCGAACAGGTTCGCGGGCACCCCGGAGTACACCTGGTCGGCCAACTCTGCGTCGCCCTTGTTGAGGGCCTTGATGATCGCTGCGGCGTGGACACCAGTACCCGTTCGAAAGGCATCGGTGCCGAATACCGGGTAGTTGAATGGCAGCGGCGTGGAGGTCGCCTTGGCACCCAACTCGGTGTACTCGCGCAGTGCCGAGAGGTCGCCCTCCCATTGGACACCGAGCAGCTTCATGTTCACGAGGAGCAGGTCGATTTGAGTGTTTCCAACTCGTTCGCCTACTCCGAGAATGGTGCCGTGGATGCGCTTTGCGCCGGCTTGAGCCGCGGCGATGGCGTTGATCAGCCCGAGGCCCCGGTCGTTGTGGCCGTGCCAGTCGATCACCGTGTCGGGATAACCGAGTTCGACGATCTTGTTGCGGACCCAGGTGATGATGTTCCGAGCTCCGCCCGGAGTGGCATGCCCAACGGTGTCGCAGATGCAAAGGCCCTTGGCGCCTTCGCCGAGAACCACCTCGAACAGTGTCGACAGGGTCTCGGGAGTGGAACGTACTGTGTCTTCTGTGACGAAGGTGCAAGGCAGACCCGCTCCAACGGCGAGCTTGACGGCGTTGCGGGCCAGCTCGACCATCCGCTCAAGCTCCCAGCCTTCGGCGTATTGCCGCAGGGGCGAGGAGCCGAGGAAAGTCATTACCTCGATGGGCACCCCTACCTCGTCTGAGATGGCGATGATTGGCTTGATGTCGTTGGGATGGGTTCGAGCGGCGCAGGTCAGGTTGATCTTCAAGCGCTGGTCCCGGGCGAACCTGGCGAGGTGGGTGACATCTTGGACGGCGCGTGGGCCGGCGCCAGGAAGACCGATGTCCGTGTGGTGGATGCCACAACGATCCTGGAGCAGCAGCACGCGCTCTTTGTCGGCGATTGCCGGGTCCGTGGCGGAAGGCGACTGGATGCCGTCGCGGAGGCTCTCGTCGTAGAACTCCAAGCCCTCGCGCCAGCCGTCAACGGCCGCGTTCTCCTCGTTCCAGTCGTGAATTACAACGTCACTGCTCATGTCGGCTTCCTTTCGGCATCACAGGGCCTCGACGATCACACTGATGCCTTGTCCCCCCCCGATGCAAGCAGTTCCCAGTCCGAATCGACCGCCACGGCGCCGCAGTTCGTGGATCAGGTGCAAGGTGATACGGGTACCGGAACAGGCCAGCGGGTGGCCAACTGCGATGGCACCGCCATTGACGTTGGTCTTGTCTCGGTTCAGGCCCAACTCCTTTTCCACCGCAATGTACTGGGGAGCGAATGCCTCGTTCACTTCGACAAGGTCCATGTCGTCGACGGCAAGTCCTGCGTCCTGAAGTGCGATGCGGCTTGCCGGAGCCGGACCGATGCCCATGGTCGTGGGGTCGCAGCCTGCTACGCCCCAGGCGAGCAGTCGAGCGATGGGCTTGAGGCCGCGTTCCGTTGCCGCCGCGCCACTGCAGATCACGACGGCCGCACCGCCGTCGCAGATGCCCGATGCGTTACCGGCCGTCACCAGGCCGTCCTTCTTGAACACGGGCCTCAGCTTGTTCATGGCCTGCCGGTCAATGTCCGGGCGGGGGTGCTCGTCGATGGTGAAGGGCACTTCCTCTCGCCGCTTGCGAACCATGACGGGTACGATCTCCTCGGCGAACTTGTCGGCCTCCAGCGCAGCCGCGTAGCTGTGGTGACTACGGCAGGCGAAGTCGTCGCACTCCTCGCGGCTGATGTTGTATTGCTCGCCGAGCTTCTCGGCGGTCTCTGCCATCTTCATGTCGGCGACCGGATCGTAGAGTCCGTCCCACAGCGAATCGGAGAGCGTGTCGTTCTTCCCAAAAGGTACGCCCCAGCGCATGTTGCGAGCTACGAACGGTGCCTGCGACATGTTCTCGGTGCCGCCCGCGAGGACGAAGTTCGCCTGTCCCAGCAGGATCTGCTCGGCGCCACTGACGATGCTTTGGAAGCCGGAGCCACAGAGACGGTTGAGGGTGAGCGCCGGGGCGGTATTGCGGATTCCGGCGCGTAGGCCCACGTGGCGGGCCAGGTAGATGGCGTCGGCACTGGTCTGCTGGGCGTTGCCGATGATGGTCTGATCGATGTCTTCCGCACCGATGCCGGCGCGCTCGATGGCACCCTGGGCGGCGACGACAGCAAGGTCGGTTGCGCTATGGCCCTTCAGGGAACCCCCGAAGGAGCCAAAGGGGGTACGGACCCCGGATAGGAACACGATCTCCTTGGCCTCGATCTTCATAGCAGTATCTCCATGCAACGGACCGCAGGGGCCGTGCTACGCGCCGATCGGTGTGAACTCTGCTGCGGCGCGGCCGCTGTGAATAGCACGTTTGCCAGCGCGGCACACATCGGAGTCCGGAATCGGATCCTTACAAGTAAGACTGGCGCCAGGGGTCTTGCTCGGATCAGGCAGGCGCGTATTCTAGCTTCGTGATTCGGATCAGGAAGGGTGGCCGGGAGTTCACCGCAACTCGGATGGAGATCGTTCGGGAGCTGGCACGCCGCGGCCTCTTGAGGGCAGAGGACCCGGTTTCGGTCGACGATGCACCCTTCGTTGCCGCTGCGCAGATCCCGGAAATCGCGGAGTGTCTCCAGGTGCGGCCGGAGGACCCGACCATTTCCGGCGATCCCTGGCATCACTGGTCGTCCACCAGCCTCGACTCTGGCGAATGGGAGACTGAAGCGGAAGGTGTCCTCTCGTCGTTTCTCGATGTGGTCACAGCCTCCTCGATGCCCACCCTGCAGGCTCTGCTCGAGGGCCGGGAGGAGGCGGGTGCGGTCCCCATCGAGGCGTTGGGAGGGGAGAGCGACCCGCGCCAGCGCCACGAGGACCCCGACGCCTTCCCCCCGTCCCTGTCCGCCGTCGCACCCGTGACCGCCCCGACCGAAGAGGACCTTCCATCGATACCCGATGAGGAGGAGGCGCCCACTGTCGCGGACGCTCCCTGGCCGGGAGCTTCCTTGTCCGACGACGAGGAACTGGCTGCTCCTGCAGAAGTGCAGGAGTCCGCGCAGCAAGAGGGCTCGGGGGCCAGCGACAGCGCTGCCTTGCCCGTCTCGTTTACCGAGTGGCTCGACAGTCGAGCTGAGCCCGACAGCGCCGAGAGCCTGGTGGTCCTGGGATCGCGCGGTGACGGCTTGTCTCCCTCGGCGACCTCTTCTTATCGAGGCCCCTTCTCCGTGTGGCGCGTGGTGCTCGCTTTGCTTATCGGATTTGCCGTGGTCGGCAGTTACCGGCTCTATGTTCGTACCGGTGCCCTCAGTGCCTTCCCGACGGAGTCTCAGCTGCAGAACCGCCGCGCTCTCGACGCTGCGGAGACTGCTGCAGCAAGTCTTGATGGCGACGGCGCTGCGGGTGCCGACACATCCGGCAAGCTGTCTCAAGCCTCGCCTCCGCCACCGCCCGTTGATCCCAGGGTGGACCGTCACAAGCGCGTCCTCCGCATCCGCAACCAGGTAAAGGGCAACATCGTCCCGTTCTCCAGCGCTGAGATGCTCGAGAACAGCTTGTTCCAGGAGTTCCTCAACCTCGGGGCTCAGCCTTCGTCGGTGAAGGTGGAGGCGCTGCGGGTGAAAGGCTCCCTGGACAAAGACTCGCGGCGTCCGGTGCTGGCGAACCTGAAGATCGAGTTTCAAGGTGTTGCGGGCCAGGACGACGATCAGCGCATGATCCGTTTCGAGGATCGCATGCTGACCGCATGGTTGGTGCTCGGCAAGTACGCGACCCTGGGCAAGGTCACTCTCAGCGAGGCTCGGATCAGCGTTCGTGAACCCACGCCCTGGGACGAGAGCTATGAAGGGCGCGATCTCGCCGGCTTGTGGACGGGCACAATTCCCGCCGAAGAGCTGTTCCCGCACTAGCGCGAATTCAGGCTAGTATCGGCCGCCTCACATCGGAGAGTTGCCATGGACAGGTTCTCGTCGCTCCAGGAGGCTCAGGGCCTCGACCTTGTTGTCGTGGTCGGTCTTGGGGTCACCCTGGGGCTTGTTGCTCTCTGGCTGCTGTACCGAGTCGTCAGGCAGCGGGGCACAGGCACTTCGCAGCCTGCCGACACCAGTGCAGCGGAATCCGACCAGCTCGCGGCGCCTGGGGCGATCCCGGCTGCAGCAGCAGAGTCGGCCAAGCCATCCGTTCTGGAGCGAATGGCGGAGGGCCTTGCCGGTACCCGGGAACGGATGGTCTTCCGCATGGACGAGTTGTTTCGCGGCCGTCGCGAAATTGACGACTCTCTGTGGCGGCAACTCGAGGAACTGCTGGTGACCTCCGATGTCGGAATCGGCACAGCGACGCGGCTGCTCGAGACCCTCCGGGTCGAAGCTGAGCGTGAGGATCTCCAAGACCTCGGGGCCCTGCGGGCGCTCCTGCAGAAACAGGTAGGTGCTCTCCTCGCGTCCTGCGCAGGCTCAATCAAGGTGGACAGCGAAGAGGGGCCGGTCGTCATTGTCGTCATTGGCGTGAATGGTGCCGGCAAGACCACGACCATCGGCAAGCTGGCCGCTCGTAACGTTCGGGATGGACGCAAGGTGGTCATCGGTGCTGGTGACACCTTCCGCGCCGCCGCTGTCGAGCAGTTGATGGTCTGGGCTGAGCGTGCGGGAGCGGAACTGGTCAAGAACGACGAGGGAACCGATCCGGCCGCGGTCGCGCACGACGCGATCAGCACCGGGGTCGACTGCGGAGCCCAGCTGGTGATCTGCGACACAGCGGGTCGATTGCACACCAAGGGGGACCTGATGGACGAGCTGCAGAAGATTCACCGGGTCGCCGGCAAAGCTCATCCCGGCGCCCCCCACGAGGTTCTTCTCGTCCTCGATGCGACGACCGGTCAGAACGCTGTGATGCAGGCGCGCGAGTTCTCGGCGGCGGTTGGCGTCACGGGCATCGTACTCACAAAGCTCGATGGCACGGCCCGCGGGGGAGTGATCCTTTCCATTGCCGATGAGTTCGATATTCCGGTCAAGCTGATCGGCATCGGTGAGGGGGTCGACGACTTGCGTGATTTCGATCCCACACTGTTCGTCGAAGCCCTGTTTGGGGAGCAGTTGTCCGGCCTTGGTCGCGGCGAGAACAGTGCGGATGCTGCGGCCTCTCAAGCGGGGCTCGTGGCACCATCGACACTCGCCTGAGCTGGTCCGCCCGCGTACCCTTCCTACTGTGTCGCGAGCTCGAGCTTCGTTTGACGGCGTTGGCGCAGACGACTAGATTTTCGGGACTTAACCAGAATCCTGATCCAGCCGAAACTACTTGGGCTGGGAGAGAATTGAGCCTCGTATGGGCGTAGTCGAGATCGAGATCCTCGGCCGAAGATATGCACTGAGAAGCGACCGTCCGCCGGAGCACCTGCGAGCGGTGGCTGCATACGTCGACGGCAAGCTACGCGAGTTGTCCGGCGGTCGACCTGCGTCGGTTCAGCGTGACCATGCGATCCTCGCGGCGCTCAACATTGCCTCTGAACTCTTCCACCTGAAACGACAGAGCAGCCAGCGCACGCGCTCGCTCGACGCGAGCATGGGCTCACTGGTTGCTTTGATTGATGAAGCCGTGAACGACGCGGAGGGCTCCTCCGAGTCCCCCACGGACACTCAGACCATCTCGGGCTGAGCTTCGCTGGATCCTGATCCTGGTGTGATGTGCCGGCGTGTGCCCCTCTCTCGAGGAAGCAGGCGAAGGATTGAGAGGACCAGGGTGTGCCCGGATTGACCACCAGCCTGCTTATCGGAGCCGTCGCTGGCCTCGCCGCGTGCTGCGCGCTGCTGTTTCGCCGCGCTGCTGCTGCCGCTTCCTCGAGGGATGAAGCAGATAAGCGTGCCGGCGCGATTCAGGCGGAGTTCGAGCAGCAAGCGTCGCAGCAGGCTCAGCGCAGCGAGTTGGAGTTGAATGCTGCGATCGCCGAGGCGCGGGATGTCCTGGAGACCAAGAACAAGGAGCAGGCCAGCCGCCTCGATGAGCAGCATGAGCGCAACTCCAAGCGTAGCGAGGAACTCGAGCGTCGCGCGGAGCGACTGGAGCGCCGCGAAGAAGATCTGGGCCAGCGGGAGGGCAAGGTTGTTGAGCGTGAGACTGAGGTCGACGACAGGGTCGACCAGGTCGTCCAGCGAGAGCAGGAAGCTGACGGATTGATGGAGCAGCTCTCTGGACTCAGCCGCGCGGATGCGCGGGCAGAGCTTCTTGCCAGAGTCGAACAGCAGAGCCACGCTGCAGCCCTCAAGCGCGCAGTAGAGGTCGAAGAGGAGGTGCGTGAACGCTCCGAGCAGACTGCCAAGAACATCCTGTCCATGGCGATTCAGCGATATGCCGGCGAGTACGTGTGCGAGCGCACCGTCTCTGTCGTCAGTCTGCCGAGTGACGAGTTGAAGGGTCGCATCATAGGTCGCGAGGGTCGTAATATTCGCACCCTGGAAGCGGCCACTGGGGTGGACTTCATCATCGACGACACTCCCGAGACGATCGTGATCTCAGCGTTCAATCCCATCCGCCGTGAGGTAGCCAAGGCTGCGTTGGAGACGCTGCTCGAGGATGGTCGGATTCATCCGACCCGGATCGAGTCGGTGGTCCGTAAGGCCGAGGTGGAGTTCCACAAGGTGCTCCGGGCGGCCGGCGAGGAGGCTGCCAACGAGCTGGGCGTGGGCGGTATTCATCCCGACATCCTCAGGTTGGTCGGCGCTTTGAAGTACCGCACATCGTATGGGCAGAATCAGTGGCAGCATGCGTTGGAGGTAGCCTTTCTGTGCGGCGCGATGTGTGCGGAACTGGGCCTGGATGAGACTCTCGCCCGGCGGGCTGGTCTGCTGCACGACATCGGCAAGGTGATGGACCAGACCGAGGAGGGATCGCATGCCCTTGTCGGTGCCGAGTTCGCCCGTAAGCACGGTGAATGTGGCGATGTGGTCAACGCGATCGCTTCGCACCACGAGGAGGTGGAGCAGGAGTCGGTCTATGCGGTGTTGACCCAGGCCGCCGATGCGATTTCAGGTGCCAGACCCGGCGCGCGCAGCGAGATGATGCGGACTTATAACCAGCGCCTCACCGACCTCGAGCGCATCAGCAACTCGTTCCCCGGGGTTCAGCGTTCCTACGCGGTTCAGGCAGGCCGCGAAGTTCGCGTACTGGTCGAAAACGCGAGCGTGACCGACAAGGATGCAGTTGCCCTGTCGCGTGACATCGCCCACAAGATCGAGAGCGAGATGGCCTTTCCTGGCCAGATCAAAGTGACCGTGATCCGCGAGACGCGGGTGGTGCAATATGCTCGCTAGCTACGCCAGACTGTTTCGGGGGTGCCGACGATGAAGTGCATGATGATTGGCGACATCTTCGGCCGGCCGGGTCGCCGCGCAGTGCGAGAGTGTCTCGCTGGTATCGTCGCTGAGCACGACGTCGACTTCGTGGTAGCCAACGCTGAGAATGCTGCCGCTGGCTTCGGCCTTACCGAGGACATCGCCGCCGACCTGTTCAATCATGGCGTGCACCTGCTTACGGGTGGCAACCACAGCTGGGACAAGCGCCAGGGACACGATCTTCTCGAAAACAACGAGCGTGTCCTGAGGCCCCACAACTACCCCGCGAGCAACCCGGGTTCCGGTGTTGCTGTCGTGCCCTGTGACGGAGTCAAGGTAGCTGTGCTTAACCTGCAGGGCCGGGTCTTCATGCCCCTGACGCACTGTCCGTTTGCGACCGTAGATCGCTTGATCGACTCTGTTCGAGACGAAGCTGATGTCATCCTTGTCGACTTCCACGGCGAGGCGACGTCGGAGAAACTGGCGATGGGTTGGCACCTGGACGGCCGGGTGTCGGCGCTGGTGGGAACCCACACCCACGTGCCAACGGCCGACGCGCGGGTGTTTCCAAAAGGAATGGCCTATGTCACTGATCTAGGCATGACAGGTCCCCACGAGAGCATCATCGGCGTCAAGGTCGAGCAGAGCCTGGCGCGCTTCCTTCACAGCCGCTCCGACAGCCGGTTCGAGCCGGCTTCGGGCGACGTCCGCCTGCAGGGGGTGGTCATAGACATCGACGAGACGACCGGAAAGGCGCGCGACATCGTGCGCGTAGAGGGCCGTGTCGATTAGCCGCCGGAACGAGAGCAGGGGGCCATCTGGGGCGTGTTTTCGAGTGGGGCCGCAACGACGACGGAAAAATAAGTAGAAGTCTTCCTTGACGACTAGCGGCCCCGTGCGTAGTTTCCGCCTTCGCCGATGTGTGGGACGCACCCGTACGTCGACAGTTGGTCTTTGAAATCTGAATAGTGACCCGCTCAATTGAGCGAGCCTTTGTGAAAAAAGAAAAGAGAATGCAGACGTTAGCGTCTGCGCCAATCAAACTGGAGAGTTTGATCCTGGCTCAGAACGAACGCTAGCGGCGGGCTTAACACATGCAAGTCGAACGCACGAACCGACTTCGGTCGGTAAGTGAGTGGCGCACGGGTGAGTAACACGTAGGTAACGTACCTCGAAATGGGGGATAACAGGCTGAAAGGCCTGCTAATACCGCATAAGACCCCGGAGTTTTCGGACTCAGAGGTAAAAGATGGGGATCTCTTCGGAGACCTGTCGTTTTGAGAGCGGCCTGCGGCCCATTAGCTAGTAGGTGGGGTAATGGCCTACCTAGGCTTTGATGGGTAGCTGGTTTGAGAGAATGATCAGCCACACTGGAACTGAGACACGGTCCAGACTC